>NZ_PPDA01000014.1:0-224656 GCF_002959835.1 Veillonella sp. S13053-19 | reverse complement strand
CGGCTACTGATCATTGCCTTGGTGGGCCGTTACCCCTCCAACTAGCTAATCAGACGCAATCCCCTCCTTCAGTGATAGCTTATAAATAGAGGCCACCTTTCATCCATCCTCGATGCCGAGATTGGATCGTATGCGGTATTAGCAGTCGTTTCCAACTGTTGTCCCCCTCTGAAGGGCAGGTTGATTACGCGTTACTCACCCGTTCGCCACTAAGATTGATAGAAGCAAGCTTCCATCGCTCTTCGTTCGACTTGCATGTGTTAAGCACGCCGCCAGCGTTCGTCCTGAGCCAGGATCAAACTCTCCAAGATATCTTGAAGCTATTTGAATAGCTCATTTATTTTTGTTGTCGTTACATTTAAGTAACTTTGAATTATGGTTGGTTTTGACTTTGTCAAAACCCGCACTCTGGCATATGTTCAATCATATTGATTGATTACCTATCATTGTTCAGTTTTCAAAGATCTGTACCAGTCAGACTAGATTTTATCTAGCTTCGAAGCACTTTCTTAAGAAGTGTTTCGTCAACTGGCGACTAGATTATAATAACATGTTGTCATGTTCATGTCAACACCTTTTTATAATCTTTTTTAGAATTTTGTAATTTCTGTTTCAACCAGGAATTACATTTTTATTCTAAAACGATTATCAACAAACATAGATTTTATCTAGTGTTTGCTAACTAATAAACAGTCGCTTCGAACGACTGTATAGCTATTATAGTACAAAGAACCGAGAGGCGCAACCCCTAATTTTAAAATTTTGCAAACTTTTTTCTGACTTAGCTTATATGGTATATCTAGATACTTTATATACCATATACAGTAGTTATCAATAATATATATAATCAGCTTAACTCTATTAATCTATCAGTATGACTACTTAATCCTTTATTATGGTTTATTCCTTTATATAGCCTATATAGCTACATAAAGCACATAATAACTCTTTAATAGTATATATAAAGAAACAAAAACAACGCCATCCAAACGGATGGCGTTGTTCAATAAGGATTTGTGTTCCCTAGTCGGGGGGTGCAGGGTACGTGTTAGGGCCCTTATAAACCCTTTATAAGGGCCATTGTGTTTTTGTTTTGTAGATATACGGATATATGGCGGACATATATCCGTATACCACATGTATTAGAGATCAACTAAGCCTTTAAGATGAGAGAAGGAGAAAAGGCTTTTTGATATCTATATCAATATAGAAATCAATTATTGTTGAATTGCGCTACGCAAGTCAACTTTATTGTAGTCGTTGCTACCCATTGGTTCGTTAATTGCTTTGCGAAGGTCTACTACGTGCTCATCAGCAGCAGTTGGTTCTTCGCTTGCTTTGTTTTTAACGGTTTGTTTAGCAGCGAACCAAATTGTTTCGTTCATGTAGTGACGAAGTTCTTCGTTAGATACATGTTCTTGCTCTTGAGCAAGGATATCCAAGATTGCATCTTCTAATGCTTGTGCTTCGTCGTCAGTCATAGGACCGCCAACTTGTTTTTGATGTTGTACAACTTCGTTAATACGATCTACCATACCGCGCAATACGTTGTAACCATAGCTATTTACGAAGCCATCTTTTTCATTGTATTTAGGCGTTTCAAAGTATTCGTATTCGTTTTTGTTGCGGTTTTCACCGTTCCAATTTAAAGCTGTTTCAAAGCCATGTACGCGACCAAGGGAGTGCGTACGGAAGTAATCAGCATAGTTATGTTTATCTTTGGAATGTAACCAGATTTTATCTGCTTTAGTTAATTGCTCATGATTGTCGCGTTTAGCTTCTGCTAAAGCGATTTTTTGTTCAGCATTTTCCCATGCTTTCACGTAATCATGAAGGGATTGTACTACTTGTGGGCTAGCCACAGGTACTAATATAACATTGCTCAAACCAGGTGCGGATGTAGGGTTTGGCAAGATCAAGTTGTCATCATATGTTGGTGCGCTTGCTGCGTGACCAGTGATGGATGCTGCGCTCATTAAAAGTGCCGCTGTGAAAGCAAGCATTGTAGATTTTTTCATATCTATTCCTCTTTTCATAGTCGAATTAATGTGCTGGTTCAGGGCTCCCGAAGGAACCCATACCAGTTGTATCCATACCTAGGATTAGATTCCTAGTTTTTTGAAAGTTTTCTGAAAGTGTAACTAATTACATACCCATTTTCGCCATCATTGCAGCCATTTGAGCTTTCAATACTTCTACTTCACTTTGTAGACCAGCGTTTTGAGCTTTAATTTGTTCGTTTTCATATTTCAAGTCAGATACTTCACCTTTTAATCCGGCGTTTTGAGCTTTCATTGCTGCCATTTCAGTTTGTACTGCGTATGCAGAGCTGATAGGGCCTTTGCGGTAGCGATCTGCTACAGCTGCTTCAGCATCTTTGTTACCAACTTTCCAAGTTACACCAGCGTTTGCCATCATGTGGCTAGAACCGCCAGCCCAGGACAAGCCGCCATGGAACATTGTGGACTCGTTTTTGTAATGAGCTACGCCCACTGCAATCGCGGAGTTACCACGGTAGTTACCGTAACCAGCCATGATTTGAGTTGGTTCCAATGGATCATATTGCATAGGTTTCAATGCGGACAATGCTGCACCTTGAGCACCTACACGGCCGATTTCTTCGTTCAATTGATCAACGCGAGGGTCAACTGCGCCTTTTACAGAAAGGTCGTAGTTCAAGCCGCCATCAGCAGTTTCAGTTTTCTTCAATACTACGGATTGGTCATCAGATGTCAATGTAGTACGGGAATCTTTCAACTGTTTAACGTTTACTGCATCGTTATCATCAGTGCCACGTTGAACATTAGTAACTTTATTGCCACCCATGTTGAGGTTGCCACCAGTGATATTTACAGTGTCTCCACCGAAGGATAATTTCGGACCATTGGAGTTGTTAGAGATGGAAGTGATGTTAGTGAGGTCACCTTTCACGTCGAAGGATACTTTACCGTTCGCATCAGTATGAGCAGTAGTATTTACGCCGTTAGAGAAGTCTAAACCTTCAGATAACATTACTGTTCTAGCGTTGCCACCATTTTCTTTATAAGTCAATGGAATTTGTTTAGCTGCTTCTTTACCATTGAAGTTAACTTGGTAGTTAGTTGTATGGTTAGTAGCATTTGGTTGAACGTCTACAGTGATCGCTTTGTTGTCACCTGTTACAGTAACTGCTTCACGAGCTGCATCTTTAACGTCATTTTTATCTACAGATACTTCGTATGTTGCACCAGCTGCACCGAATGTATCGCCAGCTTTAGGAGCTACTTTAGCGATGTTATTAGCATCAGCTTTAGCTTGTACTTTTTCAGTAGATTTCTTAGCTGCTTCTTCATGAACAAGTTTCAATTGTTCTTCAGTTGCCGCACGACCTTTAGTTGCGAAGTCAGCGGAATCAAGAGTTTTGTTAGTTAAGCCAGTGATGTCACCAGTTTTACCATCAAGCTTAATTGTGTTGTCGCCAGCTACGTTAACTACTTGGTCACCTTTGAATTCTAATTTGCCGTCGCCTTCGTTGTTAGTGATGGAAGTGATTTTGTTCAAATCGCCTTCAACATTAACTTTGTAAGGGTTAGCTTTAGAACCGTCGCCAGTCACTTTAGTATTTTGACCGTCAACAAGGTTAGTTTTAGCTGCTTTCAATTGACGTACGTTAACCGCATCAGTGTCGTTTACACCGTCTTCAACGTTAGTAATTTGTTTATTACCAGCATTGATGCCGTCTTTAGTTACGGATGGGCCGTTGTTGATTACCAAGCCACCATCAGTGATCTTAGTATCGCCAATTGTTACGGAACCTTTATTAGTAAGATCTACATTGTTGTTCAATGCATATTCTACTTTAGCACCGTTAGCGTCGCTAGTTTGTTTTACAGTGAGGTTTTTACCGCCGGAGAATTCAACAGTTTTACCATCAGTAATTTTCTTAGCTGCTGTTTCAGAATCAGCAGTAGTATTACCAGAAGATTTAACGTTGAAGCTGTTCATTGTACCAAGGCCAGCACCGCTAATTGTCATTTCGCCATTAGCAGATTTGGATACTGTGATACCGTCAGCACCTTTAACATTTACTTTACCGCCGTTAGCTGGAACATCTGTGCCATTAGCTTGGATTGTCCAGATATCGTCAGTGTTAGCGAATGTTTTGTCGCCGTATTTAATGCGGTCTCCATCTTTCTTAATTGTTGTGTAGTTATCAGGTGTACCTAAGTGGATTTCCTTAGTTTGGATGGAGTCGATACCTTTGATGTTTTTATTCAAGCGAATGTTCAAAGTATCGTTACCATCAGCAGTTACAGCGATGTTACCTGCGGCAGATTCAAATGTTTTTTCTTGCTCTTCAGTAACGCCTTCACCTTTAACTTTAACTGTGGAGTTAAGTTTATTTTTGTTTACAACGCTTTCGTTGTTACCAGTGAATTTCAAGCCGTCATCAGTAGTAGCAACTTCGTGTTTATTTTTATTGCTATCTTCGTAAACGATACGAGTCATACCGTTAGTACCGTTTTTACCGTCTACGCCGTCTTGACCGTTAGCACCTTTGAAAGTAAGACCATCTTTACCGTCTTTACCATTCAAGCCGATAGAGCCGTCTTTACCGTTGATTACAACAGCAGAACCGTCTTTACCGTTTACACCGATCTTACCGTCAACACCTGGTTTACCGTCTTTACCATCATTACCAACTTTGATATCGTCGGACAATGCATAGTTGTAAGTATGGTTGCCAGTTACTTTATCAACGATTTGTTCAACAGTTAAGTTTTTACCTGCACCGAAGTTTACAGTTGTACCAGGTTTTACGATTGTTGCACTGTGATCACCTACTGTGTTACCAGTAACGTCACCTTTCCAACCGGAGTTGTTGATTGTATCTACTACAGTTTTAACTGTTGCGATACCATTTTCACCATCTACGCCTGGTTTGCCGTCAACGCCATCTTTCACTTTACCAAGTGTTACGTCGTATTTAACAACACCATTTGCATCAACGGAAGCTTTAGTGTAGTTACCGTCAACGAAGTTCAAGCCTTCAGACAATTTAACTTTTTGTTTAGCACCGCCGTTAGCTGTGTAGTTAAGTTCAGCATCGCCAAGGTTAGTTGCTTTTGCATTTACTGTGTAAATGTTTTGACCATCAGCACCAATTGTTTTATCAACTGTTACGTTGTCACCAGCTTTAACTTCTGTCTTAGCGGATTTCAATTGTTTTACGTTAACTGCATCAGTATCATTTACGCCAGCTTTCACATTAGTGATGTTCAAGTCACCAGCATTGATGCCACCTTTAGTAATGGATGGACCATTGTTGATTACCAAACCACCGTCAGTGATCTTAGTATCGCCAATTGTTAAGGAACCGGATGGAGTCAAGTTAACTTCTTTGGACAATTGAACTTTCAATTTGCCATCTACGTTGTTCACGCCGATGTTGTTTTCAGTCAATTTAGTGCTGTCCGCACCACCAGTGATATCCAATGTTTGGTTCAATTTCTTAGCGATAACTTTAGTGGAGTCAGTTTGACCATTGTCGCCAGCATATTTCATGCCGTCGTCAGTAGTTGCCACTTCGTGTTTATTGTTGTTTTTGTCTTCGTATACGATACGAGTCATGCCGTCTTTGCCGTTTTTACCGTCAACGCCGTCTTGACCGTTAGCACCTTTAATAGTAAGACCGTCTTTGCCATCTTTACCATTGAGGCCGATGGAACCATCTTTACCGTTGATTACAACAGCGGAACCATCTTTACCGTTTACGCCGATTTTACCATCAACACCGTCTTTACCATCTTTGCCGTCGTTACCAACTTTGATGTCATTAGACAATGCATATGTATAAGTTTGTTCACCAGTTGCATTATCGATATTTTGAGTAATTGTCAAATTATCGCCTGCTGCGTAGGATACAGTTTTACCGTTGCCTACAGCTGTTACAGCGTGGTTACCAACTACATTACCTTTCGCATCTGTGGAGAAGGAGTAGCCATCTTTGATTTGATCTGCCAAACCAGACAAGTCGATTTTCGCGATTGTACCAGCTTGGTTAGCACCATTGCCATCGTTGTATTTCAATGTAACGGATTTGTCTGCTGCATCATAGGAGTAAGATGTAGTAGCTTCACCTGCACGGTTGGATTGAGTTGGTGCAATGTGTAAGTCGTTAGCTTTAGAAATACGAGTTACGTCGCCAATGTTAGCTGCGTTATCGATTACATCGCCGCCAGATTTAAGGTTAGTGATGTTGTTGCCACCCATGTTCACGTTGCCGCCATCGAATTTGAATTCGTTGCCGCCAATTGTCATAGTTGCAGGGCCATCGTTCTTAATGGAAGTGATGTTTTTCAAATCTTTGTTCAATTGAACTTCGAGAGTATCAGTGCCATCAGCTTTTACGTTGATGTTACCAGAAGCACTCTTGAAGGATGCAGAAGTTGTTTTATCTACGCCTTCACCTTGAACTTTAACAAGACTGTTCAATTTGTTTTTGTTTACAACGTCAGTGTTATTACCAGTGAATTTCAAGCCGTCATCAGTAGTAGCCACTTCGTGTTTGTTGTTGTTTTTGTCTTCGTATACGATACGAGTGATACCATTAGTACCATTTTTACCGTCTACGCCGTCTTGACCGTTAGCGCCTTTAATAGTAAGACCATCTTTACCGTCTTTACCATTCAAGCCGATAGAACCGTCTTTACCGTTAATCACAACAGCAGAGCCATCTTTACCGTTTACGCCGATTTTGCCGTCAACGCCGTCTTTTCCATCTTTACCGTCGTTACCAACTTTGATGTCATCGGACAATGCGTATTCAACTTTAGCGCCATCGTTGTTGCTAGTTTGTTTTACAGTCAAGTTTTTACCTGCTACCATTTCAACTGTTTTACCATCAGAGATAGTTTTTGCAGCTGTTTCGGAATCAGCAGTTGTATTACCAGAGGATTTTACATTCCATACGGATTGTGCAGCACCTGGAGCTACATGCAAGTCGTAAGTAACTTGGTTGCCGTTTTCTGTTTTGTTAATTGTTACAGAGTTATCGTTAGAAGTTACTACTGTACGGGAGTCTTTCAACTGTTTAACGTTAACTGCATCAGTATCGTTCACGCCTGCTTTCACATTAGTAATGTTCAAGTTACCAGCATTAATACCAGTTTTAAGAACAGATGGGCCACCGGAAATAGTTAAGCCACCGTTATTAACAACAGTATCACCAATAGTTAAGGAACCAGATGGAGTCAAGTTTACGTTGTTATTAAGATCGTATTTAACTACGCCATCAGCAGCTACGGAAGCTGTTGTGTTGGAACCATTAGTGAAGTTCAAACCTTTATCCAATGTAACTTTTTGGTCGTTGGAGCCATTCGCTTTGTATGTCAAAGGAATTTGTTTAGCAGCTTTATCGCCATCGAATGTTACTTGGTAAGTTGTGTTATGGTTTGCTTCATCTTGAACAGGTGTAACAGTGATAGGGTTGTTGTTATTGTTTGCATTATTTACAGTAACTGCTTCACGAGCTGCATCTTTAACAGCATTACGGGAAACATTTACTTCGTATTTAGCATTCGCATCACCAGTTTGTTTGCCGTCAGCTACAGTGATGTCAGCGATGTTAGTGTCGCCTGCAGCAGCAGATTTTTTAACTACGCTTTCAACAGCAGCTTTATCGCCTGTTGGCAAGTTGCTCAAGTCGATCTTAGCTGTTTTATTCACTGCATTATCATTGCCATCAACATATTCCAATGTAACTGTTTTATCAGCGTTCACTGTGTATGTTTTGTCTTTGATATGAATGTCGTTAGCTTTGGAGATACGGTTAACGTCGCCAATGTTAGCTGCGTTATTGATCACATCGCCACCAGATTTAAGGTTAGTGATGTTGTTATCACCCATATTCACATTACCGCCATCGAATTTGAATTCGTTGCCGCCAATTGTGAAAGTAGCAGGACCTTCGTTTTTAATAGTCTTGATGTTAGTCAAGTCGCCAGCTAAACCGTATTCAACTTTAGCGCCGTCTTCATTGCTAGTTTGTTTTACAGTCAAGTTTTTGCCTGCTGCCAATTCAACTGTTTTACCATCAGTG
The DNA here is from genome assembly GCF_002959835.1 of Veillonella sp. S13053-19. Classification (NCBI taxonomy): domain Bacteria; kingdom Bacillati; phylum Bacillota; class Negativicutes; order Veillonellales; family Veillonellaceae; genus Veillonella; species Veillonella sp. S13053-19. The sequence goes on along the minus strand of NZ_PPDA01000014.1, from coordinate 216,576 downwards.
ATAGTTTTTGCAGCTGCTTCGGAGTCAGCAGTTGTATTACCAGTAGATTTCACATTCCATACGGATTGTGCAGCACCTGGAGCTACATGCAAGTCATAAGTAACTTGGTTGCCGTTTTCTGTTTTATTAACTGTTACGGATTTATCATTAGATGTAACTACTGTACGGGAATCTTTCAACTGTTTAACGTTAACTGCATCAGTATCGTTTACGCCAGCTTTTACATTAGTAATATTCAAGTTACCAGCGTTGATACCAGTTTTAGTAACAGATGGACCACCAGTGATAGTCAAGCCACCATTGTTGATCATTGTATCGCCAATAGTTAAGGAACCTGCTGGAGTCAAGTTGATGTTTTGAGCCAATTGAACGTTCAATTTACCATCTACGTTGTTTACGCCGATGTTGTTGTCAGTCAATTTAGTTTTATCTGCACCACCAACGATATCCAATGTTTGGTTCAATTTCTTAGCGATTACTTTAGATTTGTCTGCACCTTGTGCATCATCGCCAGCATATTTCATACCGTCATCAGTAGTAGCCACTTCGTGTTTGTTGTTGTTTTTGTCTTCGTATACGATACGAGTGATACCGTTAGTACCGTTTGTACCATTTACGCCGTCTTGACCGTTAGCACCGCGGATAGTAAGACCGTCTTTACCGTCTTTACCATTGAGGCCGATGGAACCGTCTTTACCATTGATTACAACAGCAGAGCCGTCTTTACCGTTTACGCCGATTTTGCCATCAACGCCGTCTTTGCCATCTTTACCGTCGTTACCAACTTTGATGTCATCGGACAATGCATATTCAACTTTAGCACCATCATTGTTGCTAGTTTGTTTTACAGTCAAGTTTTTGCCTGCTGCCATTTCAACTGTTTTACCATCAGTGATAGTCTTTGCAGCTGCTTCGGAATCAGCAGTTGTATTACCAGTGGATTTCACATTCCATACGGATTGTGCAGCACCTGGAGCTACATGCAAGTCATAAGTAACTTGGTTGCCGTTTTCTGTTTTGTTGATCGTTACAGATTTATCGTTAGAAGTTACTACTGTACGAGCATCTTTTAATTGTTTTACGTTAACTGCATCGTTATCGTTTACGCCTGCTTTCACATTAGTAATGTTCAAGTTACCAGCGTTGATACCAGTTTTAGTAACGGATGGACCATTTTTAATTGTTAAGCCACCATCGTTAACAATAGTGTCACCAATTTTCAAGGAACCATTTGGAGTCAAATCAATGTTGTTGGACAATGCATATGTGTAAGTATGTTCACCAGTTGCAGCATTGATATCTTGTTTTACAGTTACATTATCGCCTGCAGCGTAGGAAACAGTTTTACCATTGCCAACAGCTGTAACAGCGTGATTACCAACTACATTGCCTTTAGCGTCTGTGGAGAAGGAGTAACCGTCTTTGATTTGATCAGCTAAGCCGGACAAGTCGATTTTCGCAACTGTACCAGCTTGGTTAGCACCGTTACCATCGTTGTATTTCAATGTTACAGATTTGCTTGCTGCATCGTAAGCGTAAGATGTAGTAGTTTCACCTTGACGGTTGGATGTTGTAGGAGCAATGTGCAAGTCGTTAGCTTTGGAAATACGAGTTACGTCGCCAATATTAGCAGCGTTATTCACTACATCGCCACCAGATTTAAGGTTAGTGATGTTTTGGTCACCCATGTTGATAGGGCCATTAGTGATGTTGATGGAGTTAGGACCGAATTCCATTTTTGGACCATTTGTAGTGTTAGAAATGGAATTGATATTAACTAAGTCTTTATTCACATCGTATTTAACAACGCCTTCAGCATCTACGGAAGCTGTTGTGTTTCTACCGTTTGTGAAGTTCAAACCTTTATCCAATGTAACTTTTTGATCGTTTGTGCCATTCGCTTTGTATGTCAAAGGAATTTGTTTAGCAGCTTTATCACCATCGAATGTTATTTGGTATGTAGTATTGTGGTTTGCTTCATCTTGTACAGGTGTAACAGTGATTGGGTTGTTGTTATTATTTGCATTGTTTACAGTAACTGCTTCACGAGCTGCATCTTTAACGTCGTTACGGGATACGTTTACTTCGTAAGTTGCACCAGCTTCGCCGAATTGATCACCTGCTTTAGGAGCAACTTTAGCGATATTTTTGTCGTTAGAGCCAGTTACGTCTGCTTTAGCTTGTACTTTTTCAGTAGAAGCTGCAGTAGGTGTTACGTTGTTAACATCTACAGTGTAGATAGTTTTTGTGCTACCGTCTGCATTTTGAACTACGTTGCTTGTTACTTTCGCAGCATTTTTACCTTGAACTTCAACAGTGCTGTTCAATTTGTTTTTAGCCCTGTCGGACAAGTCAGCTACTACATTGCTACCGGATGCAGTTGTTTTAATGTACTCGCCATTGTTAGCACCTACAACGCCGAAGCTCAAGCCACCTTGTTTGTTCAATTTTTGTAATTCAGTAGCGCCTGTGTTACCAGTCAAACCAACTGTGTTATTGAAACCGTTGTTAACGATGCTCAATTGTTCTTCAGTTGCAGCACGACCTTTTTTACCGAAGTCAGGAGCATCCAAAGTGATGTTAGTCAAACCAGTGATGTCACCAGTTTTAGCATTCAAGCTAATGTTGTGATCGCCTGCTACGTTTACAGTTTGGTTACCACCAAATACAACTTTGCCGTCGCCAGCTTTGTTAGTAATGGATGTAATGTCTGTTAAATCACCTTCAACGTCTACTTTGAAAGTTTTAACGCCATTTACGTCACGGTGAGAAGCAGTTGTGTTCTTACCGTTTTCCATGTCGATAGCTTCTTTAGCAAGGTTTTTAATGACAGTCTTACCACCATTGTTGATGTTGGAAAGATCTTGTTTAGCAATACCTGTGATAACAGCAGTTTCGTTAGGAACATCTTTGTTGTTACCATCAACGTATGTCATTGTTACTTTGCCGTTGTTATCAACTGCGTATTCACCAGGTTTGATGTGACGTTCATCAGCACGAACTTGTTTCAATTGGCTTACGTTAACTGCATCGTTGTCGTTTACGCCAGCTTTCACATTAGTAATGTTCAAACCACCAGCATTGATACCAGTTTTTGTAATGGATGGACCACCGTTAATAGTCAAGCCATTGTCAGTGATGTTAGTGTCACCAATTTTGATAGACCCATCTGGAGTCAAATCGATGTCTTTGTTCAATGCAAATTCAACAGCTGCATTACCATTATTATTAGTTTGTTTAATGGTCATGTTTTTGCCGGCTTGCATTTCCACAGTTTTTCCGTCACGGATTTCTTGAACGCCAGCAGAACCTTGTGCCACTTTACCTTCTGTAGCAGTAGATTTCACGTTGAAAGAGCTCATGTCGCCAGTTTTCAAACCGCTCAAGTCGATAACTGCTTTAGGGCCGTTAACAGTTTTACCATTACCATCTTGGTAAGTTAATGTAACCTTTTTGTTAGCATCTACAGTGTATTCAGCCACATTGTTATTAGTGCCTGCTGTAGGAGCTACATGCAAGTCATTAGCTTTGGAAATACGAGTTACGTCGCCAATGTTAGCTGCGTTGTTGATTACATCGCCACCAGATTTAAGGTTAGTGATATTGTTATCACCAAGATTCAAGTTACCACCAGTGATGCTGATGTTGTTAGGACCAAAGTTCATTGTAGGACCACCATTGTTAGTGATGGATGTAATTTCTTTAAGGTCCTTATTCAAGGAATATGTATATGTTTGTTGACCAAGAGATGTTTCAATATCTTGTTTAACTGTTAAGTTCTTACCAGCTGCGTAGTTAACTGTAGTACCGCTTTGAACTTTTGTAGGTGTTGCTTCACCGTCAAGTTTACCACCGTTAGCTGTAGCATTTGTTAAGAAGTCATATTTAGCAGCAGTATCAGCAGCGTTGATTGTGTATGTAGTACGACCATTTACAGTATTTTCATCAACTGTAACGTTTTTACCAGCTCTCACCATGCCTTTGTCATCAAAGCTTACAGTGATTTTGGAATCTTTTTGACCATCATGAGCCGCTACAGTAGATACACGACCTTCGCCAATCACGTTTAATTTACCGCCATCAGCTAAGAAATCACTTTTACCAGTATTACCAGTTACAGCAACGCCAACGTTTTTCAATTGAGCCACGTTAACAGCGTCAGTGTCTGCAGTACCTGCAGCAAGACCAGTCAATTGACGAGTCAAAGTGCTACCATTACCGATAGATACAGCAGCTGTAGTAGCTGTTTTTACATTACCAGTTAAAGGATTATATTTACGTTCATGAGGATCGGATGGGTTGTAGCCAAGAACGCCTTTGTCTGTTGTAGTAACAGAGGAGGAACCAAGAGCTACGCCATTAGCAATGTTAGCTTCTGCAGCATTACCTAACGCAGTAGTAGCTTCAGCATTTGCTTTAGATGTACGACCTAATGCAACGCCGTATTTACCACCTGCACGAGAGCCAGCACCTTCAGCGATACCAGCTTCACCAGTTGCTTGAGATTGCATACCAATAGCAATGGAGTTAACACCAGATGCAATAACTTTAGGGGATGTTTTACCACTTTGACCGATAGCAATAGAATTGTCACCAGATGCTTCAGCACGTGCACCAACTACAGTAGCACCAGAGCCAGTAGCTTTAGTTTCACGACCAATAGCAATTGTATCTAAGTGAGTAGCAACATTGTCACGACCAATTGCGATTTGTGAATTCTCATCGCGAGTCGCAGCAAAGTTAGTACCACCATTTGTAGAGTCAGTTAAGTTGTTTTTACCGATGGAGATACCACCCATAGTCTTGGCTTCATTGTTTTGACCGATTGTAACTGTGTCAGCTACGTGGGATGTATTCATGGAACCAACGGAAACAGAATTATCACCCAAAGCCGCATTGTAAGAACCTACTGCTGTAGAGTAGTTACCTGCTTGTTTAGGTGTTGTTTGCCAAGTACCTTTTGTGTAATTTTGGTTATTATAGTTACCAACTGCAACAGCAGATGTTGCATTAGCATTATTTTTATTACCTAATGCTACAGTTGCAGCAGCACGTGCTTCATTACCAGCACCAATTGCTGTAGCTGCACCACCGTTAGCATAGTTTTGATTACCAACGGCTAAGCCAGAGTTACCATAGGCTTGGTTATTAGCGCCAAGTGCTGTAGTACCTTCTTCGTTATCAGTTGTATTTTGGTAACCAACAACGATGGAGTTAACACCAACACTGTTATTAGGTGTAGCATTAGCCGCAATATTGATTCTGCTACCTTCTGTATTTACACTACCATCTGGACTTCTGTACGCTTCAACAGGTGTACCCATATGAGCACCTGCACCAACAAGTGCCAAACCAGCTAATACGCTAGCCAAAACTTTTTTCTTGCCGTTATTATTTTTTGCAGTTTCAGGAACTACTACATAGCAACCTTTAGATTTGCTATAAACGACTTTAAAGACTTTATTCATAGAAACTATGAACCCCTTTCTCTCTTATAAAGAAAACACTAAATGCCTTATTTATACACTTTCTTTCGTTTCATGAATTGTTTATGACACACGTTCACATACTCTTCATTAAGATATTTATATAATACCAATTTATAAACTAAATGTAAATAGAAATTCTTGAAAACGTTAAAATAAATTTTAGAATTATAAAATAAATAAACTAGAGTTTATTTTACGTGTATTTATATTCTCACGCCTCATAAATACAGCTATTATAATATAGTTATTATATACAATATAATTCATTTATATAAAATTGCCACTATTCCGAGCACTACAAAAGTGCTATTAGTTTATATTATGTTAAACTCTATAGAAACAACCATGTAATCTTCATATTATATTTTATAAATAATATAAATCGAATATAATCAATAATTCAGTATATAAAGTATTTAATGGACATAACAAGACTTAACAAAAATAAATAAATATTAGAATATATACGATTCTATTTATATTTGTTTATAAAAAGGGCTGTAACAGAATACTGTTTTACCGCATTCTGTTACAGCCCTTTGGGGTATCTAAGTGCTTTGTAGATCGTTAAGAGATAGTATTAAGTCCATAATATAAAAACAACGCCATCCCAAGGATGGCGTTGTTTTGCATAAGGATTGTGTACCTAGTCGGGGTTCTAGGGTACATCAAGGCCCTTATATGTCCTATATAAGGGCCATATGTAGTTATTATTATGTTACAGATATTGCATCTGTACACACAGCTAGAACTTCTTAGGGGGTATTAGCCTAAGAGTTATATGCTTACAGTAAAATTATTGAATCGCAGCGCGCAAGTCTACTTTTTTAACTTCTTGGTTAGCTGGACGATTAATAGCTTCGCGAAGATCTACTACGTGCTCATCTTGAACTGTAGGTTCTTCACTTGCTTTATTTTTTACAGTTTGTTTAGCTGCGAACCAAATTGTTTCGTTCATGTAGTGACGAAGTTCTTCGTTAGAAACGTTTTCTTGGTCTTTAGCCATTACATCCAAAATAGCATCTTCCAATGCTTGTGCTTCGTCATCAGTCATAGGACCGCCAACTTCTTTTTGTTTTTGGATGATTTCGTTGATACGATCTGTCATGCCGCGCAATACATTGTAACCATAGCTATTAGTGAAGCCATCTTTTTCATTGTATTTAGGCATTTCGAAATATTCGTATTCGTTTTTATTGCGGTTTTCACCATTCCAGTTCAAGAACACTTCTTGACCATGTACACGACCGATGGAATGTGTACGGAAGTAGTCAGCATAGTTGTGTTTGTCGTAGGAATGTAACCAGATTTTTTCAGCTTTTGTCATACGTTCATGGTTTTCGTATTTCACTTTAGCTTTTGCGATGTTGATTTCTGCATTTTGCCAAGCTTTTACATAGTCATGAACAGCAGCCACTGTTTGTGGGCTAGCCACAGGAACCAATACTACGTTGCTCAATGCAGGTGCAGATACTGGGTTACGCAAAATTAAGTTATCGTCATATGTTGGAGCGGATTGTGCACCTACAACACCTGTAGAAATAACAAGAGCCGCTGCACAAGCAAGTAATGTAGATTTTTTCATTCTATATTCCTCTTTTCTATCGTTAGATTATGGTGAAAGTATCTTTCACACCTATTTTACATTCATATCTGAAAGCAATGCTTTCACAAATAATATGGGGAGATACGCGCTACGCTAGGCAGCGCATATCATCCATCATGTATTTAATTCGTGTACTCACAAATGATTACATACCAAGTTTTGCCATCATAGCAGCAATTTGAGCTTTCATTTGTTCGTTTTCAGCTTTCAAATCAGATACTTCAGTTTTTAATCCAGCGTTTTGTGCTTTAACGGATGCCATTTCTTGTTGCATTGCATAAGCAGAGCTGATAGGACCTTTGCGGTAACGATCTGCTACAGCAGCTTCGCTATCACGGTTACCAACTTTCCAAGTTACACCAGCGTTCGCCATCATGTGACGGGAACCACCAGCCCAGGATACGCCAGCATGCATCAATGTGGACTCATTTTTGTAATGAGCAACGCCCATTGCAATAGCGGAGTTACCACGGTAGTTACCATAACCAGCCATGATTTGAGTTGGTTCTAATGGATCGTATTGGATAGGTTTCAATGCTGCAAGAGCTGCACCTTGTGCACCTACACGACCGATTTCTTCACCCAATTGATCAACGCGTGGGTCACGACCACCGCCTTGTACGGAAAGATCATAAACTGGAGCGCCATCAGCATCAGTAGTTTTGTTGATTGCTACAGTGTTATCGTTGGATGTAACTTTAGTCAATTGACCTACAGTTGCAACGTCGGATTTGTCTGTACCATTTTTAACATTAGTGATTTTGTTACCACCCATGTTGAGGTTACCACCAGTGATGGAAACTTCGCTAGGACCGAAGTTCATAGTAGCACCACCATTGTTAGTAATGGAAGTAATACCTTTAAGGTCGCTATTCAATGCGTAAGTTACTTGGTGATCGTAGTTTGCATCGCCATTGATACCATCGTGACGGATGGACAAGTTGTTACCAGCTACGAATTTAGTACCTTTTTCTACGGAAGGAGTAGCCGCTGCAGTTTGAGCGTTTTCTACTTTACCAGTACCTTCTTTGTTTACATCAAGGTTGAACGCTTTACCTTGGATGCCAGTAGTATCAACTTTGAAGTTAACTTTACCATCAGCACCAGTAGTAATAGCTACAGAGTTGTCATCAGATGTGAAGTTCAAGCCTTTAGCCAATGTAGTTTTTTGAGCTGTACCATTGTTAGCTTTATAGGAAATTTCAGCGTTATTTTCTACATCATCTTTAGTAACAGCAACTTCATAAGTTTCGCCTTTAGCAGTACCTGTTTTACCAGTTACTTTAGCCAAATTGCCTGCTACTGCTTTAGCTTCTACTTTTTCAGTAGATACTTCAGCATTGATTTTTACAATTGGATTGCCGTTTGCATCCACACCGTTGTTTGTGAAAGTAACGTTGTCGCCAGCTTGGTAGTTATTAGTATTAATACCTTTAATAACTACGTCTTTACCAGTTACTAGGTTACCGTCTTTATCAACAGTGTTCAATGTTACAGAACCATTTGTAGCAGTGTAGTTACCTTCTTTGATACGCATATCTGTATCTTTATCGCCTACAGGCAAGCCAGACAAGTCGATGATTGCTTTTTTACCAGCTACATCAGTACCATTACCATCTACATATGTTAATGTTACTTTTTTGTTACCATCTACAGTGTATGTAGTATCTTTGATGTGCATTTCATCATCAAGAGTTGCTACTGTTTTATTAGTTGTACCACCCTCATTAGTGTATGTAATGCGGTCGCCATCTTTCTTGATTGTAGTAGTATTACCAGCTGCATCTTTTAAGCCGATTTCTTTTGTAGTTACTTTATCAGTAGTTACGCTTGTAAGATCTTTAAGGTCTTTATTTAACTTAACTGTTAATTTGTCAGCACCATCAGCTACAACTGCGATATTACCAGCTGCAGATTGGAAGCTATTAGCTTGTGCTTCTGTAACGCCTTCACCTTCAACTTTAACTAAGGAACCAAGTTTTTGTTTGTTTTCAGTGGACGTATTATTGCCAGTGAAGCGTAAGCCATCATCCATAGTTGCTACTTCACGTTTAATATCGTTGTTATCAGCATCTTTCAATGGGTTACCATTAGCATCTTTTGGTACGTATACGATACGTTGAGATTGATCATTGTTGTTTGCTTCTGGTTTAACTAATGTTTTTGTACCATTTTCAGTAGAGATATCTACAGATTTGCCGTTTGTACCAGCAGGACCTTGAGGACCTGTTAAGCCGATTGTACCAACGCCATCTTTACCAGCAATGGATACAGCGTCTTTACCGTCTTTACCAGTGATACCAACTTTACCATCGATACCATTTGTACCTGGAATACCAGTAGCGCCAGTAGCACCTTGAGGGCCAACGATAGTTACACCATCTTTACCTGCTACGCCATCTTTACCATTTACTACAACTTTATCCAAGTTAGTTAAATCTTTGTCTAAGCTGTATGTATATGTATGAGTTTTGTTAGTAGCATCAATATCTTGTTTTACAGTCAAGTTTTTGCCTGCTGCGTAGTTAATAGTACCACCGTTTTCAACAGCTGTTGCTGTTGCAGGAGTTGCCGTATCATTAGCTACTGTACCACCATTTGCAGTTGCATTAGCTTTGAAACCGTAGTTATTGCCACCTGCCGGAACATTCAAGTCGGAGAAGTCAATAACGGCTTTTGTATCAGTAACAGCTTTACCGTTACCATCGTTGTAAGTCAATGTAACTTTCTTAGTAGCTGCATCGTATTTGTATACGTTTTCAGTACCCTTTACTTCGCCACCTTTAGCTTCAGTGCTACCAGTTTTAACTGCTGTAGGAGCGATATGCAATTCGGATGCTTTCAATGCATCTGCAGTAGATTTAAGATCTCTTACGTTAACTGCAGCGAATGGATTATCAGTAGCAGCATTATTAAGGTTAGTTAAGAATGTATCACCAGTAGATGTGCCAGCTTTGTCGATAGCAGAACCAACGTTATTTACGATGGAGTTACCACCAATTGTGTTACCAGCTGCATCTTGGAAAGATACGATAACGTCACTTGCAGGAACATCATTACCAGCAGAACCGTCAATGTTTGTTGTGAAAGTACCATCTGGACGTTTAACTACTTTAGTGCCATCAGCTTTAGTGTAAACTGCTGGAGTTACAGCATTTACAGTGTAAGTTTTTTGGCCTGTTGTAGCATCAGATGCTTCAGTAACAGTTACGTTGTCACCAGCTTTAACAACTGTACCAAGACCAGTGATTACTTGTTTACCTGCATTATCGATGTTGGAAAGATCTTGTTTAGCAATACCAGTGATTTTAGCTGTTTCAGTTTGTTCAGTGCCATTACCATCAACATATTTTAATGTTACAGAACCATCATTTGCTACTGTATATGTATCAGGTTTGATGTGTTTTTCAGTATCTTTTAATTGTTTTACGTTTACTGCATCAGTATCAGCTGTACCTGTTGTAACATTAGTGATTTTTTTATTACCAGCGTCAATACCAGTTTTAGTTACAGATGGGCCACCAGTAATTGTAAGACCATCATTATTAACTTTAGTATCACCAACAGTCAAGGAACCAGCATTAGTAAGAGCTACATTGTCATTCAAGTTGAATTTAACAACGCCATCATTACCGATTTCTGCTGTAGTGTTTGTACCATTAGTGAAGTCTAAACCTTTATCTAATTTAACTGTTTTATCACCAGTACCATTAGCTTTGTAAGTCAATGGAATTTGTTTAGCTGCTTTATCACCATCGAATGTTACTGCATAAGAAGTATTATGGTTAGTTGCATCATCAGTTGGTGTTACAGTAATAGGATTATCAGTGTTACCACCGTTATTTACTGTTACTGCTTCACGAGCTGCATCTTTAACAGCATTTTTAGAAACATTAACTTCATATTGAGCATCTGGGTCACCAGAGTTTTTACCATTACCAACAGTTACATCAGCAATATTAGTGTCGCCAGCTGCATCAGCTTTTTTAACTACACTTTCAGTGGAAGCTGCACCAGTAGTAGTGTTAGCAACTGCTACTTTATAAACTGTTTTATTAGGATCAGTTGTATCAGTAGTTACTGTTACATTATTAGAACCAGGTGCTACTTCAACGGTATGGTTTAATTTAGCTTTTGCGTCATCGGACAAGTCAGCTACTACATCTGTACCAGAAGCAGTTGTTTTGATGTATTGACCGTTGTTAGCACCAACTACACCGAAGCTCAAACCACCAGCTTGGCTCAATTTTTGAGTATCTGTATTACCAGTGTTACCAGCTAATTTAACAGTGTTGTTGAAACCATCGCTTACTGTTTTCAATTGGTCTTCAGTTGCTGCACGACCGGATACAATAGTTGGGTTAGTAATATCCCAATCTTTGTTTTGTAAGCCAGTTACATAGCCATCTTTACCGTTTAAGGAAATAGCATGGTCACCTTCAACGTTTACAACTTGATTACCAGCGAAGGAGATTTTACCAGAACCTGCACCATTTGTGATGGAGGAGATATTTGCTAAATCACCTTTTACGTTTACTTTATAAGTTACGCTGTTATCAGTTGCATCTGTACCTTCTTCAACAGTTGTGTTTTCGCCATTGACAACTTTTGACTTCTTAGCAATGCCAGTAATTTTAGCTGTTTCAGTTTGTTCAGTGCCATTACCATCAACATATTTTAATGTTACAGAGCCATCATTTGCTACTGTATATGTATCAGGTTTGATGTGTTTTTCAGTATCTTTTAATTGTTTTACGTTTACTGCATCAGTATCAGCTGTACCTGTTGTAACATTAGTGATTTTTTTATTACCAGCGTCAATACCAGTTTTAGTTACAGATGGGCCACCAGTAATTGTAAGACCATCGTTATTAACTTTAGTATCACCAACAGTCAAGGAACCAGCATTAGTAAGAGCTACATTGTCTTTCAAATTGAATTTAACAACGCCATCGTTACCGATTTCTGCTGTAGTATTTGTACCATTAGTAAAGTCTAAACCTTTATCTAATGTAACTGTTTTATCACCAGTGCCATTAGCTTTGTAAGTCAACGGAATTTGTTTAGCTGCTTTATTACCATCGAATGTTACTGCATAAGTAGTATTATGGTTAGTTGCATCATCAGTAGGTGTTACAGTAATAGGATTATCAGTGTTACCACCATTATTTACTGTTACTGCTTCACGAGCTGCATCTTTAACAGCATTTTTAGAAACGGATACTTCGTATTGAGCACCAGGATCATTTACATTTTTACCGCCTGCAACAGAAACATCAGCAATGTTTTTATCGCCAGCTGCAGCTGCTTTTTTAACTACGCTTTCAGTAGAAGCTGCACCACCTGTTGCATTAGCAGATACTGTGTAGATATCATGACCATCAGTACCTTTGCTTGGAGTTACAGTTACACCAGCACCAGCTTTAACTTCAGTTCTTAAACCTTTAATTTGGCTGTAGTTAACTGCATCAGTATCATTTGTACCAGGAGCTACGTTAGTGATTTTATTACCATCTACGCTCAAGTTACCGCCGGAAATAGTTGTACCACCACCATTGTTCAATGTGATTTTAGTAGCACCATTTTGAATGCTTTCAATGTCTTTAAGCGTAGAGCTCAATCCATATGTATATTGTTGAGTATTAGTGCCTAATGTTTGTTCTACTGTAAGGTTTTTACCTGCACTGAAAGTTACTGTATCACCAGGAACTACTTTAGTTGCAGTAGCAGAACCAGTTAACGTACCACCATTAGCAGATGCATTTGCATTCCAACCAGCTTTATTAATAGCTTGTACCACATTATCAGTTGTAGCAACACCATTAGGTGCAGGAGCTACAGCTTTACCATTATTATTAGTAATAGTATCACCTGTTGTAAGTTTAACAGTAACACCACTAGCATCAGCAGTTGTAGAAATCAGGCCTTCACCTTTAAGGTTTAATGTACCATTATTCAACAACACATCGCCACTGCCACTATTACCAGCATATTTTAAGTTAACGTTTTTTAATTGAGCTACGTTAACTGCATCAGTATCTTCTTTACCTGCTGCAAGGCCTGTAATTTGACGAGTCGCAATAGAACCATCACCTACAGAAACAGCTGCTAATGTAGATGTTTTTGCATTACCAGATAAACCAGCATATGTATTTGTACGGCTATCAGCAGGATTATAACCATCCACACCTGCTGCAGTAGTTGCTTTGGAATTAGAACCAAGAGCTACGCCATCAACAACACCAGCATCAGCTTTATAACCTAATGCAGTCGCTCTTTCAGCGGTTGCTTTAGCGCCCCCACCATGAGCAACAGAACGAGCACCTGTTGCTTGTGCTTGAGTACCAATAGCTATAGCATAATCTGCCGCTTTTATTTTTGTAGATGTTGAACCACCACCAATGGCAATTGCATAGTCACCAGAAGCTTCAGCACGAGAACCTAAACCAATTGCAGCAGTACCACTAGATGTCACCTCTCGACCAATTGCAGTTGTATCAATATGTGTTGCTTTATTATCTCGACCAATAGCAATTTGAGAGTTTTGATCTCCACGATTACCATCAGTTTTACTACCATTGTTTGTTGAATCTGCCAAGTTTCCTTTACCGATAGCAATACCACCACCAGTATTAGAGTTATTCTTGTTACCAATAGCAATAGTATCTTCTTTTTTAGCGTGAACTTCTTCACCAAAAGCTACAGCACGATCACCTAAAGCAGTAGATAATCTACCAACAGCTACAGCTCCTGTACCTGTTGTTAATTGTTGACCAATAGTAACAGAGTTATCACCTGCAGTATTTTGTGTATTTGTATTTGTTACACCAGGGCCACCTGGAACAGGTGTATCAACTCTTTGATTGGACCAAACATTAATATTATTACCATTCGTGTTAGAGCCCGCTTGTACAGGTGTACCCATTTGTGCAGCAGCACCCATGATTGCCAAACCAGCTAATACGCTAGCTAAAGCTTTTTTCTTACCACCATTGTTTTTTGCAACTTCGGAAACTACTACGTAGCATTCTTTAGATTTGCTCCAAACTACTTTAAAGATCTTATTCATATTTCTATGAACCCCTTTCTTAAACTAGACACAATTACAATCCTTATAAATAATTAATAATCATTAAATACAAAAGACTAAAAGACCAAATATCCCATAATTAATGGCTTTCTGAGTGTCTTTCATATTGTTTTCATTTTGTGTCATGAACAGAATATCATATATCGAAAATCTTGTAAATAGTTTCCTTCATGTTTTTATCATAATTCATAAGGTTTATTGTTAGAACCTTTATTTTATTAAACAAAATTTAATATACGAGTGTTTTTTTACTCATTTTTTGTGTGTTTTAATTCTATTTTATAAAGCTTAATCTATTTTTCTCTATGCAGTACAGCTTTTTTCAATATTCACATTAACGTAAGTTATAAATAAACGATTAATAGATTTAATCTCATTGATTTTTATCGATTTAAAAACGTATTTATATATTATCTATAAAATATGGTTCATAGAAGAATTTCTATTTTATAATCTTATAGCTTTTTGTACACTATTTCACTAATTTTTCATTTATTATTTTATATATGAAGTAGTTGTGAAATATTTATCGATTTATAGCCTATATATAATAGAAGTTATGATATACTTAACTATAATGAGGTAAAATTAGACCATATAGTAACGATGAGGATTTACCATGGATACACAACCAAAAGAAACATATAAAGGTATATATAAAGAAAATACAGAAGGCATACTAAAAGGCAATAGCAACGAAGGGCAATCTATTTGCCCTCCACCGCATCAAGCGTCTACTGACCAAGCGGATATTGAAGCGTTAAAAGACTCTTATGATGATTTCCTCTATGTATCTAAAGCCTTTGCTAATTGTTCTATCAATTCATTAATTGCAACGGCGCGCATCTACGGTCTCGATCCGGCACCAATAAAGGGGGCTCGTGTGCTTGAACTAGGCTCCTCTTGTGGGGGCAATATCATTCCACAAGCGCTGTACTATCCAGAGGCAACTTTCACAGGCATCGACCTATCATCTGTACAAATTAAACACGGTAATGAATTAATCGAATCCATGGGGCTCACCAATGTGACCTTGTTAGAAAAAGATATTATGGACATCGGTGATGACTTTGGCACCTTCGATTACATTATTGTTCACGGCATCTGGTCTTGGGTGCCTGACAGCGTTAAGGATAAAATCCTCAGCATTTGTAATCGCAATCTATCTAACCGCGGTATTGCTTATGTGTCCTACAACACGTATCCTGGTTGGAAGAGATTAGAGCAAATGCGCGATATTATGCTCTACTCTGAAAAGCAATGTAAGTATCAATCACTGCAAGAACGCACTGCATACACTAAAAATGTGTTAAAGCTGATTGGCGAAACAATGAACATGGATCAACGTTCCCAAGAGCAGTCTGGTTATAAAATCGACAATATTAATCGCGTCTTACAGGCTAATGATTATTATGTAGGCCATGAATATTTAGAAACCTTTAACGATCCTGTGTATGTGTCTGAGTTTATCGAGCGCGCTGAACATCAGGGCTGCGTATATATCGGTGATAAAAGCATCGAAAAATCCTTTATCACGTGGCTCGATGATAAGGTAGTAGATAATATTAAAGCCCTTGCTAACGATAACCACAAGGACAAAGAACAGTATTACGACTTTGTCTATGATACACAGTTTCGCATGTCTTTATTAACAAAAGCATGTAACAAAGACAAAATCGTGCGAGATGAAACGGTTCAAAAAAACATCCTTGATACGCTGTACTTTGCAGCGCCTTTTGAAGACCGCTCAGGAACGCCTACAGATTGGACAGATGCGCTACGCATTACGCTCAAACAATTTATGCGCACGTTCCAGCAATTTAATGTGCAAGATATTGTGGACTACATGGCTAAGCATCATCCAAACGAGGAATACAATAAGGACACATTATACGTACAGCTATTTTTGTTAACCATTTTGGGCCATCTCAATGCGTATAGTGAAAAATATGAAAAATTACCATTTGTAGAAAATGTGAGTTACATCCCAGAGCGATTCATTAGATATGTGGCTACCCTCATCGAAGGTAACGGCAAACAATATATGACCTTAGGCAATATGTTTAACCAAGAGGATCCTACTGTAGATGAAGGTCTATTGTACGTCATGAAACAAATGGCACAGCCAACGACTCGTGACGAACTCATTAAGATTTTAGATGAAACACTAACCATCACTCGTACAAAAGCAGATGGTGAAAAATTTATTGTACCAAGTGAACAATACCTCGATGAGTCTATTAAACATTTAGTGGAACTAGGCTATTTCAGACACCAATCTTAGAACACCATTTTTATTTTGATACGTCACTACTTAAGTTATTACATTACTTCTAATTAAGGTATGACATAGTTGCGACTTGATAAGAGAAAAAGTAAGCCTTAGTTTCACTTTCAAAATTTAATCACACAAAAATTAAAGCGTAACTGGTATAGAGTGCAATTCAATCTATATCAGTTACGCTTATTTAATTTGGCTACTACATAATGTATCTAGAAGTGTTAATCTACGTAGTAGCCAATTGTTATGTAAATAACCTATTTTATTTTTTGTTTACACGAACGCGTTCAATTGTTGGTTCATCTTGAGCATTTTTTGCTACTGTGTCCACACGGAACAATGCCATTTCTGGGCTGAATTCAGTAACGAGGCGATCATCTACTGTTACGCCGTCTTGGATTGCACGGTATACGATTTGTGCGAATTCATAACGAGTTAACAAGCGGTCACCACCAAATGTGCCATCTGGATAACCTTCAACGAGACCACGGCGAGATAAATCGCTTACTGCTTCATATGCCCAGTGGTTTGCAGCCACGTCTGGGAACAATGTAGTATGGTCAGCTTTCATCTTAGTACCAGCTACGCCGTTCAATAATGCAGTCAATTTTTGGATTTGTGCATTTTGTTCAGCTACAGTTTTCTTAAGAGCCAATACCTCTTTGCCGATAGCTACACGAGAACGAGATACACCACTATGAGCGCCTACTTTCACAGACAAGCCAGCATTAAATACTGTTTCATCGCCGCCCACTGTGGAACCGATGCTAAGTTGTACATCTTCGTTAGGACGGTAGAAAGCACCGATAGCTGCCGCATCACCACTGCGATAGTGACCATAACCTACAGCAAAGTCCCATTTAGCGTCTGGATCGAAATCAAGTGGATGTAAAGCTGTCAACGCTACAGCACCTGCTACAGATTTATCGATACGTTTATCCATCTTGGAAAGATCGCCTTTGAAGGAGTTCATATTGTTATTGATGTTTGTAATATTGTTTTGAATATCTGTTACATTGCCTTTAATGTTTTTGATATCCTCTGTATTCTTAGCGATGTTTCCTGCATTTTTGTCAATATTCGTAGTATTATTGTTGATTTGGTCCGTAATATCTTTAGACAAAGATACTTTATAATCACGGCTATTACCATTGATTGTTGGTGTTACCGTAATGTGGTCACCTGCCGTTACTGTTGTAGTACCTGTAGCAGCAGTGATTTCGTCTTTCACCTTTTTAAGTTGTGCTACGTTTACTGCATCAGTATCAGCTTCACCGTTAGATACGCCATGAATTTGCTGACCTCCTACATCAACTTTACTAACAGAGAATGACATTTCTCTTAGTTCAGTAGTATCATCATTTTTGTGACCCCATACATCAATACCACCAGCATATGCGCTCATACCCTGATCATAATGCAATGTAGAAATACCATCTACATCCACAGAAGTTTTATAGTCACCAGATTTATTAAAACTGATGTGCTTACCGTCGATAGCAGTCAATTGCTCATCTTCACCATTTACTGCTTTATTATGAAGCTCAATAACACTACCATCAATCTTAGTTTCACCACGTTTATCTAAGTGAGACATTGTAGGGATAGATGTTAAGTGATCAAATCCACTATAATTTTTAGAAATGTCTTCAGCTTTTATACCATCCATTCCAGGGGCAATTCTAATACTTTTACTATCCTGAAACATACTAATTAAATCAGCTCTAAATGTGCTAGATGCTGATAGATTTGGATGATTACGGTTATCTGTTCGAAAATATAAATCATGTGCATTGAGATAGGATGTACCAGAATTGCTATTATCAACATTTGATTTAGTATATACGAGAATATCAGAGTTGATATCTAGATTAGATTTTTCACCAAAAGGACCAACATTCTCTTTAAATTTTGCAGATCTAATTTCTTTTAGATCCTCATTTAATGATACAATATATTCTAAATCAGTACCGATTTTTACTCGTGCACCAGTCGACGTATCCCATCTATATACATCTCTATAACCGAATGCAGTGGCAATATTTTTACCATCCCCTGAAATAATATTTACAGGATTAGATGCGAATGCTGAGGTAGCAATAGAAGTTAGCACCATAGTAGTTAATAAGATTTTAGTTGCTTTCATAATTATCTTCTCTCCTTACAAAAATACTTCCCTATAGGAGTATTACCAGCTCTCTTACAAATAATATCTAAATAATTCACAATATTTTCATGAGTATTATATGAGCATTGTAGCATGAATATCTAAAAAGTGGGTAGTTAATCAATAGAGATTAACTACCCACTTTTAATTTGGAGATAAGGTGGTTTCTGATACTTGCCGTATGATATAAGTTTGTTATTGAGAGAGAGATTTAAAGTTATACTTTAATATAGTTATTAACGTAACTGGAGAGTAACTAGTTATGAACAATAATCATACGACATAATGTAGGGGGGCTACATATTAAGAGAATAGCTTTTAATAAAAGCTATTCTCTTCGAAGAACAGATAATACCAACACTCACCTTCCTCTATTTGAGTATATCATCTAATAAGCTCAGATAATAGATGGTTTTTCATTAAATTTTCATTAAAAAACAATGAGCCGAATGACTCGCAGTCCTATTCGCTTTATGAGTTGTATTATAAAAATTATTACTCAACCCAGATTGTATGATGACGTCTTACAAGGCTTAGCATTTTGGAACGAACGCTCATAGCGCCCTCTACTCTATGCTTACCACCATACCAAGCTACAGAAGATCCCGCTAAACGGAATGTAATCTTACCATACGCCCCACCTGAGTTATTCTCAGGCTTGTTATAGCCCATATCGACAGACACACGCGGTGTGAGCTGCAACTCGGAACCAACGCGCAAACCATTCTTATCGGCCTGACGTTCTTGATTCCAATGGTATCCTTCTACATAGACTCTCGCCCAACGAGCATTTTTGAAAGTCTTGCCATATTCGAGGGTATAACCATTTGCTACACGCTCCAAGTTATGAAGGTTCGCATCGAGGACGCGCTCATCAGAGGCAGAACCGTACCAGTTGAAGCGGAACTCGCTTTCACCAGACATATATTCAAGGCCCGCACTGAGGCGATCGTGATGACGCAAGAAGCGATGGTCATAGAAGAGATGAGCACCATAAAGGCGACGATCATCCTTCGAGATACGTCGGTACCCAACGCCTACGTTAAGGGTTGTCCCAATATCGGAAGCCCGAGAAATGCGCTGCTGCGTAAACCATACGTCGCGCGACTTATCATCGTAATGGCCTAAAGGCTGAACAGTCTCCACAGAGTACAATGGTTTCCATCCCTCTTGGAACTGGAAGCTCAGCGTAGTGCGTCTCATCCACGGTTTACCTTTGGCGCCATACATCGCATTGAATACATTAGACATAGCCACCGCATTGATAGCGCGGTTTACTGCATCTACGTCGCTGTACTGCACCGTCTTGCTCTCTTGGCGATCCATCACGAGAGGGCCACCTTCACCAATCACATGGTCTGGTGTGGCCGCAGGTGTAATATGAAAGTCCTCAGCTACCGCTTTGACGTGCTCCTCACGAGGACTCGTTGTCACTGCAACGGTATGCTCCCTTTGGACTGACTGGTCTGCCCCCTTATGCAATTGTTGCTTCTCTGCCTCTGCGGAACCCACACAACACAAAAGGGCACTCAAGGCTACACATATAATACGTTTCATGACGCTCTACAACGTTTTATTATTCTCTACACATAAACTTCATGAACAACAAATGAAATATATATTAGTGTAACGAATAATGGGCACCACTGTCAAGAAATTAGAACCATATATAGCCAAAACTATAAAGAAATTTTTCTATGTAGATTAACCTTTTCCGTTTCGACTTAAACGTTTTTATACCATTGCATAAACATTCTCTAAAATATCCGTTTATGGTGTATTTTATACCCATAATATACAAAATATTCATTTACAACATGATTTTCATGTATTATTATGAATCTATAAGTTATATGAAAGTTTTGTGAAGTCATAATATGCAAAGGAGTGTATTGCGATGAGTAAGAAACGTTTTGTATTAACAGGTATTGTGTTTTCTGCATTATCTATGGGGATTGTATCGGCTGCGCCTGTAGCACCTGTAAACATTGTAGAAAACAACGGCAACGTAGGGGCTGTAGGAACCACGTTCACTAATGATGGCAATATTACGCTCGGTAGAGGTGCCGGTGCCGCAACTAGTAACCACCAAGTAGTAAACAATGCTAATGCCAACGGCAACAATGTAGCCATCGGTGCCTTCGCCGGTAACCAATCTAAAGGGGGCGGCAATATTACCTTAGGTGGTAAAAGCTTCCAAAAAGGTACAGGTGATTTAAATGTCATTGCCGGTGCAATGGCAGCAAACAATGCAAAACTATCGACGTCCATTATCATGGGTACCCAATCTGGTGAAAAATCTGAAGGGGAAAAAAATGTTTGGCTCGGTCATTACCAAGGGGCGAATAGCACGGCTAACAATTCCGTCCTCATTGGTTCTGGTTCCTCTGTGAAAGCTGATTTTACCCTCGGCATCGGTCATTATACGAATATCAATGCCAAGAAGGGCCTCGCTATCGGTTCTTATAATACCTTATCCGATAAGGCCACTGAGTCTGGCGTATTCGGTCAAGGTCAATATGGAAAAAATGCCATCGATGCGAGTGGTTCCTATAGCATTGGTAACTATAATCACATTTCTGGAAACAACACCTTTGTCATGGGTAATAATGTAACTACAGCATTAGAGAACGCTGTTATCCTCGGCAACGATTCTACGGATGGCGATGTGGTAGGCACATCGAGCTATACTTTTAACAATGGTAAGACTGTAAATTATGCAGGCACTACGCCTATCTCTACTGTATCAATAGGCGCTAAAGACAAGGAGCGAACTATTACAAACGTAGCAGCTGGTCGCGTAAGTGCTACCTCTACAGATGCTATCAACGGCTCCCAATTATATGGGGTTCACCAAATGATCGATACCCTTAACCAAAGTACAAATGCACAACTACACGACTCTATTAATCGTGTAGAACAGAATGTACAACGTATTGAATCCGAATCCAATAAAGGCGATGCTCGCACTGCAGCGTTAGCAGCCCTACATCCTATGGGCTACGATCCAGACAACCGCATTCAATATATGGCAGGCTATGGCCATTATAAAAATGCCAATGCCCTTGCCCTCGGTGTTGGTTACTACCATCGAGACAATCTATTATTAACTACAGGTGTAACACTCAATAGCCATCTTATGGCTAATGTAGGTATTACCTATAAACCTGGTAAGTCTAACATGACGAACCATCCACAAAACCTTGAAACTCGCGTACAAGCGTTAGAAATACAAAATAGAGAACTTCAAGAAACAGTACGTCAGCTCATGTCTAAATTAGACAAATAGTACTAGCTAGCCAGCTAGGTAACAAACAAGCCCCCGTAGGAAAACCTACGGGGGCTATTTGTTTAACAACGGCCATATAGCTAAAAGAGAGAGAATACGGTATCCAAAAGGATTGTAATTGCTGTGTATCTAGGAGTAATTGCATATATTTGGATACCTATGTGTAAATTTATCTATAATACGTAAGGGTTGTCTATATATAAATCGCTATACGGTCATGGGTATAGTATAGACCTAATAAAACTACTATTATATGATTTTCTGCACATTTCTATGAAAAATAAAGAGGCAACGGCTAATACCGTTACCTCTTTATTTATTTTTACAATTATATCTACTGTTTAGCGAATGCGTTTAACGCGATTATTATTGTCACGCATAGCTTGTTTCAAGCTGTGAATTACCATTTCGTTCATGTAGAAACGCAATTCGTTGTTATTTATATTTTCAGTATTCTTTTCAAGAATAGCTAAGATTTGGCGTTCATATTCAGCTTGATTCATTTTAGATACTGTAGTGTTATTCGTGAAGAATTCTTTGTAATCCAAGTACAAGCGATCTAATGCTACACGAGCATAGCTATCTTTTTTATAGCGATGGCTTGTAATGTACCAGCTGCGACGAACATTCATATAGTACAACACATTATTAGTATAACGTTGTTGACCAGACATGACGCGATTGTCGTCTTTAATCAAGGCATCGCGCATACCCAATTGGAACGCTACGAATTCAGAAACAACTTCTTTTACCTCTTCGCTAGGAACTGCAAGAGAAACCTCTCGTTCGCTCACAGTCATAGGAGCAGATACTTGTTCAGGCATCATCAATGGATCTTGAGCTGCATTAGCTTGACCACAAACACATACGCCGGCAATTGCCATCATAGGTAATAATTTTACTAATTTCATAAGTTCTCCTCTCTTAAAGCGCCCTCCCCAGAGCTACTTCATGTATCATACACTAGATATTATCTCTTTAAGAGCTATTAGCCCCATAGAGATCCCCATACTAAGCATGGTAAATTTATTAATACAGTAAGCATCTATCAATAATGATTCTGGTATCTTGCAGTTTTATTAGTATACTCGATACATAGTATTTCGTCTATATAATTTTGCCTTAAATTTAGAAGAAAAATTAAGAGGTGCTATGTGCTTAACTCTATGAAAGATACTATAAAAGCCTCCTAATAATAAAGTCATGACTCTACTATTAGGAGGCTTGATATATGTTAGCTATTGTACAAAGAATTATTTAATAAATCTATACTTAGAACTTATGTGTAAAGCCAGCATTCACACCCCAGTCTGCTTGGTAGTCACCAGACAAACCAGTAGCAACGTCAGCAAACACGCTATTGTTGCTATTAAAGCCATAACGACCACCGAAAGCAAGTTCAGTCCAAGTACCTTTAAGGTCTTGCTCTGTTAATTTCGCAACACTGCCACTAGCAAATGCAGTTTTTACATTGCCTGTGAAAGCATGACCTGCTGCAAAACGTGTATAAAGGTTAGCATTGCCAAATTGTTTACCCAATTCAAGGCCGATTTTACCAGAAGTGCTGTTTACACTAGATTGGTTAACAAATACATTACCGACATTAAAGTTACGGCCACCGAAGTGTGTAAAGTTCAATTGTGCTTGTGGTTCTACATAGAAACCATTAGCATATTTCAATGTTTTGCCATAGCGAACACCGATGCTGTACGCATTAGATTTTGTATCACCAGACATAGCTTCACCGATTTCATTACGCGCTGTGAAATCATTAGATACGCGACCAACTTGAGTTTCTACATGAACATATTGGTTTTTACCAAGGTCTTTCAAACCATAGGCACCAACGGAGAAGGATTTCACCTTACCAGAACCATCGAATACATATTCTTCAGAACCACGAAGATAGGACACTTGACCACCTACAGTCCAGCCACGGCTGATTTTAGCATCATAACCGCCTTGGATGCGTGTATAATCTGTAGCTGTGTCGATACCGCTGCCAGAGTAGCTGTATTTACCGCCACCGATGCGAGCCCAAATACCAGTTGGTTCACCTTGTTGCAATACACGAGGACGATACATATCATCAGCTAATGTACGCCAAGCGTTGATATTTCCTACTACAGCGGAACGAATACCACGCATATGAGGTGTATCATAAGCACCACGAACAACAGGATTAGGGTTTACTGGTTTTGGATCTGGAGTCACAGGCGTAATTGGTTTTGGATCTGAAGTTACAGGTGTAACTGGTTTAGGATCTGGAGTCACAGGTGTAACTGGTTTAGGTTCTGGAGTCGGTGTAGGTTTTGGTTCTGGCACTACATAAGAGCCTTGACCATTACCGTCTTTCCAAGTAATATCCCCTTCTTTTTTATCTGTAGTCAACGCTTTTTTGTAGCTAGACACGATGCCTTTAGAAGCGATGGATACAGTACTAGAAAGGTTTCTTTCACCTTTTACATAGTTTTCATAATAGAACTTGTGGGCTAAGTTATCTAAAATCTTGTTTACATTGCTTTCAGAAGATGTATCAAGATTGTCACCTGTTACATAGCCATGTACACCAGAGCCAGCTGTAGCAGATTTCACGATGAAGTTACCCCCCTCGATGTCAGCCGCATCAAGACCAGTTTTTTGAGAAGCTGGTTTACCAAAGTTTAGACCAGTACCTGCGCTCATATCATAAATAACATTGATATGTCCATCTAGCTTGTTAACATGAATATCGCTGCGAGAATCTTGGGAAATACGGCTGAAACCTTCGCGCGTACGAGTACCTGTGAGATTGTTAATACTACTACGTTCTGTTTTACCATCAATTTTGAAAGATTCCAAGCCGCCCATGCTATCATGGCTCCACATGCCACCATCAAAGGTCATGTTGATTTCGCCACCTTTATCCTCTAAGGTGTTCACAGCTTTACCGGAGAACTGGTTAGGACTGTTATGTGCACGACCGAGACCGATATTAATCACAGATGGTTGCTGTTCTTGATGAGGAGGCATCATTTTATCAGATACCAGCACATCACCTTGCATATTAAACACTTTGTGTTTTACAGTACCCGCATCATCGATACCAAGATTAATTTTACTATTATACGCAAAAGCTAATGGATATGGAGACGTCCATGGCGCAGTAGTCACGTCCATAACACCGCCATCTACTTGGATAGAACTATTATCTAGCATGCCTGTAATGAAAGCTGGTTGACGATAGCGTTTAGGTAATTTATCTGCATTAGGAGTATCCAAGGAACCAATTGTAACTTGACCACCATTAGACGCTACTACACCATTCACAGTCGCATTCCCAGTACTTTTAAATTTACTATCTGCAGTAGTTGCAAAAATGCGTCCCTCAGAATTAAGACCTGCTGCAGCCCATGTACTAGGCATAGCCATCGTAGATGACAATAAAGTCATCATAACAGCAGATAATAAAAATTTATTTCTTGCTCTCATCCTCTTACACCTCAACTATAAATACAATTACAATCACATTTGTGAAAGTTGCTTCATAAAAGAATATACATCTGTAGTTTCATTTATTAGTCTAAATAGACAGAAAAGATAGATATATACTCACTTTATTAAGAACTCACATTCAACACTTTTAAAATATGTTTAAAATATTACACTATTCTTTGTGAATTGTAAATGAATTTCTCAAATTTTATTTAAAATAATTTAAAATATTAATAGATGAGTTATAAAACTAGAGTATAAAATAAATAGGCAGTGACTAGATCACTGCCTGTTATTAGTAAATTCTATATAGTATGTATCCGTATTTGACGATATATGATATAAACCCTATAATATAAACAGATAGCCAAGCGAGTGGTTCCGTCGGGCTCATCTCAAAACTATAGTTAATTGATGAAATGGCCTTTCAGTTATCCAGTTACTGGTAACGAAGGGCTATTTGTCTTTTCCAAGACAAATAAGTGCCACAAGTGCTCCAAAGGCAATGGCGAACATATAAGCGAATCAATAAGAATCTATTAATAGAAATATACGAAATATATTATAAAGACCCCATGTATTAGATCGTTACATCCAATACATGGGACTCTTTTATTTTATGAGTACTATATATTTATATAGTACTTATCACCATATACTTTTATATAGTAACTATTATATTAGAATTTATGTGTAAATCCTGTATTTACAGACCAGCCAGCTTTATAGTCGCCAGATAGACCTGTGCTAATATCAGCGAAGATACTGTTATTTGCGTTGAAGCCATAGCGGCCACCGAATGCTAGATCAGTCCACGTACCTTTCATGTCTTCGGATGTGTATTTAGTAGTAGCACCACTTGTATACGCAGTTTTCACTGTACCAGAGAAGGCATGGTTCACACCAACACGAGTATAGATGTTACCTGCCCCGAAGTTTTTACCAATTTCAAGGCCAAGGCCACCTGCTGTACTACTCACACCAGATTGCTCTACATGCATGCTGCCTGCATTGAAGCTGTCACCACCGAAGTGAGTGTAGCTCAATTGTGCTTGTGGTTCAATGTATGTACCATTTGAAAGTTTCACAGTTTTACCATAGCGTACACCGATAGAGTATGCATTAGCTTTAGTCTCGCCAGACAGTCTTTCACCAATTTCATTACGAACTGTAAAGTCGTTAGAAGCACGACCTACTTGAGACTCGATATGGATGTATTGGTTGTTACCAAGATCTTTCAAGCCGTACGCATCAACAGCAAAGGCTTTTTCTTTGCCAGTACCATTGAATACGTAATCATCGTTGCCACGAAGGTAAGAAACTTGACCACCTACAGTCCAACCGCTGCTAGTTTTAGCATCGTAACCGCCTTGAATGCGTGTATATGTTGTATCTGTATCGATACCTTTTGCGGTATAGCTATACTTACCACCCCCAACGCGAGCCCAAATACCTGTTGGTTCGCCTTGTTGCAATACACGTGGACGATACATATTATCTGTCAATGTTCTCCAACCATTGATATTACTCATGATGGCAGAACGAGCGCCACGCATATGAGGTGTATCAAAATCACCTAACACAACATGAATATGACCGTTGTTCTCAGGTTTAGGAGCTGGAGCTGGCTCTGGTTTTGGAGCTGGCGTCGGTGTTGGTTTCACCTCTGGTTTAGGAGCTGGAGCTGGTGTAGGTTTTACCTCTGGTTTTGGTGTTGGAGCCGGTGCTGGTGCTGGTTTTACCTCTGGTTTTGGTGCCGGCGCCGGTGTAGGTTTTACCTCTGGTTTTGGTGTTGGCTTAGGTTGAGGCTTAGGCTCAGGTTTTGGAGTTGGTTTTACTTCTGATTTCGGAGCCGGAGCTGGTTTATTTTCACCATATACGTATTTACCTTGACCATTTTTATCTGCTTGCCAAGTAATAGCGCCTTCCTTAGCATACCCTTCAGTCAACACCTTAAAGCGTGCAGACTCAGCACCATTAGAAGCAATACCTACAGTACCTTGAAGGTTTCTTTCACCATTTACATAGTTATGATAGTAAATCTTGTGAGCCAAGTTATCTAAAATTTTATTTACATTATCCTCAGAGGATACATCAAGCCCTTTTTGACTAGAGAATACATGGGCGTACGCATTAGGTGCCGCACTTGTAATATGAATATCTCCACTCCAGAAGGACTCTGGCGTTAAACCATTATAGATTTTTGTTGGTGTTGCATTTGCTGGATCTTCTGGAGTACCATACTCATCATTTATATCGTAAAAGAAATTTACATGACCTTCTAACTTATCGATATGAATTTCATTATACTCATCTTGAATTACTGCATTCGCATAGTTACGATTCTTGGAGCCTACAAGTCTATGTACATGGCTAGGTTGCGTACTACCACTTAAATTTCCTTCATGCAAACCAGCTTGGTAGAAATGATCCCAATAACCATAATCGCCAAGAAATACATTAATATGGCTTGGATGTTTAGCATCTTTATCTGCTAAATTAAATGCTAAACCGTCCCATAGTGACAATTTACCATCAATACCAATATTAATCTCAGACGCATGATTTGGATCACTTTTAACAATAACATCACCTACTAAAGATAAGTCCTTGCCGATAAAATTGCCTGTATTACCATCTACGCCAATATTAACAGTACCACCTTGAGCTACTGCAATAGGAGTACTCATAGTATGAACATCATAAACACCTTCCTTAAGAGTAACAGTACTGCCACCTTTACTGCTAATAAAAGGCTTATTATTATCGCCAATATTAGCCACTGCTCTATCAATAGTAACTGTACTACCAGTATCTGCCTCAATCGTAGATACTTTGTTTGTCATTGCACCAGCCGTGAACTTCCCACCGTTATTTGCAGTAATATGTGCACCAGTAGGTGAAGTAACTAATGTACTCCCCGCCATTGCATACTGACCTACAGAACTAGCAATCGTCAGGGCAATTGCCAAAGATAAGTTCGTTTTACTCACACGTTTCATAAGAACCCTCTCTCTACATGATATAAACTATTATTAAATAATTTAATTATAATTTACAATTATATATTTGTAAATATGAAGTAAATTTTCCACATATCATGTATAACAATATAAAACGCAGTAACTATAGTTACTACTAACGTATACGTATATATATTTTTGTATATTTCTATTTATAGATTCTTATTGATTCGATTATATGTTCGCCATATAATGGATTTAAGATAGTCAGGCGAGGTTGGGCCTCTCTTCGTTAATGAAGGGAGGGTTGTCTATGAGTGATTATGAGTTGATCATGATAATTCTAGAGGTAATGACGGTTGTCATTGCCTTTGGTGCACTTGTGGCGCTTATTTGTCTTGGAAAAGACAAATAGCCCTTCGTTATCCCTAGATAATTAGGTAACTGAAAGGCCATTTCATCAATTATTTATTCTCTTGAGATGAGCCCGACGGATCTACTCGCTTGGCTATCTGTTTATATTATAGGGTTTATATTATATATCGTCAAATACAGATAAACAATACTAATATGTTGTATTATAAACCAAGAGGCAGCGACTGAGTCACTGCCTCTTATCTTTTTATCTTTATCTACGTGCCACACGCATAGCGGCCATCATTCCTGGAGATTTCCAGACGGATTGACCATTGTCTGAAACGAGTTTGTTGTTATAGTAGAATACATCTGCATTGTAATAATTACTATCGCTAGATGTTACCTTATAGCTAAGACCAGATGTCGTATATACTGTGAAATTAAGTACATCCCCTACTCTCTTTACAGAGTCTTGGTCTACATACCAGCTATTACCATTATAGGTCGTAGCATATACATCGGTACGAGCTTCTACATCATGTGTATTAATGCCAATCAACACGAGCAGAGCCACTAACATATATAAGAATTTACTCATTAGAATTACCTCCGTTTTATCGTTGGAATACTTGTTTATTATACCAAAAAACGGTGAGATTCGCATTAAAAGGGCACCTTCTTCTCCATCCACGATTGACTACTTTCAATGTACAACGTAATGCGTTTCATAATAGGTTTTTCTATGAAAGCTAACCGCATATAGTCTACCACCATGCCAACTATGAAAATGAGTGCCACTACAAGAATTGCATATAATGGTAATAAGACAGAATCGTAATACTGATAAGTACTGAATATATTGTCCCACATATGGTGAAGGAACAGCTTATTATCGTACAGTAAGTAAATACCAAAGGTAGTCGATGCTACCGTATTAATCCAAGGACGATAGGTAATCTTTGCTTTCAAGAAAATAATAAATAAACCTATGCCAAGTAGTAGCTGGAAGAAACCATAGTCATTTTGGGTAAAATAGAAAATCTGTTTCATATACGCTGGGTCGGTCGTAGCCAGTATATCTACGAGAATATCCCCTGCGAAGGCGCCTAAGATGCCAACAGCACTCAAGATAATACCCGTTTTTTGTGTTATATGAGATCCAAACCCATAGCCACGCCGAGCATAGCTATACTATAAAACTATATCTGCCCTACTAGCTTCCCAAACTTATGTAGCTTGAAGCTACTAGAAACCATGAAATGTCCCGTTATCATAACGAAGGCCACTACACCGGCCTTGCCTCCAACCCCAAAGACCTGGAGGAATACCTTGTTAAATGTTAACTCCTGCGTAAAGGGAAATGTTCCATGCACAGTGAAATGGTGCATAATAATCAGCACCATCGAAACAATGCGCAATAACTCAATATTGCTTTCTCTCATGCGCTCAACCTCTCATTCTATAAACCTCAAATATCTCTCAAAACTATAAAATTGGATACTACCAAACTCTGATAACAAGATGATAAAGCCCAATACCTATATAATAGAGAAGTTATATGCATCTTCATCTATAACTTCATTTATGATAATTTCAATAACTATATTAGAACTGAATATAATATATAGCAGATACATACCCCATAAAATACAAGATATATATGAGAATGTTGTGACATAATTTACGCATATATATATTCATGCCCAAAAGAATATAAGTATACGAAAAGAATCTAGACATATTAACAGAATCTAGGCAAACTAACAGAATCTGGGCATATAAAAGGACAGTTGATTCTCATCAACTGTCCTTTTAGTTTGTAAATTAGAATTGATATGTAAGGTCTACACGATAGTAGTTTGGAAGTTTAGGGTTATAGGACAAAAATTAGTACAACCCTGTAGTAATTTAAAATCCCCTTGATCAGTACCAAGATACTCATCAAAGGGATTATATTAATTATGAAAAAAACAAATAGCCCTTCGTTATCCTAGGATCGCTATTAAATTCAAGTCACATCTTAGGCTTTAAATATAACACCATTATGCTCTAGTTGTTCCACTGTTTTTTTACCAATGCCCGGTAGCATCAATACTTCTTGTTTAGTAATTGTTTTAAAATCATCTACTGTGTATAGGCCGGCTTGTGAAAGTGTAATTTGTGCACCGAACCGTATATTGTCATATACCGGATTTCCACGCAAAGCCCCACCTTTAGCAACCTCTACGGGACTCATATGAGCGGACTCGCGTTTTCCCATATAACTATCATTAGAGTACCGATTTATAACAGTTCGACCGGTAACACGTTCATACGCATCATATAGAGTCTGCCATAGTGGACTTTCAAAATCCACTAATTGAGTTGGTAAAAATGAGATAGCAGTATATAAGCTTATTAATTCTCGTGGGTCAGAATCTATGTTGCTCACTTGGTCTACCATATACATAATAGCCTCTAAATGATCTTCTACAAAATCGTTCCAGCGCGTTGCATCTTGTAATAACCAATCAATATCTTCATATTCATCAACAAGATCTACTAATACATCATGGGCTATCTTGCTTTCACCACACTGCAAAGCCAATAGAATATACAGCATATGCATAGGCAACATGATATCCGGAGCCTGATTAAATGCATTTTGTATATCATCGCAACATGCAAGATATCGCTGATATACCTTGCGGCCGCGATCCCAGTTGGCAGCGCCACAACAAGCAACCATCATATACACAAGAAATCCCGAATGATCTTGCTTGTCTCCGTGAAAAACTGGCGTAAAGCAGGCAATCGCATCATTATACATATTATATTCTAAATATATCATCCCCATGTCGATGAGGCAACGCATATAAGGACGCGTCTCTATTATATTCCAATCTATTTTCTTTGGTTTTTTCAACGATTCTACTAGCTGTTTCAACTGATAAATTTGAAAGCTTGGATGTAACTCAAGAGCTATGAGTTCTCGTTTAGCATCTACTTCATCAGGACATAATACAAGGATTTCATTGTATAACTTCCTTGATTTCTCATTCGTATCAGCCTCTTCTGCAGCCTCATATAAATCACGTAATTTCATTTCTATCGTATTATTAAAATCACCACGATTATATTGAGTCATAAATGCTTCTAACAAATCCTCAATAGATTTGAAATCAGATTCATGTTCGGATACAAATTGTTTCTGTAAACGTAATAATAACTCACTATAAAAGTTAAACATAGAGTATCTCCTTATACATATGAACGTAAAAATACTACTCATATGTAATATAGCACGAGGGAATATATTAATTCTAGAGGTAATACCTCGACCTATTAATATCTCATCTGAAAATGGGTTGGCAACTAGACGATAAAAATGAGACACCGATTATAGTCGATGCCTCATTCTTTTGGGGGTCTATCAATATTATGTTTATGTTGCAATACATTAGTACACTAATTGACCAGCAAATAACGGTATGTATCGCATGTTTGTAGCAAGTCTTTTACGTATATACGAGATGCTGTATCATCTAATTTCATTTATATATTCATTATACAAAATCGATATATTGAGGAGAAATAAACTGAATATAAACTTTATTAGATTTTTCAATGAAAACATGTATCAATTTTGCTCATCTAATGGCTTAGAATCGATGCGTATACCCTGCATTAATCGCCCAGCTTTGCTTGTATGTGCCAGATAGACCCGTGCTGATATCCGCATATAGACTATTATTTGTATTTATACCAAAGCACCACTAATTAGAGTGTAAAAAACAAAGTCCTAAATTACTATAACGTTCTAATGAGTGCTTACCACCCTTAATGAATTTCCAAGAATCTTCATAAGAGTCACAACAAGAAAAATCAGAATTACAAAGAAATGATATAAAATCATCAATATTATCTATATATTTCTCTGAAAACTCTAATGCATAATCTTCCTTTTCTTTATCACTAGCATTTTGAAGATTATATAATACATGATCTAAATTACAAGACATATAATATACCTTATAAGGAATACCATTGTAAATACCACTTGTATTAGTACTCAATGTATCTACATTTTCTCTCTTTTGGACATTTCTAAGACGAATATTCTCTACATTTGAGGTTTTTATAGATACAGGTGAATAAAATGGATCTTTACATGATTCATCAAATCGGATGAGTTTATCATCTATATAAGCACCATCCATATCAACAATATGAATAATCCTATCTATGTCTGACTTCTTAAATTTATCTTTTGTAATCCATGATTTAACCTTGTTTCCCAAATGTGCTTTTATTTTTGATTGATCAATATTTTTATCAGTAGTAATATCACCATGTATTATCTTTGTTACAATACGATCACTATCAAAATATTTAACAAAATACCGTTCTAATGCAGAAGCGTCTGATGGACCTTCCACGATTACTAGCACTATTTTTTTTCGTGCCACTTATATACACCAGCTTTCTTGAAAGCATATGAAATTTCAGCATTTTGTGTTGGTTTATAGACTTCTTCTGCTTGCTCACCTAATGTAATATCCCGATAATAAAAATCTCTTAAATTATTAGATGACTTCACATTTTTAGGACGAATATAACGATTATTAGGATTTGTTGTGGTAAAAGCTATGCATCCTTTATCCAATGTCTCTAAAGGACGCAAATTATGTGAAGTAAAAATCAATTGACCTTTACCTTTTTCAGCTATAATTCGAAGTAACTCCCCTAATAAATACTCAAAAATACCAGCATCCAATTCATCAACTGCAATAGTAACAGATGGACGATTATATACAGCAATTAATAAACTCAAAATAGATATAATTTTGCGTATACCTTCTGATTCATATTTTAAAGGTATACTTTTATCATTTTTATTAGAAACCAGCATTAAACGTTTACCGTTTTCACCATTTTCTAATAATTCAACGCCTAAATCAGATGCTGAAATCCGTAAGCCTGGAATAATTTCAGATAAAACTAAATTCATCATGCTGATAATATTATGAATTTCATCAACAATAGGTATAGGTAAAGTAACTGGTTTATCTAAAGG
This sequence comes from Veillonella sp. S13053-19, assembly GCF_002959835.1. Lineage (NCBI taxonomy): Bacteria > Bacillati > Bacillota > Negativicutes > Veillonellales > Veillonellaceae > Veillonella > Veillonella sp. S13053-19. Next base: position 182,804 of record NZ_PPDA01000014.1, on the reverse strand, counting down.
TAATGTAATTGTACCGATTCGTCCCATATCATCTTGTTGTACATTTATTTCTAACGGTAATACATTAAGACTGTGTAAACCACTATGAGAGGTTAATACGACAAATAAATCATGATTACCATATTTTACTAACATATGTATAATCATAAAAATATAATTATACTCACTAGTATTTTCAATAAATTCTTGTCTAGAATTAAGACGTTTCAAAAATAGTGAAGAAAATAAAAAAGATCTGGATGTAGCTTGGCAAAGACGTTTATCTACAAGAAAATCAGTCATATCATCATAGTGTTTACCAAATAAAATTTCAAATTTGCTTTTAGGTACAAACACTTCTGTAGTATCTGTATTAGCAATTATATTCTTCCTAATCGATGTAGTACTGTTTTCCATTCTATACTGTAATACTTCTTTTTTTACAATAGGTATAGTTTTTATAGAATCTATATTGTCTGTATTACTATCACTTGTAACCTTATTTCTAGCTAATTCTATATCGTAATATACATGTATATTATCATCATCAATTTGTAAAGAAAATTCAAAAGAGAGTTCTGCCAAATCACTATTGATATTAATATAATCAACTAAATGATCTGGTAGTCTCTGCCCCATCAATAACTGTTTTAATATATCAATCGCATTAATTAAAACCGTTTTTCCTGAGCCATTTTGCCCGTATAAACCTAATAAATTTGATGAAGAACATTTCTTATCTACGTTCAATTTAATATGACCATATTCAACATTCTTTAGATTTTTAATTGTAATCTCTTCTAAACGAACAATAGGCGTATTCATAGTTGATTCTCCTTTTCTTGTCAATAGTGTATCACAAACTTGACAAACAAAAAAGAAGAACTGTAAAAACAGAATAAAAAATTCCGTTTTTACAGTTCATGCATAGATATTTATTATAGAGCCACTAATAATAAGGATTATATAAGAAGCAGTTATTAATATTGAAAATTGTCGCAAATTACAATAACAAGTTGAACATTGACAGTTGAATAGTCTGTCAGGCGACACAGGAATAAATCCGATCCAGTTCATTCTCGAAGAGATCATCCGGAGTACGGTAGCCCAGTAGTTTTCTTGGAAGGCTATTACACCATGTCTCGATTTGAGAAATCTGCTCATCAGAGTAGCTATCGATGCGTTTCCCCTTGGGGATGAATCTGCGGATCAAGCCATTGTGGCGTTCTACGGATCCCTTTTCGCAAGAGGTATAGGGATGGGCAAAGTAAACCAGCGTTTTGCTTAAGTCCTCCAGCTCGGACAACATCGAGAACTCGGATCCGTTGTCTGTCGTAATCGTCTTGAAGATGGTATCCCAGTGTTAACTGTACTGTGAACGGATGGTTGTTAAAGCAGCCATGACACCGTTTGGATTCCGACCCGGAACACGAATCATCCAGTACTCGCGAGTTTTGCGTTCAAGCATGGTGAGCAGAGCGTCGTCATCCTTCTTCTTTGAACCGATGACAAGGTCTGCCTCCCAGTGCGCAAACTCACTGCGGTCATTTGCTTCCGATGATCGTTCTTCGATGCTGCGTCCAAGAACCCTTTTGTTTTTACGGACTTTCACCCTTTTTGAAGATCTACGGAGTTTCTCGGGAAGATGGATGTTCTTGATGCCTAGCAGTCCGAGGTCAGCATAGCTATATAGTGTCTTAGTACAGACAATCTGCCCTCTGGTGAACAAGCCTTCTTTCAGGGCATAGCCAACACAAGCATCCAGTGACCATCCGTCTTCGAAAAACTTTTTCTCAACAAACGAGATGAAATCGACTTTCTCGAGGAAGTCGTAGTGCCTACAGCACACTTGACGGTTCTGTTCGTAGGTAGCTTGTCCGGCGGTGGCTTTGTAGCGGAGAATATTTCCTTTGTACAGTACCACTGTTCCTCGCTTAATCTCGTTGCGAACGGTGTTTGGTGCACATCCGATTTCCTTGGCGATTTTGTTGGGACTCCAACCATCCTTAAGGCGTATTTGAATCAAAACCCGGTGCTCAAATGAAAAATGTTGTCCCTTTCTGTGCTCAGTTGTAGTAGAATATAAGTAGTCCATAGGGATTTCCTCCTTGTGAATGAAGCTTTTGACACTTACATTCTACCAAAGAGAGAGCCTTATGGACTTTTTGTGTTACTTGTTCAACTTGATTTTACAATCGACGAAGTTTTATTTTCTTATGATCTTTTAAATTATAACGTCAATGCAAGTTACAATAACTTTTTAACTATCTTTTCTCTAAAAGACATAAAATATGTATTTCTCCACCATACGGCACACCATATCCCTATGCAGATTATATTGATCACAATGAGTCGAATCGCAAGGGTTAATACATCGTTATTCAAATCAAACTGCATGAGTCCATATTGGATTAGCGAACCTACAGCTATTAAAAGGATAACGTGTTTTAAATAAGTTACATAATAGGTAACAAGGGACCCTCGCAAGCCATGTTTAAATAGTATGTACGGTTCTACGATGAACGGCATGCACAAGGTAGTTAAGATCATGGCTAAAAGTATACCTATAATCTCATACTGTTGGACTAAGAAAATACCACTCGATATGATGAGTGTAGCCTCACAGATAGGCATAAACTTGTTATGAATGAATAGTCCCATGGAATCTATAAATACGAGTGCGCTTTTTCGCATGTAAGTCAGATAAAAATTGATAGCCATCAATAATACAATCGTATTAGATAGAACATACGCTTTACCGAGCCATAGTTCGATAAATGGATTGATAAAGAAATATAGATTCAAACTAATAATGTATGCTAACGTCCCTGTTATAAAGAAGAGTTGATGGAATACATCTAACTTGCGGTCGTTATCTGCTAAAGCATTGAGGTTACCAACGCTAGCCTTAAGGGAATTGAACACTTGATCGGATAGACGCATGACAGCGTTGATGAGTAAATAATAGTTACTAAAGAAACCAACTGCTGTAAGGCCTACAAACTTTGAAAGTATAATATTGGCACTGCTAAATACGGCGATACCTCCAATTTTATGAAGAACTAAGGCTTTTACATTTCCTATAATTTGACCCTTAATTTCAGTGGCAAGAGGTTCTATACCGCTCTCAGTGATATACGGATAGATACGCTGCGTACGGCGTGTGACAATAATATTTTCTGTTAAGGTCATACCGATACGGATCAAGATATAAGACCAGAAACTTTGGAATAGTACCAAGGAGATAACTTGTAACAGGCCCCCTACTACTTGTACTAAACCGCGTACATTATTGATGATATATTGCTTTTGGTCCGCAATTAATAGATTTCTATTGTAAGAATAGAAATAGCTAATCCCTGTATCGATGACGAAGAACAAATAGAACCACGTCAAATCTGGAATATTAGGCGGTGACTTGATGAAACTATAAAGCCAAGGCGATATGGAAAAACCTATGGCTATGATAAGTACACCTATGATGATATAAGCCCGTTTAAAGACTTTCATAATGGACTGAACAGCCTTGATATCATTCCTAGCTAATGGTCCATATAAGGTACACACAATAGCGGGCCCGATCCCCAATTCGGTGAGCGATAAAACAGATAAGATATTATCAAAGAGTCCATTGAGACCTACATATTCAATTGTTAAGTAGTATAAGAAGGTTAAGCGAATACAAAACTGCAATAGCATATTAATGCCATAAACGAGCAGTGTAGATTTCGCATTTCTTATAGCCGATTCAATCCTCATGTAACCACTCCTTAGATATCTATATTTTACCATATATTAGTAGCTCAATAACCTTGCTACACTCATATTTCTCTGCTACACTTAGGGTAAATATTCGTAGTCGCATATAAAGGGGAACTATATGTTAGAAGAATTAAAATTAGAAGTTTATAAAGCCAATATGATGTTGCCAAAATATAACATTGTAACATTCACATGGGGTAATGTGTCCGGCATCGATAGAGAATCCGGGTTACTTGTTATTAAACCATCTGGCGTAGAATACGAAGTAATGAAACCAGAGGATATGGTCGTAGTAGATCTCGAAACAGGTAAAACTGTGGAAGGCAATCTCAATCCATCTTCTGATACAGAAACACATCGTCAATTGTACTTAGCTTGTGATGGTATCGGCGGTGTTGTTCACACCCACTCCTCCTTCGCTACAGGTTGGGCACAAGCTCATATGGACATTCCTGCATTGGGTACCACACATAGTGATGACTTTTATGGGACCATTCCATGCACACGTCCTATGACAACTGAGGAAATCAAAAATGATTACGAATGGAATACGGGCGCTGTCATTGTAGATACCTTTAAAAGCAGAGATATTTCCATGACCGATGTGCCAGGCGTACTCGTTCACTCACATGGTCCTTTTGCGTGGGATACAACACCTACCAAGGCCGTAAAAAAGGCTGTTATCCTTGAAGAAGTAGCTAAAATCGCATACTACACGAAAACTTTGGCTCCTAATATCTCCAACATCCAACAAGATTTATTAGATAAGCATTTCTTACGTAAACACGGTAAAGATGCTTATTATGGGCAAAAATAACTATACTAAAACCCCCTACCATAAAATATATAGTCCCTGATAAGGTCTATATAAACAGAACTAATGGTAGGGGGTATTTCTATGCCAATATATATGGAATGCATATGTTCAATGTATATAGCCATTGTATATACACATGGGTATGCAGTCTTGTATATACACATTAATATGCGGTCTTGTATACGCCTATTGTTTTTGGAACAGATGATACCATTTCCGTCTCAACCGCAAGAAGAAGAGATTTGCATACTTGTCGAGTTGTTGTAGACCTTTACGCATACTGAGAGCCTCTTTAGAGACCCTATGAATGACAACTTGATCATAGCAATCAGCATGTCCTTTGAGGGTAGCCTTTACGGTAATCCTTGTTTCCTTTGGATGGAAATGAATTGTATAATCACTACCATTCCTCTCGATGGAGCTTTCACCATCAACATAGAGTGTAATATCCTTCGCCTCAGTCATATAGGTATATAACGATAAGTCTAGAGACTGTTTTCGATCATCCACATAATACTCATAGATAAAATCGTCAGCTTTCACGATTTTAATGAAAGGTTGAAGTGGATTATCTTGCATAGCCGTTGCATATACCTCTAGTTCTGCCAACGCTATAGGTCCATCAAATACTAGGCACAACTGATTTCCATGATACGTCGTATCTAGAGAAAGTACTAATGGATGCCCCTTTGGTAGCACTATACCAGCACCTACCTGTTGATCATCTATATATACAGTACATTCTCTACATGACTCATCAAAATCGATAGCGCTATATAGCACGATTTGGCGAATATCTTGAGCCTTATTCCAAGTTAATTGAAGAGACGGCTGAGTGTCTTCATCACTCGATGTCCAAGCTAACGGATTGAGCACAGGTTCAAGGCTATTGATGTCTAAAATATCAAAGAGCTTGAAATCAACGAGTCGATCCTTTGTATCTGAGTTAGAGGAAACCTCTATCTCTGCATCATAAGCGATAGAGTCCGTTCTCCGCTGCCAGAATACGATATCACTATTTATAACCGCCGATGCTTTAAAGCCAAAGGACTGAGAAGTATGTGCTTTAATAGCGTTAAATAGCGAACTATTCCATAAGAATGGACCACGGTTTCCTTCATTTACAGGGAATCTTACCCGATTTTTCCACTCATAGATGGACGAACCATACACATCGCGTTCACCAAAATAGTGATAGATTGCAGGTTCTTGCGGTTCTTTAATAGATTCTAAGTTAAGGGAATTGTAAAAATCAGGATAACTATGGAATGCCGTAACATAGGCAAAGCCTTTGTAAACTATAGGCTTATAAGTAGGATAATGGGCTTGCACATTACACAATGCTGTATCTAAGCCCAAGGATAACATCCTATGATCAGGGTGCGTATCGTAATCAATACCAAAGATAATAGCTGGATTAATGTGTTGCAATAGTAACTCCATATCAGCTATATAGTTATCCTTGAGATACTCGTGATGATGCCCCTTAACTTGATATATGAGCTCCTTAATACCTTCTGCTCCATAGGTTTCACTATAACCAGCATTAGATACAGATGGCTCCGAATCAGCATAAAAAATATGTCGATTCGGAGCAGTATTGAAGGAGTCCCCATAGCCTAAAAATATGATTTGTTCTTTAGGAATCCCTAATATTCTTAATGACTCGATAGCTTCTTGATATCGCACATTGGCAGGTACTGAATAGTCACCATTTGTGGTGTATGCTACGTATACAGTAGCCTTACAGTTCTGTAATGATACAAGCAAATCCCGCATCAAGTTGATTTCATCATCTTGATGCGGCACTAATACCAATACATTTGTATTTGCTAATAATTGATGAAAGAAGCTATTATCACACATTTTGTTGTTCATGTTCGTCTGAACCTTTACAAATTGCAAATCCTAACCCTAATAGTAACCAATAGGCATAGGTGATATCGATATTATCTCCTACCGCAGAAATTAACAGCCCCGTAGTCGATATACATAGGGTAATATAAATTAAATCGTTCTTGTTAGCCTTAGCTCGTTTGAACAAACCCCATAGGAGCATGCCTGCAGGAACTACAAATAAGAGAACACCTATAATCCCTTGCTCTGCAAATCGCGTAACATATTCACCTAGGGCAGGATAACCACTTTTTAAAATGCCCATATCTCGTTGTTCTATTACCCAATTGCGAATCTCGTTGATTTTCTTATCTTCATCGGTCAAATAATCAGTAACATATGCATTCTTAAGGCCCTTACCAACGCCGAGAACGGGATGATCTTTACCGATATTAAAGGAAGCTTTCATAATAGCAAAACGAGACCGATTGCTACGACCGGATGCAGAAGCAACAGACGTAACATTATTATCTACATAGGACTTAGTCATGCTTTCGATAGATGCCTGCTTAGCCGGTGCCTTGGCCGGCATAACATAGTTAATAAACCCTACCGAACCAATGAAGCCAACCACAGTGAGTAGTAAGATAGCGCCACCTTTATAGATATACTCCTTGTGTCTCGTATATAGCATATAGGCAGTCAAAAGTACTAATTCAGATAAGAATAGTACAGTGGCTGTTCTCGCCTTTGTCAAAAAGATGCCAAATGTAAATAAGCAAATAATGAGTCCCATTATGTATGGGTTCTTCAATTTTTTGATGAAAGCATACCACAAGAATGGTAATGCAAAGGTAGCATAAATCCCATAGTAAGAAGGCTCTGCAAAGAGGGATCGCATTTGGTTCTTCCATAGCAATGGAGGATACCAAGTTCCGCCATTTTTAATCTCATGGATATACGGATTGATAGCAGATAAAACCTTTTCACCCCATGGCATATGACCTAAGTAAGCCAGTTCAATGCAGTTATAGCCTAGTATCAATAGTACAGAAACTAGCACTGACTGCACGACTAAGGACACACCCTTACGCCACTCCTTAAAGTACCAATTGAATACCATATAGGCAGCACCAAAGGTAAATACATATTCTAATATTGTATTTTTGATAAACCGTACAATCATCCAAGCGCCAACGACGAAGGACTGACTTAGCTGTATATTATGTGCTTGTAACCAATCCATAAGGGCTGGCAACTTCTCAATTTGTTGAACGGGACCATTAATAACCGCATCATAATAGGGATATTGATATAGTCCATACATAAGTGAAACTAAAATATATAGCAAATACACTATGGAAAAACGCTTAAAGGTCTGAAAATGATGGAACTCCATTTTCTTCTTAATAGCTAAATATACGGTGTACAGCAAACCAATACACACAAAGACAACTGTCAATCTTCTGCTAAAGCTGCCAAAGAGGAAATTGATTTGCATAAACTTAGGTATATTTGTAAACAATATAGTGACTACCATACAGGCGAATAAGCTGTCTCTGACTTTAGTATTCATGTATACCCTCTTAACGAGAAGATAAACTATTAATTAGGTTAACCCATTTATCTATAATAGCCTCTTCAGAAAATTCAACTATATAATCATGCGCCTCATCATGCATACGCATACGCAACTCTCTATCATTTATTAATGTTTCTACATGACTCGCCATAGCATCTACATCAAATGGTGCTACGAGATAGCCATTTTTTCCATTATGAATCATATCAGATGGGCCTGAATATATATCAAAACTTACTAAAGGTAAGCCTTTTAGCATAGCCTCTAATAGAACTAGTCCAAATCCTTCAAATCTAGATGTAAACACTAGGAAGGAGTACTGACTATATATATCTAGAATATGATTATGGCTGCCCTTTAAGATGACTTGTTTCGTCAAACCTAAATCATCGATTGTTTGCTGCAAGGAGGCCATATAATTTCTATTACCCGTCCCATAGATATGCCATTGCCAATCTAAATGATTTGGCATAACACGGCTCGCCACCTCAATGAGATACTCATAGCCCTTTGCATAATCAATGCGGCCTACGCTAATGATTTCTCTCGAATCACTGGCATACGCTGGCAAGGGCTGATTTGTATTAATAAAATTATAAATGGATACAACCTTATCCTTTGTTTCACTGAACTTTTGGCCATAATTGATGCGCTCCTTATCCGTTAAGGTAACGATTACATCGGAACGATAATTAATACATTTTTGTTGAAAGCTACCAAAAAGCTTCTTTTTTAAGGTATTTCTCACATACTGTGCAGCTTCAAGGGTTCCTTGTTCCCAGAATACTACCTTCACAGGTAAGCCTAATGTACTCAACATGGCAATAATAGGCCAAGAGAACTTGCCTACCACAATTAATACATCAAGATGTAAGGCTTTGATCAAGGACCTCAATTTAGAAGCGTACCTAAAAAACTTATGGCGCAGCTTTCCCTTTATCTTATCTACATAATAGGTCTGTATGGTAGGTGACACAGGATAAACCGACTCGTTTTCATAAAACTGGATGAGACGTATATCAAAAATAGGCTCTAATGCATTACATAGATTAACAGCAACTCGTTCTCCACCGCCCAGTGTTTCAAGGGATTGAACGAGTACACCTACTGTTTGTGTCATTACGCATCGCTCCCCTTACAACTACTAGTAATATTAAAGGTATGTTCTAAACCATATGGCACTGTAAACTGTGGTGACCAACCTAAGCCCTTAAGTTTACTATTATCTAGTACGGCATAAGAAAATGGACTCGCTTGAGAATTCGTAATATTGTACGTCACATTTACATTGGCAATACGACCTATCTCTTCCGCTAACTCACTGATAGATATTTCGCTACCGTTCGAAATATTATAAGCATTGGCGCTTTCACCAGCAGTTAAAACAGAGAGAATACCAGAGACAGAATCGGAAATATACGAATACGATCGAATGGCACCGCCCGTACTATTTAAGACGATATCCTCCCCTTGGATAGCCTTTTTCATGAACTGTGCCGATGCACGGGAATCTCTCTCTAAATTATTAGCCCCAAAGGTGTGGCATAATCTAGCAATCACCGTATCTACTTGATATTGTTCATAATAGGAAACACAGAGGTTTTCCGCACATCGTTTACTTATAGGATAACAAGATCTAGAACTCGTAATATCAATGTAGCCTGCATAGTCCTCTGTAAAAGGATCACCATTACCTACCCCATAGATTTCACCAGATGAGATGAATAATAGGCGACAAGATGTAAATCGTTTCGCTAAATCTAGTAAGTATTTAGTACCTTGTACATTAGCTGTAATGGTACCTACTGGATCATTGTAAATTGTGGCTGGATGGGCATTGCTCGCTGCATGAATAATGTAATCCAAAGATGCTATATCCAAGTCACTGCAATCGCGATTTACATCGTATTCTATGAATCGTAAACAATCGCCACCATATGGAAACTGCTGCTCCAAAGCTGATACATTTCTACCACATCCATAGATGGTCATACCTAGTTGATACGTTTCATTTGCATACAGCAAGGTATCAATTATGTAAGACCCAACAAGGCCTGAAGCACCTGTGATGAGTATAGATGTATCTTTTAGTCGTTCAAGGTGAACAATATTTGATGCAGTTGTCTCTAAATCTTGCTGGTAAGCAGCAGAGTTCCATAGTGTATTCATATTATCTCAACCATTCAGAGCGTTTTAATGTTAATAAAGCCTTGAAGATATCTAAATCTTCAACAGTTGTTAATTTTACGTTCTTTTCAGAACCTTTAGAGAAGTATACTTCTTTGCCAAGTTCTACCATCAATGTACAAGAAGCTACGGAGTTTAAGATACCCTTTTCAATAGCCTCTCTGTGTAAATCACAGATGTCTTTAATGTAAAAAGCTTGCGGAGTTTGCGTTCTTTTTAAGTGATCGCGGTTATAAATTTCTGTAGAGTCTGTTTGGCTTTCAGATACAAGCATTGCTTCAGCACAAGGAATGACGGTAATAGCGTTCCCTTTTTCCTTCGTAACGCGAATACAATCAGAAATGATTTCTTCAGATACCATTGGACGGATCGCATCGTGAATCAACACGATATCGTCAGGGCCGAAGTGTTTTTCCAGTTCATACACACCATTACGAATGGATCCTTGGCCGTTTTCACCGCCAGAAACGATATATTTTAATTTAGTGATATTAAACTGTTTCGCATATACATCTAGTACATGGTGCCAACCATCTAAACATACAACGGCAATGGCATCGATATCTGGATGGTTTTGGAATGCTTCCAAAGTATAGATAATAACAGGTTTATCGTTAATATTAATAAATTGCTTTGGAATTTCTTGACCCATACGTTGGCCAATGCCACCAGCAATTAATAAGCCAATGTTCATAAATTTCCCCTCTATTCGTTAATGGTAACTGTTAAATCATGAGTTACCCGTTTTTCCTCTGGCGGCAATGTCATATAATCACCGTATATACCAGATAAATAAGTATCCCAACAAGAAAATGTAGGATACTGTTTTCCTTCAAATTCAACCATAACGGATTGTTCAAACTCGGACTTCAACATCCGTTCACCTACGCCATATAAGCCGTTTGTAACGATTCCCACATACGTTGATGCTTCATAAGTATGTTCAGCTGCTACAGCTTCAATGTTATTCACACATCGTTTTTGCCCATATAAATTGGCCATAGGCTTTAAAATATATTTCAAATATGCTTTAAGCTTGCTCTTCCCTTCCCCAGGAATGCAGTCCGTCAATTTTAAAATAGACCGATATCGATTGCATCTCTTATAGATATTGGCTACCTCTTCTATACTGTCAGGCAAACCATCTACAGGAAAGATATCAATCCATAAATGTTTCGTCCGATCGCTATCACTATATACGCGAGATACGTCTGTACGAGTATCCACAAGCTTTGCAAAGGGAGCGCTAAAATTATGTAATTGGTTAGACCTAACGCTATAAATATTATCGTCTAACTGGCTATATAGCTTTATAAACTTATCATAATCCGCTCGAGGCATACATACATCTATATCGTCATCCCAAGGAATAAAGCCTTTATGGCGGATGGCGCCTAGTAAGGTGCCACCACATAGGTAATATGTAAGATTGTGAGTTTCACAAAACTCACTAAATACGGATAACATTTGAAGTTCTAGCTCTTTTATTTCAGCTAGACTCAATACTCGACTCATACTATCTACCTTCTTAGTTATCTTTCCAATACGCTTCAAAATCGTGGTGTGTTACACGACTACTTTCAGGCGGTAACTTCATATAATCACCGTATAGATTTTGTAAGTACAATTTATAATTGCCCATAGCCCAGAATTCATCATCCTCAAATGGTACTTTTACAGCATCTTCAAAGCCTTCTTTAGGCAACATTTCACGAGCTGCACCGTAGTGGCAATCTACAATGGTGCCTACATAAGTAGCACCTTCGTAATCTGTTTGTTGTGCATTACGATTGATTATTTTGATTAAAGAATAGGTATTCAATGGTCGCAGTACGGTAACTGCAATATATTTCAAATAGGTTCTAATTAAACCTTTAATCTTAGCGAATTTACTAAAGGAGTCCGCATACTTATAGCTCTTTGTATATGTCCATGCAGAGCCATGATACAAGAAATTCAAAAACTCTTGGCTTTTAAATAAGATAGTACGTTTAATCTTATTCGTTGTAATACCATCCACAGGGAATATATCTATAAATACGCCATTATCAGGCTTATCAAGATAAATAGCAGGTTCCTCTAAATGTGTAGCTGTATCAAATACCTTCGCAAAAGTACGCCAATATGTCTCGTCATTTTCAATGGCCTTCACCACATAACGAGGATTGGTGCCATTATATAGTTCTAGAAATCGCAGATAATCTGGTCTAGGCATCATGATATCAATATCATCATCCCAAGGGATAAAACCTTTATGGCGAACAGCGCCTAATAAGGTTCCTCCACAAAGATAATATTTAATATTATGGTCATCACAAAACTTAGCTACATCTTTAAGCATCGTGAGCGCCAAGGCCTTCATATCTTCATCAGATATCTTTCTCATATTATCTCCCAAACAATTTACGTTTTAAGAATAAGCCACCTTTTTTCAACCAGTTTTGTGGCTCCATAAAGGATACGTTTTGTTCTTTATAGTCGATGTTATTAGCTTCAATCCATACGTCGAGCAAGATTTCGCTTACAAAACCATAGATACGCGCTTCGTATGTATCGTAATTGGAAATATCGACGCGATGTTCAATCTCTTCCAAGATGGAGAACATCCACTGGCAGTATTGATCAAATAGGTCGCGACGCATAACAAACATGTTGAACATGTGCGCCCATGTGCGGTTGCAAACCTTTGTGAAAGCAGCGCTATATTCTGGATATTTTTCAGCGATGATTTGCTCTGCCGCATCAAGGCCATCGCTGTGATGGGCATGATTATAGTGAGAACGGTTAGATTCAATATAATATTTACGCTTATCTGCTACCACAACAGGATACTCTGAAAGTAGTTTTTCCCATTCTGGGCCTGTAAGAATTTGATTCTTTTTGTCCTCTACGGAACGCACCTCTTTGCGTGTAAAATATCGTCTGTAATGAACAAGACCGATATAGTCCGCATCAAGGTTTTTCCAAGCCCAATAAAGGCCTGTTAACTCACAATAATTCGCATTTTTTGAGGAGATATTATCTCCTGTATGATCGCCGGTATAACCAATATCAGCTTTGCCTTCTCGACCTACATGGATTGGCATGTACACGGAGTCCTCTGGCATCCAATATTGCTTATGTGTAGCTACTAAAATCTTAATATTCACTAGTACTCTCCTACATGAGTGTTGTCTCTCAAGTCTATCTACTTACCATATGAAAACTTGGTTAGGCTAACTCTTTTTCTACTAATGCCAAAGCGCTAGCAATAACCTTATCCATATCGTAATATTTATATTCCCCTAAACGACCACCAAAGATAACATTGGAAATCGTTTCAGCCTTTTTAACATATTTTGCGTAAAGATCTAAATTCTTTACATCATTCACTGGATAATAGGCCTCTTCGCCAATTTTCCAGTCCTTTGGATATTCCTTAGTTACATATGTAACAGGTTGTGTACCAAATTCAAAGTGTTTATGCTCAATGATGCGAGTATACAGAATGTCGCCTTCCGTATAGTTCACAACGGCCACACCTTGATGATTTTCTTCTTCAAGACGTTCTGTTTCAAAGTGAAGACCCCGATATTCTAGTACACCTTCAGAGTAATCAAAATACTCATCAATAGGACCTGTATAGATGATTGTATCTGCCAAGGCTTCATATTCATCACGATGTTTAAGGAAGTCTACACCTAAACGGACTTCAATGCCCTCTAACATGCGCTCAATCATCTTCGTATAACCGCCCATAGGAATGCCTTGGAAACGGTCATTAAAATAATTGTTATCGTATGTATAACGGACAGGTAAACGTTTAATAATGAAAGCTGGCAATTCTGTACATTTACGGCCCCATTGTTTTTCCGTATAGCCTTTGATGAGCTTTTCGTAAATATCTGTACCTACGAGACTAATAGCTTGCTCTTCTAGGTTCTTAGGTTCACTTGTAATAGCAGATCGTTGTTTGGTAATGATGTCCTGTGCCTCTTTAGGAGTTCGAATATTCCACATTTTGGAGAAGGTATTCATATTAAAAGGCAAATTATACATTTCACCTTTATAGTTCGCTACAGGGCTATTTACATAATGATTGAACTCAGCAAATTGATTCACATAATCCCACACATGCTTCAAAGACGTATGGAAAATATGGGCTCCATACACATGAATATTAATATCGTCTTTGCTTTCACAGTACAAATTACCTGCTATATGATTACGGCGATCGATAACAAGTACAGATTTACCACGCTTGTGTGCCTCATGAGCAAAAACAGCACCGAATGGGCCTGCCCCAACTACTAAATAATCAAATTGTTTTTTCATATCTATATCCTTATTTTTTCATACCAAGACATAGCAATCGTGAATAATGATTTTTTCTTAAAATATAACCTATCAAGATAGATAGAATTGTAGATGCTAAGAAGCAAACAATAAAAGCTTCATAATACCATCCTAGTTTAGACCAAAGTACAATTCTAAATGGAATTTTAACAATATCACTAAAGATATAAATATCCATGGAGACTGTACCTAAAAAGACCAAAAGTGTTTTATATAAGCCAATTCTAGATGAAATTTGATTAGCTATATAATATGTAATAGTAATCCCCGATACTGCTGTTATAAGGGTAAGTATTTTAAACACATTAATATCATGTAGTAATGCATAATTACCTACACTGAAAATCACCATAGATGTAAAAGCTATTCCTGTAGATTTCATATAATCCAATAGTCCATATTTTTTTATGTATAATCCTAAGATATAGAAGAATTGGAAGTACAATATCTTAGATACCATAGCTACAGAAAAGATATTCAATACATCAGATAGCATTCCAATGATAAAAGATACAATAAGTAAACCTAAATGTACACGTTTAACCAATAAGGCAATAATGATTGAAATAAAGAACAAACAATATAAGAACCATAATTCTCCATCAGGATTAATACCTATTAATATTTTCCATATATCTTGTGGATTTATTTGCTGATTTGCAAACTTTGATAAAGCTAATTTGAAGGGAAAATACAATAAACCAACAGTGAAATAAGGAACCATTAACCGTATACTTTTATCTTTTATAAATTTATGATATCCCTCTTTCAAAGGTATATGCATAAAATAGCCTGCTACAAAGAAAAAGACAGGCATATGGAAGCTATAAATTATAGTGCGCATCAAATATAAAGGATAACTAGCAATGCCACTAGCACTTGCTTGGTCTGGAACAGAATGTCCCAAAACAACAAGTAAAATTGCAATTCCCTTCATAATATCAAAACTACTATCCCTCATAATATCAACTAATAGGCCCCTTTCGATTTAACGACAGCCAACACAGTTTTCAAAAGATATACAATATCAATCCACACGGACCAGTTATGAACATACCAAGAGTCCATTAATACACGCTCTTCATAGGTAGTATCGCTACGACCGCTAACTTGCCATACACCAGTAATTCCTGGTGGTACAAGGTAAAAGTCGTTGATATAGTCGCCGTATTTTACGATTTCATCACGCACGATAGGACGAGGACCTACGAGGCTCATATCACCAACGAGAACATTCCACAATTGTGGCAATTCATCAAGGCTTGTTTTGCGAAGGAATTTACCAATACGAGTAACACGAGGATCATCTTTTAATTTGAAATCTCGTTCCCATTCCTCACGGGCTGCAGGGTTTTCTTTCAAATATACCTCTAATGCCTCTTGTGCATTCGGCACCATGGAGCGGAATTTATAGCATGGGAATTCTTTCCCACCTTGGCCAACGCGCTTGTGACCAAATACAACTGGTCCTGGAGAATCTAGATAAATCAATAGAGCTACAATGGCTAGAATAGGCAAAATTAAGATGCCTCCACATACGGTAGCTACAATATCAAAGATGCGCTTCATAATACGATTAGACTTGCGAGCCAAGTTATTTTGTACACGCAATACAACGGCTTGCTCTTCCATCATGCCACGAGCCGTAATATTGCTTGTAGGTAAGCCAAATAACTCAGGCACAAAGGCTACTCGTTTTACCAATAATTGTAATCGATTGATCAAAGATACTAACTTTTTAGGTTCTAACCCTGGTGCACATATAAGGACTGTTTGTACACCTGTATCTTTAATAACTCTTTCAACATCAGAAAAAACTCCAAGACATGGATATTCTTTAGCAATAGTAGAGGATTTAGGATTATCATCTACATAACCAATAATCTTGTACGTAGCAATCGGCATACGATCTAACGATTTCTTAACGAGCTCTGCTGTTTTACCTGCACCAACTAAGAGAACTGGTATCGTTAAGTATCCTACCTTAGAAAGAATCTTGCCTACAATAAAACGACCGCTAAAGATAAAGAGTAGCATAAATATATAAGCAAAGGCTACAAATAGACGGGATACATCATTAATTACATGTCCTGTGTACATGAGCACAATAGATACAACTACACCAATAGTAATACTACGGAATAAATTTTTCATTGTATCCCAATATGGTGCTACGATTGAATACGCATTATTAAGTAACAATATAGATAAAAAGACAATGGGTACAATACCATATACGTAAATTTCATCGACTTTGAAGTGTTCACTTACTGGTAAGATTTGTAAATTTACTCGTAGATAATAAGCTGCTAATGTCCCCAAAACAATCGCAATATAATCTGCTATAAGTACTATAATCTTACTAATGAGTAACTTATTGTTATTATTACATTCAGAACGATTCATACTAATACCCCAATTTTAAAAAAAGAGGTTGTTTTCTCAATTACTTTTAAAGAAAACAACCTCTCTATCATACGAATACAATGTACCAATAATTACTTATATTGTATCATATTCAAATGTCTAAAACTATGAAAAAACATAGATTTTAACTATCTTTTATGTAGTTTTATATATTTTCAATCTTAGTTAAACGAGGAATAAATTTCTCATAAAAACTAATTAAACACACCTTTAAATCTCAATAGAATACTCATATAATTCTCAATTATCTCTCAATTGAATCATAATCCCCATAACAATCCAAAATATGCGAATTCCAGATGAATTTCCCCACGTATAGTCAACAGACCCAAATAGGAATAAGTAACTTATAAAACCTACAAGAATTAATAAATCATAAGTGTTTCTCGTTCTAATATAATTTTTCAGAGATTTACAGATTACAAAAATAGAGAATCCCAAAAAACCAATGAGACCTAATATGCCAGATTCAGAAGCTATTTGTAGCATATTATTATGGGAATGGCCTAAGTTTTGCGTTTCCTCTTTTAATTGATATTGTTCTACATATTTTTTGCCCCATAAGCCAGGACCAACACCTATAATTGGATTATCCAAAATCATTTGCTTATCGGATTCCCATACATAAATACGGCCTAAATTTGATCCATCAGTAGTTATATTAAAAGTACTTTCTAAACGCTCCATATAAGATTGATTACTAGTAAACACATAGCCTATACCTATAACAGCTACAAGCAATACCAATATATAGCGAATATTAATAAAGCAATAGCGCAATGTTATGAGTATACCGCTAAGACCATTAAATAACCAAGAACCACGGCTTTGATTTCCCCACATCCCCAATAACATACCAAATAAAGAGAATACAGCTGATTTTCTTACATATGAAGGAAATGCTTTATCATAAGCAGCAATTAAAGCCAATGGAAAGGCCAATGTTAACAACATGGCTAGCCCCATCATAGAGCCATTGATGACACCACCTGCACGACCTCCTGGACCTAAATTATAGCCCAATAGATACTGTGCGAAAGCAGATAAAGCATCGATACCCATATATACAAAGAATACTGATAATATGGCGTATAATTTGTGGGAACTTTTAATAAATAACAGAATTGGTACGATAACTAATACCTTCCAAACCCAAATATTAAAGAAATATTTAGTAGTCACCGCTATATCATTGCTGATTAATGCTGACGGTAATACGCATAGTAACATGCCTACATAGGCCCATCCATATTGGCGTATGGACTGTGGTACAGAGATTTCATGTCGTCTATACCAACAAGTTACTAAGGTCATCAAAATAATGAGACTATACATCAAGTTGCCAAAAGCCATAGACGATCGTGTCGTACAAATCATAACTGAAATCAATATGGTCAGTATCAATTCAGAATATTTAATAATCCAAGATTTCATACTTTCAACCTTACCTCAACATAATATTATTGTAGTATTTAGCTATTCTCAATCGTATTAATTCAAGAATAGCACATACTCCAAATATTAATGTTGTTACCCCTAACATATGTAAAAGAAAGAATGATGATTCAAGATACTTGTCAGCACACACTACAGTATTCCAAAGCCAATCGCTAATTATAGGATTATTATGAATCAAATACACAGCAAATGTAGTCGATGCCAAGATATTAATCCACCTATTATATTTACATGTTAAGTTCTTGAAAAACGTAAATATACCGATAGCAGCAAGTAATCCTACAATAGAATTTCCCTTATGGGCTAGATACATAATATCTACTTGTGCAGATATATGATAGTCATTCCATATAATAGATCCTATGATAAGAAAAAAACTAGCAATACCAACATATATAGATATCTTATCTAATTTAAAATTACCGTATTTTTGAATATATGCACCAATCATATACATAGTGGCGAATGTAAAATACGATGTTAAATATCCACCACCACTTATAAAGGTACTAATTAAAGTAGGTATTGTATAAAACAATGTTGTTAACCCTACTATAATGAGACCTAGTTGTATTTGATTAACCTTAACAATCAATTTATTAAATAATGGTATTGATATATAAAGCAATAAATAAGACCGAGCAAACCAGTTTAATGGTGTTAGTGGAAACAAAGACTTATAAATATAATCTGTTTTTACCGATATGCCTAAACATAAGGCAAAAATTAAAACAGCAATCCCCCAAAAATATGTACAAGATAATAATTTTAAAACTTTGTTCCACCTGAAGTTTTGATTAACAAGAAAGTACCCTGTAATAATAACAAAGATATCAACTGCTACCTTACTCCACGCACCTAAAAACTGCATTCCTATCCAGTTAAAAGATATAGTATCTACCGTTGAATACTCACTTAATACGTAATAGTGCCCCAATAATACCCAAAACATACTAATCACTCTTAACAACTCAATATTAGATTGACGTTGTGTGACAATATCCCCTTTATTCATATTTTCCCCTATATGTCCCCTACTTTAGATATGGTTTTAAATTTTCTTGTACTTCCTCTTGATATTGATCTAACAAATCGTATCGCTTTCGGTATTGACTTCGCTTCTGTGATTTAATTTCCTCAATTGGTTTACGGTATTCTTCTAATGGAATTTTGAAGAACCGCTTATCACTGCATACAACACCACCAGACTCCTCCCATAATGGATTTAACTCAGCAACTTTAGCACGATGACCGCGAACTAAATGTGTATTAGCATAAAAACCTTCATCAGATACAGCATAGATAGATTCTACCTTACAAATAACTGCTATATGACGCAAGAGGAACATTATAAAGTTTTTTGGTCGATACCCAAACATTTTCTTAGTAACTGTTTTAGCATTATCAAGGCCATCTTTATAACCTTGAACAGTACCTATCCACATGGCAGGCTCCCCATTAAAGCCTTTCCCAAAGCGGAAGTTAGCGTGATATACACCTTGATTTTCCAAAGTTAATAATAATGTTAGTAGACCTTCTTTACGCTGCCCTGCACCATAATATAATTGAGCTTTCATATCGAGCTCTTCCGATTGCCATACAACAATACCCCGTTTAATGCGACTAACATCATCTAATAAATTGTCTTTATCGATGGAATACATAGACTGAATAGCTTCATCAGTAAATATATTTTGTATGTAATCAAAGTGATTAATAATGCCATCTAGTCGTTCTGTAGCTGTAGAATCTTTATAGAAAAATATACGCGTCATCAATTCATATAAACCAATTTGACGATGTAATAGCTCTGGATCTGACTTATAATTAGCAAAATAGTTTTCTAAGCGATTCATTTGCTGACGACGCACCATAGAGCGAACTGTATGTAATACGACGCGACGAGTTTCTCTCCAACTACGCTTACCATATATCTTTCGACCTTTCGCCCATTGATTTTGTATATACTGTAACACCTTATCACCTCAAATTACGAACTATCTTATCTATAGAATCAACCATCTTAGAAATAGTGAAAGTAGACTCCACACGTGTATACCCCTGTTCAATTATTGATGTTCGAACCGCATCATTATTCATAAGGCCTTGAATAGCCCTAACAATAGATTCACTATTAATCGTTTCTATAAGAACACCAGATATACCATTCTCAATAATTTCTGCTTGCGCCCCCGATGTACTTGTTATAACGGGAACCTTACAATACATAGACTCACATAATACGAGACCAAAGGCCTCCTGCACCTTAGATGGTGCTACTAAACAATGGATAGAACGATACCATTTATTCATATCCTTTTGAAAGCCCACATACTGCACATATTCTGCCATCTGATGCTGATTGATATACTGATTCATTCGTTCAATATCTGAGGGCTTACCATCACCACATATAACTAAACGAATATCATCCATGTTGGTATGAATCACTCTAATAGCATCTAATAATTCAAAAATACCTTTATTTTCAATGATTCGCCCCGCATAACCAACGATAAATGGCTTATTAGAAATACCGCTATTACTATCAGAAAGTACCGGAAAACGATGTGTATTAATGCCATTATAAATAAGATGATACTTACTAGCTATGCTTGGAATAATTTGAGCATCATACACCTTTTTAGACACGCATATAAAAGCATCAACTTGAGACTGTATCCAACGATGATACAGATCAGTTTTCGCTTTCACCACATTGTGTTTATAGAATACAAGTTTAGCACCCGTTAAACGCTTTAATGCAATACATAATAAAATATATTTTCCAGAGTGACATTGAATAACGGTAATGCCCTGTTCTTTTATTTTTCTAGCAATAGATAAAATCGATGTAAATCCTTTACAGGAATAAAGATTCCCTGTTAAAACATCTGCTACTTGCTCAAATCGTTCTTGTAATTCATGATTAGAATTATCAAGCAAAACAAAAGAGGGTATATGTCGTCTATGTAGTTCGTCGCACATATCATATACATATTGCTCTCCGCCGCCCCAAACTTTGGCGCCTACTACATTCAGTATCGACATAGATACCCTCCTTTAAATATATACTGTAATTAACTATATATATTTAATCATATATGCAGTTATTTTTCATCTATTTTTTAGAAAACAATGTCTTTTCGTGGTTAATGAACCACATGGTCAACATTGTCCAATCTCGCGCATCATCTCCATGATTATTAATAGGGCGAATTGGCTCAACCGGTTTATAGGACGGTATGTTACTTTCACCATAATTCATACGAACATCGCCCATCATATGAGGCGTAATCCATTGATATGGTGTAACTAATGTATCTGGCTGTTCATCAAACAAGGACGGTACGATGGAATAATATTCGAAACCCTTTGGTGCAATGGATTCAATAATGGTAGGCATGAGGCTCATATGCGTGCCAATTGGCGCCGTAATCATATCCTTGGTAAAAGCAGGGTGTTGTAACAGCCCTACCGTACAGAATGTATCGCGCAAAGTATAGTCTCGTTGAATTAAGGATGTATTATTCAAAGAGCCAAATAGATTAGAGTGGTCACCAGTGACAACGAATAAACTATCAGGAAATACCTCTTTCATAGCATTAACAAAGTTAAAAATCGCCTTATCACTATAGCGATAGGTAGCCAATTCCTTATTTCGTTTCTTGTTGGATTTTAAATCATCTCCAAGGTTTGGCATCACCTGTTCAGGATCATAATCTAATAAGGAATCCTCCATTTTATAAGGACCATGATTGGATGTAGTATAAATAAAATGGAATGTAGGATATTCTAAAGATTTGATTTTCTTTTCAATATGTTCTAAAAATACATGGTCATAAACGCCTACCCAAGTCTTAGGTGCATCGGGGCCACAAAAAACAGAAGCACTTTCTACGCGGTCAAAACCTTGAGCCTTACCAAAGTGATTAAAGTTACCATACGATGCATTGCCACCATACCAATAAATCGTATCATAACCTAAACGCTTCATTTGAAATGCCAAAGAAGTCGGCAATGGTTCATGCCAAAATGCTTCCCGTTCATTGATTTCCATACCCGCATCATAGACACCAGATAACAAACTCACAATAGATGGACGAGATACATTACCGGCAGGCAAGAAATTAGGTACTTGTGTCGTATGTGGATTATCTTTAAAATCCCATAAACCAGGACATATATTAAGTTCCTTATAAGGTTTATCAAGAGACCATTGTGGGATACTTTCACCAACAATAAAGAATATATGTTGTGGTTTATCAATACGAGGACCTGAGGCAACGCGCTTGAATGCATGAAGCGGTGTATTCAAATCCTGCCAAGAATCTTTATATTCCTTAGGAACAATACGGTGAATCGCGTCCTCAATGTCCTCAGCAGATGCGGTATATTCATCACGAAGGGGATGTTTTAGCACCGTTTCTAAGGCACATAGATCTGGCACTGTAGCACGAGCAAAGAATATATCCTCTTTTACCACTGTAGGAATCGTATCCCATTCTGGTTTATCATCATGAGATAAGGTTCCACCATAGCGGAACCAATAAAACCCCAAAACAGAGGCAGCCACAAGACCTATATTCCAAGCTACAGTAGGCCAAGTTCCTTCAATAGTTGGATAAGGTATAGATGGCAAGGATAAGAAGAAATCTCCCATGTACCAAGATATAAACGTAATAGGAATCAATCCTAAAATGACGAGAATTCCTCGATCTTGATTAAAGAATACATCAATCAAATTACGTTTCTCTGCATGATTTCCATAATGAACCATATAGTTATACGTATCATGGAAATGCTTATAAAAAATCATTTTCCCTGCAAAAGCTGCGTAAAGTATACAGGAATAAATGGTTAATCCCACTAACCGTACAGTATCTTCTATTTGATGATACCCATCAAATAATAATGCAGGGAGCGTCACCAATACTAAGGGTAGTAAGAATACATAAGCATCAAAATCCATGCCCCACCAAAAGCCGTAACGCAATGAACCTAATACAGATTTCCAGCGTCCCTTCCATGTAGGGTAAGGATTATACACAATCATGAATATGATTCGAAAGATGGTGCTCAATATAGGAGCCCAAAGCATTAGTTTTATATTTTGTTGTAGGGATAGAAAAAATTGTTCACTCATTCATACTTCCATATCTACGTCAAGAACAATAATTCCCCATAGTAATCTACTATACTAAATTACTGATTATAATTGCCCATTAGATTTGTTTAAATAATATAATTTTACATATTTCGTCATGGTGTACATCATATGGTAGATAGATAATAGAAAACCTATTTTTCCATCTAATATGCCACCTTGCAAAATATATATCTTAAAAAATGCCCATGTTGGACGCAATATAATATCCCCTAAAAAACTACAAGATTTCCCTTGTTCCTTGTACTTGTTGGCCGCTGCTGTAGTGTATTTATTGAACTTTTCAAAGAACTGATGCCAGTTATCATAAGTGTAATGATACAATTTACCTTCTAATGTAGCTTGAGGATAAGGACTAATAAAAGTCTCATGGACTGCCCCCTCCACTGTAGCCCCTTCACGAGGCATTAATCTCAAAACCTTATCAGGTCTTACTACGCCATGCGTAGCTGGATTGTGATGGAATAAATTATATCTTCGTAGCCAATAGGCCTTTGGCTCTCCTTTAATAGATTCTTGAATTGATTTTGCTAATTGAGGAGATACACGCTCATCCGAATCTATAAATAGAATCCATTCACAATGTGCTTGAGATATACCAAATCTCCGTTGTTGTGACCAATCTCCATTCAGAGGATGTGGTATAACTTTAGCCCCCAAGTTAGTAGCAAGAGGTACCGTTTGATCTGTACTTCCATCATCAATAACTAATATTTCATCAGCAAATTGAATACTTTTAATACAATCTACAATATGTTTTTCTTCGTTGCGAGCTAAGATAATAGCCGTAATTGTACTCATAAATTCCCTTCAAATTATTAGATATTTCTTTATATGGCTATAAACTTTTAATAGATGATACCATGTTTTCAATAGTAAAAGTAGATTCTACACGATGATAACCCTTTTTTCTAATTTTTTCGTATTCTGCTGGATTATCCATTAAATATACAATAGCATTAGCAATAGTCGTATCTGTTACGGTATCTAACAATAAACCATCTTCACCATGGGTGATAATTTCCTCTTGAGCACCAGATGTACTTGTAATAACAGGTGTATTACAGTACATAGCTTCACAAATAACGAGACCAAATGCCTCCTGGATCTTTGATGGAACCACTAAACAGTCAATGAATCGATAGAACTGATTTACATCTTTTTTAAAGCCCAAATTCTTTACATAGGTTTTCATATGGTTAGATTTGATATATTCATCAATTTGGCTCAACGTATTCTCCGATACACCACCACACATATGCAATTCTACATTTTTACCTTGTTCATGAAGAATTTTAATAGCACCTAATAATTCCATTATACCTTTATCAATAGAAATTCTACCTGCATAACCAACTATAAAAATACCATTCTGAGACTGTTCTACTTCAACTTTTGGGAACCTATGTGTATTAATGCCATTATACACAAGATGATACTTTTCTTGCTTTTCCTTCACTACTTGTGCATCATACACACATTTAGATACACAAACAAAGCTATCTACTTGATTTTGAATCCATCTATGATATATATCAGTTTTAGCAGGAAGCACATTATGTTTAAAGAATAAAACCTTAACTCCTGTTAATTTTTTCAATAATAGCGCAAATAATATAAATTTACCTGTATGACATAAAATAGTATCTATATTATTTTCATGTATATATTTTGCCACTGTATTAGCATACAAATATCTGCTATTTTTACTTAATTTAATAGTTAAAACAGTAGCTACTTCGCCATATCTATTAATAAAATTTGGATTTCCCATATCAGTTAATACAAAAGGGGCGACACCTTGTCGTTGTAGCTCTTCACTCATATCATATACATATTGCTCCATCCCACCCCACACGGAACTATCCATAATATTGAGAAAGCCTTTATTTTCAGTCATTCTAAAACCCTTTATATCTATACTTTTGAGCTAAATTAAAACCAATTCTATATTTTGATTTATGTAAAAAATAAGAGATTTTATTATATATGTTTATACATTTTCTAATTAT
The DNA here is from genome assembly GCF_002959835.1 of Veillonella sp. S13053-19. NCBI lineage: Bacteria > Bacillati > Bacillota > Negativicutes > Veillonellales > Veillonellaceae > Veillonella > Veillonella sp. S13053-19. Next base: position 157,242 of record NZ_PPDA01000014.1, on the reverse strand, counting down.
ATAGTCCCAATGATTGCCTTGTTTTAATACTATCTCATGATATATCTGATAATTACCATAACGGATAATAATAGATTTATTTTTAATAAGTGTAGGTAATATTTCTATCATTAATTTATAATCTATATTTTTACCATCTATAGAAAATTTAAAATCTTTATTATCCATAACAGAATCACAATACACGCTGATAGATGGCAATCTTTCACCAGAATACACAATCCAATCATAAGCAAATTGCTCATTACATACTATATGGCAATAAGTTGGAAACTGATTATTAGGAGGATAGATTTCTATTTCACTAATACCAGCCATTACACCTTTTGGCTTCATAACGGTAAAAGAAATCCAATCTATCGTGATAGGTTGCTCAAATACATATTTTTTTATATATGGGAATGCTTCAAAGTGAGGATAATAGTATGGAGGTATATTAATTTCTAACCCTGTACTCGTTTTAATAGTAGTACCTTGCAAAGCATGTCCTATATCATTTGAAAACCATACATTTTCAAACCAGTTAATGTATTTAATTTCTGTGGGCTCATCAAAACGAATAGTAACCGTCGATTCCTGATCTGTATCATCTGGAATCCATGTATAATCCTCTGGATTTGCAATTTTTTTAGTCACATCATATGAATCATAGCGCAAAAAATCATTAATTTTACTAATATTCCCCGATGTAGCCGTTACCGTTGCATGTAACACTAAATTATCTGTCCTACGCTGCCAAAATATTTGATCCCCATTAATTAATTTAGGACCATGTTTATATGACGACTGTGACATATGCGCACCTAATGCTCTAAACATAGGATTTCCAACCAATGATAAAGAACGACAATCAGGAGGTACAGGAATCCTAATCCTATCCTCCCATAACAACATTGGATTATTTGTGCTAAGAAAATCAGCAACTATCCAAGCTCTATTTTGAACAGTAGATTGTAAATGCATAGCATAATAATCATTGATAGATTCAAAATCAGTATCATAGGCAAAGGATTTTAGTACCTTTGGTGTATAATTACTATTTTCTTTGACAACTTTACAAATTGATTCTTCTACAGCGATAGATGTTAATTGATGATCAACATGTACATCCTCATCAATAGCAATAATAGTACTTGGTTTAAATCGTTCTATAATATCTTTTATAGCCAAAACCAAATTATTGTAAGTATATGATAAAGGTCCTCCCATATACTGTGTAGGATAATCAATAATACCATAGGAACCATGAGTTTCACTAAAACCAGCATGATTTACGAAAACCCTATCTCTAGTAGCTAATAATTCTTTACCACTATTATCGGGAAACCCCAAAAAATGAATATTTTCCATTGGTAAACTCATTATACTAGCCATTCTTTTGACCTCTTTATAACGAATATCTGCCTTATATTGAAAATCTCCATTTGTAACATACACTAAAAAGACATGTAAGCCCTCTTTAATAGCCCCATATATGGTCGCTCCAGCCACATTAATTTCATCATCTTCATGAGGGACTATAACCATAACGGTATCGCCATTAAAAAAATCTCTATACTTAAAACTAGAACTAGACATTTTAATTAACCCTTTTGCTATTTCTAATACTTTTTACACTTAGGTCCCTTACATCGCTTGCATTTACCACATCCGCGGTCGATAGTCCCAGCACTGGCTGATTTTTCAGCATTAGTACTCTCCTGAGCCTTTTTATGGGCCTTACTATTCCATACGGAAACTATCGTTTCTGCTTTTTTTCGGATCTATCCTTTTCAGACTTTTTATCCTTTTTCTTATCTTTCTTCTTATCTTTTTTCTTGAAAGTATCCGCCAAAAATACTGTTTTTAACTTATCATTCAAGACTTTAAGCTTCTTTTCAGCCTTATCTTTCTTTTTCTTTAACTTTTCTTCGTCCTTAGCCTGTTTTTCTTCCTTGGACTTTTTCTGTTTTTTCTCTTTTTTATCTTCCTTGGACTTTTTATCCTCTTTAGACTTTTTATCTTCTTTAAATTTCTTATCTTCTTTAGATTTCTTATCTTCTTTAGATTTTTTTTCGTCCTTGGATTTCTTTACGTCAGAGCCGTTAATCCGCGCCCATTCATCATCAACGCGTTTCAATTGCTTTTTAAGAATCTTTTCTAGCTTCTTATTTGCTTTATCAGACTCTAAACCAGCTTTACCAAATAACAATGCATTTACCGCTGTATATGGATCAATAGAGGACATATCCTCTTCATCCAATACATCTTCTTCCTCTAATTTCTTATCTTTTTTAGATTTTTTATCTTTGTTCTTAGATGATAAAATTGCTTCTAAATCATCATTATCAAAAGGATTTTCCTCGTCTAAATGATGAACTTCTAAGCTTTCAACGCCGTCTAGTGGATTTACATCAAGGTGCTCAATAGTCGCATCCTCAAGATCAACGATTTCCTTAACGGAGCTTTCACCAGAGCCTGTGAAAAGGCCACCCATAGAGTTCAATTCGTTCAATTTAATGTGGTTCATGCCCACTGTGGAATCATGTTGCACTGGCACATCGGATAATTGCACCTGTTCCATAGCGTACACGTCGTCGTTATGACTAGCACCCTTGCCAAGATACGACGTATCGGACAGAATGATATCTTCCTTATCGTCGCCAAGTACATCACCAAACAAATCTTGCTCAAGAGATTCGTAGGTATGCAACAAGGACATCCGTTTTTGAACCTCTTCTATTTGGTTCCACAAATCAACGAGAGTAGATGTATAGTATACTCGTTCCTTTACCTCTAAATAGGCTTGGTAAACGATAGCCAGTTCAGACTCATTAAGGCCTTCTTCGGCGCCGATTTCTTCAATCATTTGTTGAATTTGTTGATCTCGGTCGTAACGTTTAATTAAGGCCTTGCGAATGCGTTCAATCAATACTGTATCGATGAGTTCCATGCGTACCTCCTGTATTCAATACACTCATCCCTACCCGCTACTATAGCGCATACGAATCAATGTATAGAACTGTAAAAAATGAATTGATTTTATAATCTCTAATATATTATTATAGCAGAATTTATAGGCTTTTTCCTTAATAATATAGGTGAAAGCCCCATAAAATTAGAATAAAAATTAAAATAAAAACCTCGATTCAAACAATCCTTGGTACTGTAAATTAGTACTATTAAAGGGTCATTCAAATCGAGGTTTACTAAAGAATCATTAAATCTAGGTGTAGTTATTTAAAATAGATTAACCGAATAGACGAGAATTCGCTCCTTTACATCCTTATCTTCAAAAAGATCGCTGCAATCGATAGGTTCTTCTTGTTCGAGTCGCACATGGTTATTTAAGAAGTTTTCTACCTCTTCGTTAACATAGTAGAAAAATAATTTGATTTCACGCGGATGATGATACAGAGAATCAAAGATATTTCCTAATACACGCTTAATCGTATGGAGCGCAAAGGGATTAAAGAAAAAGCATCGATCTGCTTGAGCTGGCAATTCATAGAGCGCCGCATCACCGTGTACAAAACTCACCCGATTGCGCGCTGCTAGGCTTTCACTATTGATAAGAGCCTTTTCATATAATCGTTCATCATATTCGATACCGATGGAATGACAGCCCGTTTGGTAAGCCATAAAAATGCTAACACGACCCTTGCCACTGCCATAATCGATGAGAGTATGTTTCTTGCGAATATGACCGCTGTTCGCCAACCGCTCTAGAACGCAATAATCGGTCGGCTCGTACGGATGATGCTCCGTATCAGACCGACTATCATCGCGGCCTGCTGTTTTTATTTGTAAAACCTGTTCCCATTCCTGTTCACTTGTCATATGTCTATTTTCTACCTTATATCAATCGTAATATATTAAGTAATATTAAGTAATATCTAGTTATATCAACTATTGTATATGCATATAATACTATTTACAAATAATACTAAATTGTGTAATATAATTATAGATAAAGGAAATAAATATTTTGCTAGCATTTTAATGCATGCAAAACAAAAGAGGAGGGTGGCAGCCCTCCTCTTTTTGTGCTAGTTACCGGCCTAATATCTATCTAGCCACTTGCAAATATAATATCCAATTATACTTGCTACGATAGATACTGTGAAGGAAATAAATATTTCGAGCATTTTAATACACCCCCTTCCTGTTACCAGTTTGGGGCGGTAACACCTATAGTATATACCAAAAGCACCCTTTTGGGTGCTTTTATTGTGTCAAACATTTATTGATGTTAATATGGTATACTAAAGAGTAATATTTCAATATTCTCATGTGCAGAATGATATGTCATTAAAAAGGAGTGTCTACTTACATGGACAGTGATCTGACCTTAGATTTTATAATTATCGTCGTATTAATCATCGCCAATGGCTTATTCTCCATGACGGAATTAGCCATCGTCAATGCTAAAAAACGTAAACTCGAAGAAATGGCAGAGGCAGGCAACGAGCGTGCTAAAAAGGCCTTTGAATTAGCAGAAAATCCTAATAATATGTTTTCTACTATTCAAATTGGTATTACCCTCGTTGGTATTTTAACTGGTTTGTATTCTGGTGCGACCTTCTCTGGTCCATTAGAAGAGATTTTAGTAGCTAATATTCCAAGTATTGAGCCCTATGCAGCATCTATTAGCTCCTTACTCATCGTTACGGTTATCACCTATTTATCCCTCGTTATTGGCGAGCTCGTACCGAAACGTTTGGCCTTAAATAGTCCTGAAAATATCGCCGTAGTCGTAGCAAAACCGATTTATTGGTTGTCTGTAGCCTTAAAGCCAATCGTTAGCTTCCTCGGCGTTTCCACAGAATTCCTCTTAAAATTACTAGGCGTGACTGTGAAAGAAGAGGCTCCTGTTACAGAGTCTGAAATCAACAAGATGCTCACCGAAGGCGTTGCTATGGGTGCTTACGAAGAAGAGGAACCCATTCTCGTAGAAAATATCTTCCACCTTGCAGATATGAACGCTGGCGACGTGATGACGCCGCGTACACAGCTCAAATGGATCGACCTAAACGGCACTGAGGACGAAATCATGGATGTCCTTAAAAATGCCAACCATTATCGCATTCCTGTTGGCACCGATTCCTTGGACGAACTCAATGGTCTCGTTACCGTATCTGACGTATTAGTTCAAATTATGCAACGTCCTAGTGAAAGTTCCATTCAAGATATTATCAAGTCTTGTCTCAAGGAACCTGTCCTCGTTCCAGAATCCATTCCACTCATGAAGTTATTGAACGTACTTCGTACTGAAGGCGTTCACGAGTCCATTATCCTCGATGAGTACGGCGGTTTCACTGGTCTCGTAACCTTGCATGACATCATGGAGGAAATCGTAGGCCTCATGCCTTCTGGTGAAGACGAAATCAAAGAAGAAGAAAATAAAATCATCGAACGCGATGGTGCATGGCTCGTAGACGGTCTACTCGACGTAGATGAATTTAAAGAATTCTTCCACATCGATGAAGAATTACCAGGCGAAGAAGATGACTTGTACAAAACTATGGGCGGTCTTTTGAATCTGCTCTTCGGTCGCATTCCAAAAGAACTAGACAAGGCAAAATGGAATGGCTATACCTTTGAAGTCATCGATATGGACAATACCCGTATCGACAAAATCCTTGTTACCTATGAAGAACCTATTGTAGAACAAGAAGAAGAAAAATAATAAGATCTACTAGCTTACTATTATTAACGATTAAACCTTAATAATTAAGGGTATTTAAAGATAATTAAGCCTTAATAATTTAGGGTAATAAGATAACAAACAGTATATAAAAGCTTATAAACATGTGTAAAAGAGTGAGTTCTCTAAAGAGGACTCACTTTTTTATTACTAACAACCTAACAACCTAACAACCTAACAACCTATGATTTTAAAATAAAAAGGCATATGTTCAAAATATACTAATAAATATGTCAAATAAGTATATAATTCTTTTATATTCCGCATAAAGGGTAGAATTATATATTTAAATATAGTATTATTAAATTGTATAAAATATATAAGTAGAATAGTATTTCTATTTCCTTATCTTGTGTATGTATTTAGAAATATGCTAACAATAAAAGTCCTATGATGTTTAGTTGTAACGAATATGTTGCAGCTTTCATAGGGCTTATGTGTGGTAGTAAAAGGAGAGATTCTATGAATCCAAGAGTCATAGCAACCATAGGGGCCCTATTAATAGGAACTGCCGTCATAAGTGGTTGTGGATCAGAAAAGTCACCTGAGGATACAAGCCTCAAGGTGCGCACCATCACCATCGGTGAAGAATCAGGCACTACCAGTGCTGGTTATGCAGGCACCATCCACAATAAGACGGAAACTAAACTAGCCTTTCAAATTGGAGGCCGCGTTATCAACAAATTTGTTAATGTTGGTGATGTAGTAGAAGCAGGACAAGTGATTGCTCAAATCAACGGTTCTGATACGGTAGCACAAATGCAAAATGCAGAAGGCGCCGTAAAAGCAGCTCAATCGGCTTACGAATTAGCAGAAACCAATGCTAACAGATACCGCGAACTCTATGCACAACAAGCAATTAGTAAATTGCAACTAGACCAAGCGGAAAACCAATTGAATGCGACAGCTGCTCAACTACAACAGGCTCAAGCAAGCCTCAATTTGAGTAGCAATCAAAATAGCTATACCAACTTAACGGCTCCAGATACAGGCATTATAACGGCTCTCAATCTTGAATCAGGCCAAGTGGTCGCAGCAGGTCAAAGCATTGGTACCTTAGCGGCTGGTCACGATCCAGAAGCAGTTATCGCTTTACCGGAACAAGAATTGAGTAAAATTCACGTAGGTAGCCCTGCTACTATTACCTTCTGGGCGTTGCCAGATGTAAAGGTGCAAGGCGTTGTACGTGAGATTTCACCAATTCCGGATCCTGTGGCGAGAACGTATACCGTAAAAATCGCCTTACAAAATGCACCTAGTGAAGTACAACTAGGTATGACTGTTAACGTAAATCTAACTACAACAGATACTAGCAATATCACCATTCCGTTGACGGCTCTTGTGAAAGACTCGAACGGCAATAATGCAGTCTATATCATCCGCGACAAAAAGGCTCATCTCGTATCTATTAAAACAGGCGATTTTGGTCAAAACTCAGTTATCGTCACATCTGGCTTAGCTAAAGGCGACATTGTCATCACCGCAGGTACCCAACAGTTACAAGAAGGGACGGCGGTTAGTCAATGAAACAATTTAACTTAGCCGAATGGGCTCTCAAACACAAGTCCATTATCTACTACTTCATGGCTGTGCTCCTCACCTTTGGTATCTTCTCGTACTCCCAAATGGGCCGTATGGAGGACCCGGACTTTACGATGCGCACCATGGTGGTCGGCGTTGCTTGGCCAGGGGCTTCCCCGCAAGAAATGTCGGACCAGGTAACGGACAAACTAGAAGAAAAATTGCGCGATCTACCTGGCGTGGATTATACGAAATCTTTCACAGACGGCAGCAAATCGGTAATTTATATTAATCTGAAAGAAGATTTGCCATCTGATAAAATTCGTCCCGCTTGGGAAGAAGCGCGGAATATGATCAACGACGAATGGAAATCACTGCCGCAAGGCGTTCAAGGTCCTACCATCAACGATCGATTCGACGATGTATACGGCATCATTTACGCTATCAGTGGTGATGAATATTCGTACGAAGAAAAGCGGCAACAAGCAGAAGACCTAAAGCGTCAGCTTTTATCAGTTCCTAATGTTAAGAAAATCAGCCTCATTGGGGTACAACAACAAACCCTTAATGTAACGATCAACAAGGATAAGCTAGCATCTTATCAAGTCAGCACGCAACAGCTATTAACGGCTATCAAACAGCAAAGTATGATGGTTCCAGCTGGTATGATTACGACAGATACAAACAATGTATATCTCCGCGTTAATGGCCTATTTGATAGCCCTCAAGCGGTACAAGATATGCCAATCCGCATCAATAATCAAACGTTGCGACTCGGCGACATGGCTGATGTAACTATGACCTATCAAGATCCTAGCAATCCTCAATTCTACTTTGAAGGTAAGCCAGCTATTGGCATTGCCATCTCTATGGATGCAGGGGGCAATAATATCGAATTCGGTGAAGCTATCGATAAAAAACTGGCGGAATTAAAGAAAACCATTCCTGCAGGCCTCGAACTCAGTCAAGTATCGAATCAGCCTCACATTGTTAAAGAATCCATTGGCGATTTTTCTCAATCCTTATTTGAAGCCATCGCCATCGTATTGCTCGTAAGCTTTGCATCCCTTGGCTTGCGAACAGGTGTCGTAGTAGCCCTCACCATTCCAGTCGTTGTGTCTACGACATTCATCTTGATGTATGAAAACGGTATTTACTTACACAAGGTTAGCCTAGGTGCCCTCATCTTAGCACTAGGCCTACTCGTAGACGACGCCATCATCGTTGTAGAAATGATGAGCGTTAAACTCGAAGAAGGTTGGGGACACTTTAAAGCGGCCACCTTTGCTTACCAATCGACGGCGTTCCCTATGCTATCTGGTACTCTTATTACCTGTGCAGGCTTCTTGCCATTAGCACTAGCAGAAGGGATGGTAGCAGAATTTACAAAATCTCTATCCATCGTTGTATTTATGGCGCTCATCCTATCATGGTTTGCTTCTGTTCTCGTCAGCCCTGTTCTCGGTTATAAAATCATCGAAAACAAAGAACCAAAACCTGAATCAGAATGGACTAAACGAGACCATATCATGCACAAGCTAAGCGTGACCTTCTATGAAAAGTTTGAAAAGCTTTTACATTGGGCACTAGGTCACCACAAAGCAGTATTACTAGCTACTTTAATCATATTCGTACTCTCTCTACTTTCACTACCATTGATTAAACAGGAATTCTTCCCGTCATCAACGCGTAATGAAATTATCGTGTCCATGCAGTTCCCTCAAAGCTCATCCATTGAGTACACCGCTAACCAAGCAAAGATCATCGATGAACATTTGCAAGGGGACGAACGCATTGCAACGTTCTCATCCAATATTGGACAAGGTTCTCCTCGTTTCGTACTCACCTTGGAACCTGAATTGCAACGAAACAATTTCTTACAATATATAATCGTTACAAAATCCTTAGAGGACCGAGATAACCTATATAATGAATTAACGTCTTACTTAAATACAGAATTCCCATCAGCTCTTGTAAATGCTCAGTTTGTACAAATCGGGCCTCCATCTAAGTATCCTGTTATGCTCCGCGTAGCAGGTCCTGATCAAAAGGTGGTAAAAGACATTGCAAACCAAGTAAAAAGCAAAATGCAAGGTGACAAGGATTTACAGAATATAGCCTTTGACTGGCCAGATACAGAACCAGTAGCTAACATTCACATCGATCCTAACAAGGCTCGCCTACTCGGCATCGATAGCTATGCGGTATCCTTACACTTGCAAAGTTTATTGTCTGGCACTAAATCTGGGGAATACTATGAAGGTAATCAAACAATTCCTGTTACATTCCGTTTAGGAGATAATGAGCAACATAACTTAAGTGCTCTATCCTCCTTACCGATTCAAACAGGCAATGGTTCCTACGTACCACTTAACCAAATTGCAACCATTACCATGACGCAAGAGGATGGTATTATTTGGCACCGTAACATGATGCCTACCATCAGTGTGTATGCTAATGTAAAACCTGGCGTCTTAGGCAATGCGAAAACGAAAGAGGTTTATAAATCCTTACAAGACATTCGCGATTCCTTGCCTACAGGCTATACCATTGAGCTAGACGGTGCTGCTGAAAAGAGCGTAACAGCAGTACAAAGATTATTAAAACCAATGCCGATTATGCTCTTTGTAATCATGACAATCCTCATGTTCCAATTGAAGCGTATCGCCCTCATGATAATGGCTTTACTCACAGCCCCACTAGGCCTCATCGGTGTCGTATTAGCACTGAATATTACGAGAACGCCATTAGGCTTTATGGCCATACTAGGTATCATCGCCCTATCGGGTATGATCATTCGTAACTCCATTATCTTGTTAGACCAAATCGAAATCCACAAGGCAGAAGGCCAAAAACCTCGTGAAGCGATTATCAACTCCGCTACACTTCGTTTCCGCCCTATCATGCTCACCGCTCTCGCAGCGATTTTAGGCATGATTCCTCTCATGGGATCTGTATTCTGGAGCCCACTAGCCATCGCCTTCAGCGGTGGCCTACTAGTGGCAACGGTGCTAACACTTATCGTACTACCAGTCATGTACGCTAGCTGGTACAAGATTAAATAATTACAAATATACCTACATTTGTAAAATCTAATATGTACTAGGAACTTCATTTCCTTAACAAAAATCCCCTGATCTTTGTAAAAGCTATATAGCTTATACATTGATTAGGGGATTTAATTATAAATAAGTAACATAAAAAACAGCAGGACTAAAGCCTGCTGTTTTTTAGTCACAAGAATACATTGCAACTTACTTATTTCCCTTAGGATTATATTAACAGTTATATCTAACGTAGTCTACCATCTATTAAACTACTACAGCTGTACCATTGCATGTAATCATGAGCATGCCGTTTTGTGCACCTACAGTGCTGTATTGGAAGGATACGCCAATAATAGCATTAGCACCCAATTTAGAAGCTCGTTGAGACATTTCATCGAGAGCTGCTTGGCGAGCACTCATCAAAGAATCTTCATAGCTGCCACTACGGCCACCAACGATGTCACGAATACCAGACATGAAGTCTTTAACAAAGTTACGACCTTCTACTACTTCACCAAATACAATACCTTTGTACTCTTGTACAGGTTTGTTTTCAATATGAAAAGTTGTTGTAATAATCATAATTCTCTCCTCGTTATCTATCGAAGTCACGATCTAGGTTAACTTCTTTCAACGGCACAACTTTAGTTTTGTTGATATATTTGTAACCTAGGTAAACTGCGAAGAAGATTGGCAAGCCAATGTACGCAACGGATACGCCGTACCAGTCGATTGTATCGCCTGTGAAAGCAGAGTAGTTTTGACCAGCGATGATGATGACGCAAAGAATGAACGCCAAGATTGGACCTACTGGGAATAACCATGCTTTGTAAGGCAATTCGCTAAGATCTCTGCCTTGTGCAATGAAAGCACGACGGAAGCGATAGTGAGATACTGCGATACCAACCCATGCGATGAAGCCGCAAAGACCGGAGATATTAACAATCCAAGTATACGCAGTACCTTCGCCGATGAAGCTTGTAAGGAATGCAAATAAACCAATTGCTGTAGTTAAAATTAACGCTGGCACTGGTACGCCACGGCTATTAAGCTTAGCAAAGATTTGAGGTGCTTGACCTTCTTTAGCGAGTGCGTACAGCATACGCGTAGAAGAATATAGACCAGAGTTACCAGCACTGAGTACTGCCGTTAAAATGATAGCATTGATGAAGTTAGCAGCAAAGGCAAAACCAAAGCGGTCAAATACGAGTGTAAATGGAGAAATAGAAACGTTTTCCACACTAGCATTCAAAAGATTTGGATCAGTATACGGAATCAAGAAACCGATAACTGTGAAAGCACCGATATAGAACAATAGAATACGCCAGAAGATAGAGTTAATCGCTTTTGGCACATTCTTTTCAGGGTCTTCTGCTTCACCAGCTGCTACGCCAATAAGTTCAGTACCTTGGAAGGAGAAACCAGCTACCATGAAGATAGCGAGGATGGATTCCCAGCCACCTACGAATGGCGCTTCCCCTATTGTCCAGTTCGTAAAGCCTGGAGATGTGTCACCAATGCCAAAAATGAGCATGGATCCACAGAATAGGAATACGAATACAGTAATAACCTTGATGCTAGAGAACACATATTCACTTTCACCAAAGGAACGAGTCGATAAATAGTTCAAGCCGAATAGAATGAGCAAGAACAGAGCAGACCATACGATGGCAGGCACATCAGGGAACCAATATTTCATGATGAGCGCCCCTGCTAATACTTCAGCAGCCAAGGTAATAGCCCAGTTAAACCAGTAGTTCCAACCTAAGGCAAAACCAAAGGCAGGGTCTACATAGCGTTTTGCATAAGTCCCGAAGGAACCAGGAATCGGTAAGTAAGTAGCCATTTCCCCAAGAGAAGTCATGAGGAAGTAAACCATGAGGCCAATGAGGCCGTAAGCTACAAGAGCACCACCAGGGCCTGCAGTACTTACTACTTCACCACCGGCAACGAATAAGCCAGTACCGATAGCACCGCCAAGAGCGATCATATTCATATGACGCGCTTTCAGGGTACGTTTTAGATGTTGATCTTTGTTAGACGTAAACTCTACGTTATTATTTTGATTATCAGCCATGGTGCACCTCTTACAAATCTAGATTACGCACGTATTTTGCGTTATCTTCAATAAATTTACGACGAGGTTCTACCTTATCGCCCATGAGAACGGTAAAGATTTTATCAGCTTCAATGGAATCTTCTAAGCTAACTTGTAAAATCGTACGATTTTCAGGGTTCATAGTAGTTTCCCATAATTGTTCAGGGTTCATTTCACCTAAACCTTTGTATCGTTGGATAGTGATACCATCGCGGCCTACTTCATCAAGCTTAGCAGTTAATTCCGCATCAGAGTATACATACCAATGGGATTTACCCTTCTTGATTTGGTACAAAGGAGGTTGAGCAATGTAGATATGACCTTCCTCTACCAATGGTTTCATATAGCGGTAAAAGAATGTTAATAACAAGGTACGGATATGAGCGCCGTCAACATCCGCATCGGTCATGATGATAATCTTGTTATAACGGGATTTAGTAATATCGAATTCTTCCCCAATGCCAGTACCGAAAGCGGTAATCATGGAGCGAATTTCGTTATTCGCCAAAATCTTATCAAGGCGTGCTTTTTCTACGTTAAGGATTTTACCGCGCAACGGCAAAATCGCTTGGTAACGACGGTCGCGACCTTGTTTTGCAGAACCGCCCGCAGAATCACCTTCGACTAGATAAATTTCAGTCATAGATGTATCTTTTTCGGAGCAGTCCGCCAATTTACCAGGAAGGCTAGATACTTCTAAAGCATTTTTACGGCGAGTTAAGTCGCGGGCTTTACGAGCTGCCTCACGAGCACGGCTTGCCATAGTCGCTTTTTCGATGATTTTCTTCGCATCTTGCGGATGTTCTTCAAAGAATGTTTTAAGACCATCAGATACGATAACATCTGTAATACCTTTAACTTCGCTATTGCCAAGTTTAGTTTTTGTTTGGCCTTCAAATTGAGGTTCCAATACTTTTACAGAAACAACAGCTGTCAAACCTTCACGTACGTCTTCACCAGAAAGGTTGGACTCATTTTCCTTGATCAAGCCAGATTTACGGCCATAATCATTGAGGGTACGAGTCAAAGCAGCACGGAAGCCAGAAAGATGTGTACCACCGTCAATAGTGTTGATGTTATTTACGAAGGACAACAAGTTTTCGCTGTAGCTATCATTATATTGCAAAGCTACATCTACTACTACGTCATCTTTTGTATTTTCGATGTTAATAACAGTTGGATTAACAACTTCTTTATTTTCGTTCAAGAATGTAATGAAAGAACTCAAACCACCTTCGTAGTGGAAGCTTTCAACACGAGGTTCCTCTAGGCGCAAATCGCTCAATGTAATGCGAAGGCCTTTATTAAGGAATGCCAATTCTTGTAAACGCATTTTCAAAGTATCAAAGCTGAATACTGTAGTTTCAAAGATCTCAGCATCTGGCTTGAAGATAACAGTAGTACCAGTACCTTCTACTTTACCAATTTCATGTAACTCAGAAGTCTTGTGACCACGAGCAAAAGAAATTTCTTGAATGATACCATTTTGAGCTACTTGAACCTTAGTCCATTCGCTCAACGCATTTACTACGGAAATACCTACGCCGTGAAGACCACCAGATACCTTGTAGCCGCCACCGCCAAATTTACCACCGGCATGCAATTTAGTTAATACTAACTCTACCGCAGACATACCAGATTCATGCATCCCTGTTGGGATACCACGGCCATCATCCACAACAGTAATACTGTTATCTGGATTGATGGATACTTCGATGTGTGTAGCGTAACCAGCAAGCGCTTCGTCTACAGAGTTATCTACAACTTCGTATACGAGGTGATGCAAACCGCGGGCAGACGTACTACCAATGTACATCCCCGGGCGTTTACGCACCGCGTCGAGACCCTCAAGAACCTGAATATTCTGAGCGCCATAATTTTGTTCAGGCATGAAACAAACTCCTCCTAACAATCTATCACACTGTACTCGATTGAAATGTAACAACACATGTACAGGATTAAACTTATCTCTTTATTATACTATAAAATTCATCAATTCGCCTCATTAAAGTCTTAATACTAATACCAGATCCGTAAACGCAATCATCAGTGACCACATAGGTCTTGATTTGCTCCTCTGGCACCATGGCGATATACTCTAAACTTTCATAGTGATGAATAGGACTTTTATGGGACTTTCCGCCCTTGGCATGCACCATGGTAATGATGGATTCGATAGGCACGGAAACGGTATCCCCAATATGAACGTACATAGGAATGCCTCCTCTACTTTTCTAATGTCCCATTTAATGAATCAATTTTGCGCTGTTCCTCTTCAGCAAGGAACTTTGATCGATATTTGTTGCACAAATTAATAACGTGCTGATCCGTCAACTCATCAGGCTTCTTATGAGTGATGAGCATAGCCACCATATACATATGACGGCGATTGATGGATCCTTTATAAATTTTATCTAAGTAAAAGTATATACATTCCCGCATGGCTTCTGCAAAGTCTGGGAAGGTACACTGTATAAATTGCTGACAGTCGCTGTATTTAAAGTACGGATACTTTCTAATAACTGCCTTAATGTCCTTAATATGAGCGCGATGCAATTCGTATTCGCAGGTCGGACATATATCCCGTTTAGATTGCATATGCATACCACATCGACCACAACGATGATAACCATGCTGCTCTAAATAGATTTCCCGCTTTCGAGCCGTAATTTGTACTTTTTTGAAAGCAGCTCGTAATTCTTCGTTATCCGTTTGTTCTAAAGACTTATCGATGGCTTCTACGTCTTCTTTTGAAAGCACAATATCTGCAAAATTAATCTTTTTAGATTCCCCTATTTTGTCAGGAAGAGATATAGACGTATTGGTGTCTGCTTTCACATAGCTCTGACGTTTCATAATAAAGCGAATATCTGTAATCACCTCTTGATGGTAATATTTGTTAATCGCCTCGATAATACGCCGTTTTTGCATCTGTAGTTCCTGCATCCACATGGAATTATCTGCGCTAATCACCATATCTGGAGGCTTGATAGACACAATTTTCGTATGGTCTGCAATGACATCGCCCACTACATGACGCCACTTGTGAACAAGGGTATTTAATTTATATTGTTCCAGTAAATTCAGTTCTGCTAAGGCCTTTGGTAAACAAAGATCAAGGCTGTCCATACTGAACCTTACCCCCTTCACAAGAAATAAATTGAACCGATTTCAAATCTTTAAAATCGTGAATATCTGTAGTAGTAATAAATGTTTGAATGCGTTTATGAATAAACTGCAATAAATTCGCTCGTCTCGACTCATCAAGTTCGCTCAATACATCATCTAGTAGCAGAACTGGATATTCCCCAACCTCGGACTTGATAAATTCAAGCTCACTCAACTTTAAGGATAGTACAGCCGTTCGTTGCTGTCCTTGGGATCCAAATTTCTTTAAATCCATCGCATCAGAGAAAAATCTAAGATCATCACGGTGAGGACCTACGCTAGTGGTCATCCGATGACGATCCTGTGGCAACGCTGCTTTAATGCGCTCGTAAAAGCCTTCCTTTGTATATTCTAAGGAACCATTCTCCATGTAAGGCTGTTCATAACCGATGGTTAAATTCTCGAGACCACCCGTCAATTTACGATTCATCAAATCGATAAGAAGGTTAATTTTCTTCAAGCTTTCTAACCTTTTCTTTACGATAAAGCTCGCCATATCTGCTAGCTGTAAATCCCATTCTTCAAGAGGAATGTTTTGCTTTCCTCTATATTCCTTAAGGACTGCATTTCGTTGCTGTAATAACCGATTATACTGCATCAACTGATGATAATAAGTAGCGCTAGTCTGAGAGATTTCCATATCGAGAAAGCGTCTACGCCCCGACGGTGTCCCCTTGATGAGCTGTAAATCTTCTGGACAGAAGATAACTGTATTTAATGTACCAATCAGTTCTTTTTGAGATATTTTAGTATCGTTTAAACGAATATCCTTAGGACCTTGGCGGAATAACTTAATATTTACCTTTTGAGGCGTATCCTTTTTCTCGAATTTAACAACAATACCTGCTTCCTCAGCATTGAACATGAGCATATCCGATGTATCGTTGGTCCGATGGCTTTTACCAATGGTACCTACATAAATGGATTCGAGGATATTCGTCTTACCAGCCCCATTGGTGCCGTGTAAAACGATAATCTCCGGATTGAACTGAATCTGTACATCCTTGTAATTACGAAACTGGAATAATTGCAGTGAGTCAATTCTCACCGATTATGCCTCCTCTTGAGTAATTACGAGATCTACATCGAGACCTTCGCAAGAAATCACGTCCCCAACGCGACACTTCTTGCGCTTTTCTGTCACAACTTGACCATTCAAAGTAAGGATGCCTTCATCGATAAAGGATTTAATTTGACCACCTGTTTCGATAATTCCTTCTAACTTCAACAACTGATCAATTTGAATGTACTCCGTATGAATGGGTACCTGCTGTTGCTCTTTCATAACGTCCTCCTATAGTGGACAATTTATAACTATATGGGAATTAGGTAACGATGACTTTTAATCATCATTACCTAATAAAAATATGTATATTAATTCAATAAGATATACAGAATTTTGATATTTTTATCAATATATAGATAGTAGATATCAACATTTCATATTATTAATTATTTAGTACCAGAGTACAGTTCCTCACTGTGAATTTTCTTTAGGCTACGTTGTAGCCTAGAAAATTTTACGTTCGGAACAAAGTGATGCAGTGTCCCTGTCGTCGCAAGCTCCTCCATTGACTACTGCTCTACTTTATGCATTCGTACGAACTGGTGTTACTACGTATGTATAGTTCGGATTATTGTCTTGGCGAATGACAACTGGACCGTTTTGTTTTAAGAACAAGTGGATGTTGTCGCCTGTACTGTGGCGCAAGATGTCGGAGATGTAGCGACCGTTGAAGGAGATTGTGAAAGGTGTACCTTTAAATTCAACAGCTACGTCTTCTTTAGCCATGCCGATTTCAGTATTTTGAGTAGACAATGTTACATTGCTTTCAGCCCAATCATAACGAATTACGTTATAGCTGATATCTTTAGCCAACAAGGATACACGGTCAACAGCACCAGCGAATTCGCGGCGGTCGATAACAGCGCTAGAGTCGAATTGGGAAGGAATAACCTTTTCATATTCAGGATATGTGCCTTCAATTAAACGAGAAATGATGTAAATCGATTCAAAGTTGAATACGATTTGTGTGCGATTCCAAATGATGTTGATCATCGCTGGATTATCTGTTGGTAACAAACGAGATACTTCAGCCAACGTTTTTGTAGGAATGATGGCGCGCATTGGCGTAGTTGCTGGTTCATCGATAGTAATTTTCTTAACAGCCATGCGATGTGTATCAGTAGCAACCATAGTGACTTCGTTTTCTTTAATTTCAAGAAGAGCACCAGTAAATACAGGACGATCTTCGTCTGTTGCAGCTGCATAGTTTGTTAAATCGATGAGTTCTTTCATAGCAAAGCTATCGATATTTACATGATCTTGGTCGTGAATTTGTTCAACCAAGGAGAAATCATCTGGATGTAATGTTACGAGGTTGAATTCGGAAGAACCAGATGTGATTGTTAAAGAATTGCCGTCCTCTGGTTTGTATAGTTCAATAGTATCGCCGGGTAATTTGCGGATTAACTCTTGGAAATAACGGGAACCAACTACTAATGTACCAGGTTCTTTAATGTCGCCGTCGATGGTTAAACGAATGCCGAGTTCAAAGTCGTTACCTTGCAATTCTACTTGGCCATTTTTTGTAGTCATGTAGATAGCGCCTGGTAAATTGGAACTTGTTTTATTTTGAGATACCTTTTGCAATACGTTGATTGCTTTTTGGAGATTTGCTTTTGGGAATGTAATATGCATTTATAACTCCTTTATGATTTGTATGTTTGTTTGTAATATTCTATGTTTGCTACCGTAGATGCTCTATAGATATTCTGCGATAGATCTGTTTCTACTGGTTTTTTGATTGTTTGTTAGTTTTAGTAGTAGTAATAGTAGGGGCCTGTTCATATGTGTAAAAGTAAATTGGGGCCACTAGCTGTATAATTTTTGGGTTGTGTATAACTATGTTGATAGCTTGTACCTACTTATCCACATACTCACAGGTAAGTGCGAGTTTTTGGATATCCACAAAGTTATGCACCATCTATCCACAGAGTTATCCACAGGTTGTTAATTTCTGTTTAATTTCTGCTACTATGCGTTTTGTTTCTTCGTTTTTTTCAATTTCCTTCGTTATTTTATCGTACGCATGGAGAATTGTTGTATGGTCACGAGAGAAAGCAGCTGCGATTTGCGGATAACTTTCGTTGATCATGTCGCGGCATAAATACATGGCAATTTGGCGTGGGAATGCGAATTGAGCCTTTCTCTTCTTGCCGAGTAAGTCTTGCTTTTTAATATTGAAATAAGAACTTACAAAATTCTGGATACTTTCAATATTAACCATGTTCACCTCTTCTGTGTGAACGAGGCTAGCCAAGGCTTGTTTTGTATATTCTAGGTCGATAGATTCTAAACGTTGATCGATGGATGCGGTGCCGATTAATTTGGTGAAAGCACCTTGCAACACGCGGACGTTTTCGCTAAATTGTAATGCCACGTAGTTAATAGAGTCGTTATCGATGCGGATAACACGGTTCTTTTTATATTCTCGTTCCAGCAAAGATCTAAAGATAGCAATGCGCGTTTCTAAATCTGGATTTTCCATGGTAGCAATGTAGCCAGCTTGGAAACGAGAACGAAGACGATCTTCGAATTGCTCCATATCGTTTGGCATCGTATCAGAGGTGAGGACGATTTGCTTGTTGTTATTTAATAACTCATTGAACGTATTAAATAGCTCAGTTTTCGTACTTTCACGACTTTCAAGGAACTGAATATCGTCGATCATGAGTACATCGATGTTACGGAACGTGTTGCGGAATAATTTACCTTGGTTACGCTGCAATGTTTCGACGAAAATGTTCATAAAGTTCTCGCTCGTAATGGACATAACCTTCATGTGTGGATGATTTTCCTTGATGGCATTGCCGATAGCATGCATTAAGTGCGTTTTACCTAGACCTGATGGACCGTAGATAAAGAGCGGATTATAGTCGCCGCCTGGGAACTCAGCTACATTTTGAGCAGCTCCAAAAGGAATTCGGTTCGCGTTACCCGTAACGTAGTTATCAAAACGGTACGCTGGATTAAGGTTAGATAAGGACAAATCTACAGGCACATTATCAGACTGTAATGTAGGTGTTGTAGTTTCAACTATTTTAATAGGCGCTACCATTGGCTCATCAGGAATATTCACAGGAGATGGTGTGCGGTCGATATAGACAGGCTCCTGATACACCGGTGTGTAGAACTCATCTTGTTGAGCTTTTTCCTCTACCACAGGCGGTAATGGCATCGGTGGAGCCACTACAGGAGCATCATCGATGAGACTTTCATCAACAAAGGTAGTATCTACACTCTCTTGATTGAAATCAAATAACACCATATCCCGATGGGAACCGATAACCGTAGTAATAGCATCCTGCAAAGCCTTGCTGATCTGCGGCTGCTGATCGATTAAGTTTTTAACAAATGTTTGCATGACCCCAATATGGATCGAATGACTGTCGAGAGACATGGGAATCAACGATGACGAGACGCGCAAGTACAACGCGTCAGGCAAATGTTGCATGTTCTTTTTCGCCTCTTGCAATATATGTTCCCATATATTATTCAAATCAAATGATTGCATGACGTGCCTCTTGTGTATAACTATTACGATAAATGTGTATAACTTTAGGAATAATGTGTATAACTATTGTAAAAGCTGTGGAAAACCATATTATTCCTGTGAATAACCTGTGCACAACCTGTGAATAAGTGAAAATAAAATTCTCTTCCAACCAGATAATTACTGACTTTATAGATTACACAGGTCAAAAGAGAAAAAATGTGGATAACCTTAAAAGTTATCCATCAAAAACTTATAAAAATATATACTTTTTCCTAATTTTAGTTATGATTGTACCAAAAAATCACTAGTTTGTCATTTATTCTGTGGATAACTTTTGATTATCTGAAGGAGAAATGTTAATAACTCAGTAACTACCTCATCTTTTGTTCATCAATTACTTTTGGGGGAGGACTGAAAACTACTTTTATGGAATTACAATTTGTATATGAACCATTTTTAACTAAGTAACGATGATTGATAAATCTAGTTTTTATTCATCTATTTTTATATTTGTTTCTAGATTACTTTTAGGAAGGGATTGATACTAATTTTCTTGCTCCATTCTGACGCAAGTCGCTTAAAAATTAGTATCAATCCCCTTTCTAACAATAATAGATAACCATGTTAATAAATAATAATTGTGGAAAAGTAATCTAGAAACTATCCGGTCATCGTTACTAAACAATAAACTTCTGTTCATAAAACAAATTATAATTTCATATGGCGTAGAGGGAAAAGGGAGAAAACCACATCTATTCCTCCCCTCTTTCTAACTAGAGATCAAAAGGTAAATTTCTCTTATATAAAAAGATTAGAATGTAAGTTCTTGTGTTGCTGTAAATTGATGTTACGTTTACATCGTGTAGTGGTGTGTAAGGTGATATTAGGATTTATTTAGGGAGGTAATATAGGGGCCTTTTGAGCGACTTTACGCGTCGTATGGAGCGATGAAGGAGCCCTCTTTTGGAAACGTAACATCAATTTCTCCCTTTCCCTTCAAGAGATTAAAAGGTAAGATTTGTTAAATCTTAGATCCGTATTCTGAAAGACTTTTTAGATTTGCTATAAAAACTGATACTACTTTTTATACTGGTGGTAGGTGTTATAGTAGTCATTAGAATGTGTTGGGAGCAGGAATAGATGTGGATTTTTGACCGACTTACGTCTCGTATGGAGGGAGAAAACCACATCTATTCCTCCCCCTATAAAAGTAGTATCAGTTTTAAGTTCTATCGGATTTAAGTAAAATCTATATAAAAGTCTTTCAGAATAGCCCTAAAATATTGACAAATTTACGTTTTAACTCTATAATTACCCTGTTATGGTATAAGTAAAACAATACAAAATGACGAGGAGGTGTTTTACTAATGAAACGTACTTACCAACCAAATACTCTTTGGAGAAAACGTACCCATGGTTTCCGTGAACGCATGAAAACTATCGGTGGCCGTCTCGTTTTAAAAAGAAGACGTGCAAAAGGCAGAAAACGCTTATCTGCATAATATAATAGCTGTTAGGCAGGAGAAAAAACTTGGCGCTGCTGCCAAGTTTTTCTATTCTTAGGACTTAAGGACAATGCATATGGATTATTGCCTCGATAAAGCAAGACGACTGACGCACAATAATGAATATCGCCTTGTGTATAAGCACGGTAAATACGAAGTAGGCCGTATGTGTGTACTTTATCGTATGCCCGTGGCGAAGCAATCTACTCGCATTGGTTTTGTAACAGGCAAAAAGGTTGGTTGTGCAGTGGAGCGCAACCGAGCTAGACGCCTTATGAAAGAGGTGTATCGCCTCAATCAACATTCCATTCGCGAAGGATATCATATCGTAATTGTTGGACGTGGCCCTCTGAAAAACGCTACCTACGAAAAAGCGGAAAAGGAGATTTTGTATCTCTTGCGAAAAAGCAAATTATTGGTACAAAATGATAAATAGGACCACAAGTTAGAGGCTTTGGTCCTTTTTGTATATATGGAGATTTCTATGAAACGCTATATAACAATGCTTTTACGACTTTTAATTAGGTTCTATCAGCTTGCCATATCTCCCTTAAAACCTGGATGTTGCCGTTATTATCCGACATGTTCCACATATACTCTGCAGGCCATCGAAAAATATGGTCCTTTGAAAGGTAGCTGGATGGGTTTAAAACGCATTCTTCGCTGTCATCCTTTCCATAAGGGTGGCTACGATCCAGTTCCCTAACCCACTTGGGCTTAGGCGGGTTATGCGTTGTGTGAAAGCAACTTTCACCATTACCATTTAGCACAGATTTGGAAATACCTGAGCATCTGTATGGATGAAATTTAGACCATACCATAACGATATATAGATGCGCAAAGGACGATTTCGGACTGTATGAAAAAGGAGAAACAATGGAATTTTTAAGTAGTGTATTCCAACCTATCGTAGATTTAATGAGTTCTTTGGTAACTTACGCGTTCCAATTAACTCAAATGGTAGGTTATCCAAGCTACGGTGTAGCTATTATCCTTTTAACAATCTTTATTAAAGCGATTTTAGCACCACTTACTGTTAAACAAATTAAATCCATGAAGGCTATGCAAGAGTTACAGCCTCGCATGCAAGAATTGCAGAACAAATACAAAAATGATCCTGCAAGATTGCAAGCGGAAATGGGTGCATTGTACAAAGAAATGGGCGTTAATCCACTAGCTGGATGCTTGCCTCTATTGGTTCAAATGCCATTCTTGATCGCTATCTTCTACGCTTTACAAGGCTATCCATACGATCAAAACTATGTACAATTCTTATGGCTACCTAGCCTTGGCGAACCAGATCCAATGTACATTTTGCCAGTATTGAGTGCGGCGTCCACTTGGATTATGTCTAAACAAACTGGTAGCGGTGCAACTGGTGCTGCTGCGCAACAACAAAAGATTATGACAATCTTTATGCCTCTATTCATTGGTTACATCTCCCTTAACTTCCCTTCTGGCTTAGTTATTTACTGGATCGTATCCAATGTGTTCCAATTTGTGCAACAACATTTCATTTACAAAGGCTTAGAAGCTAAAAAATAGGAGACACTATGGAATTTATCGATGTATCTGCTAAAACCATTGAAGATGCCATTGCCAAAGGTGTAGCTCAATTGGCTGAAGATGGCCAAGAATTGGTTGAAACTAAAGTTTTAGAACAACCTTCTAATGGCTTCTTGGGCATTGGTCGTAAACCAGCAGTTGTGCGCTTATTCTTCACAGCTATGGCAAAAACTGCTACTGTGGAAGAAGTAGCTCAAGCAGAAGAACAATCTGTAGCTGTTGCTTCCAAGCCGGTTGCAACGACTGAAATAGAAGTGCAAGAAACAGCAGCTGTGGAAACTTTTGATGACGAAGTAGAAGAAAAACCTTCTAAAAAGGAACTTTCAAAAGAAGATCAACAAGAAATTGCTGAAAAAGGTAAACAATTCCTCGATGATATGTTTACTCAAATGGGCCTCAAAGTAGTTATCGAAAAAATGATGACGAAAGATAAAATTACATTCCAAGTACACGGCGAAGAGCTAGGTATTTTGATCGGCAAACATGGTCAAACATTGGATGCTATCCAATACTTAACTAATCTCGTGGCTCACAAGGATGTATCCGGCCATTGCCACATCGTTGTAGATGTGGAAAATTACCGTTCTCGTCGAGAAGAAACATTGATGAATCTCGCGAAACGCTTGGCTTCTAAGGTAAAACGCAACCGTCAAAAGGTTTCCTTAGAACCGATGAATGCTTTTGAACGTAAAATCATTCACACTGCCCTTCAAGGGGACAAACATATTGTAACGAACAGCGAAGGGGACGAACCGTTCCGTCACGTTGTGATTTCTTACAAAAAATAATATAGTGGTGCAGCTTTCGAGTAACTGGGTTTTTCGGTTATTTGTGGGCTGCCCCCTTTATTCTTTAGGTTATGGTGAAAGCTAACCTAAGTTAATCTTCGCGCGGGTAAGATTAGTTTAGTTTAACTTTCACAGGCGAAGACATGAATATTGGATATATCCAAAACATATATTGTAAGCAGTAAATCAAAACGATGAATCTTGATTTCATATGTCTTATGAAATGCATAATAGATTATCGAAATACGGAGATTTTTATGTATATAGATGATACAATAGCGGCCATTGCGACGCCGCCCGGCATCGGCGGGGTTGGTATTATTCGTGTTAGCGGCAAGGATAGTTTTCCTATTGTAAATAGCCTGTTTAAGAGCGCTGGCACCGTTCCTTTGATGGACCGCCAAAATAGAACGATTCAATACGGAACCATTGTGGATCCAGCAACGAACAAGACCATCGACGAGGTTCTTGTGTTATTAATGAAAGGCCCTCATTCTTATACGGCAGAAGATGTGGTTGAAATTCAGTGTCACGGCGGTATTGTGCCGGTTCGACAAATCTTGAAATTGCTCGTAAATCACGATGTGCGCATGGCTGAAGCCGGCGAATTTACGAAGCGCGCCTTTATGAACGGACGTATCGACCTCACCCAAGCGGAGGCGATCATTGATATTATTGAAGCAAAAACAGAGGACTCCCTCTCTCTCGCTGTATCGCAGCTGGACGGCACAGTTTCTTCCTTTGTAAAAGATGTGCGTGAACAGCTCATCGCCATGATTGCTCATTTAGAGGTAACCATCGACTATCCAGAAGAGGATATCGAGGACGTAACGAGCCAAGAGGTTAGCGAACAATTGCAGCCTATTTTGAAAGCTATGGATGAACTCTTATCCACAGCGAATACGGGACGCCTCATTCGCGACGGCATTACGACGGTTATTGTAGGCCGTCCAAATGCAGGTAAATCGAGCCTTATGAATGCTCTCTTGCGCGAAAACCGCGCTATCGTAACGGATATTCCGGGGACGACGCGGGATAGTATTGAAGAATATATGACCGTAGAAGGCATCTCTCTGCGCCTCATCGATACGGCAGGTATTCGCGATACACAAGATACGGTAGAAGCCCTCGGCGTGGAGCGTGCTCGCGATTATATTAACAAAGCGGATATTGTGCTCTGTGTTATCGACGGGTCTACTCCATTAACCCCTGAAGAAATCGAAATTTTGACCTCTGTCAGCGGTTTGAACACCATCGTACTCCTCAATAAGTCCGATGTGGCACAAGTTGTTACAGACGAAAATATTAAAGAACACGGTACTTTTACAGCTATTGAACGCATCAGTGCCAAAGAAGGCGAAGGCTCTGCAGTTCTCTTTAAATGGGTGCAAGAACTCGTCTACGGCGGTCGCGTTAAACAAGACAACAGCGCCATGATCAGTAACGTGCGCCACATCAGCCTCATGGAACAAGCAAAAGCTCAAGTCGAACAAGCCCTCTCCTCTATCGACATGGGCATGCCAGTAGACTTTGTAGCTACCGACCTGCGTAGCGCCTGGGAACTACTAGGTGACATCACTGGCGATACCATCCGGGAATCCATGATCGACGAACTATTCAGCCGCTTCTGTCTAGGTAAATAAAAGTAAAAGCAGGGCAGTAGTCAATGGAGGAGCTTGCGACGACAGGGACACTGCATCGCTTTGTTCCGAACGTAAAATTTTCTAGGCTACAACGTAGCCTAAAGAAAATTCACAGTGAGGAACTGGACTCTGAGGTAGCCACACATCACTTTGGTCGGAGCGTGCAATTTTCCGAAGGAAAATGCCCAGCGAGCGACCTGGACCCTGGGTCAAAATATCCACAATGAAGGTAAAGTCGTTTTTTGAAAGCCCTCATTGCTACTCTATGGAGAATAGGGGGAACTCGGCCTACGGCCTCGTGATTTATATAAAATAAACTTTCACAATAAGTAATATATAAGGAATTCAATTGATATGTACACAGTAGATAATTATGATGTCATCGTCATCGGTGGTGGTCATGCTGGTTGTGAGGCGGCTCTTGCCGCTGCCCGCATGGGTCATCGCACGTTGATGGCGACCATCAGTTTAGATAATATTGCGCTTATGCCGTGTAACCCCGCCGTTGGCGGTCCTGGTAAAAGCCATCTTGTTTTAGAGGTTGACGCCTTAGGCGGTCAAATGGGTATCAACGCGGATGCTACGGCTATCCAAATGCGTATGCTCAATATGGGTAAAGGCCCTGCCGTGCATTCTTTGCGTTGCCAATCGGATAAAGTTAAATACCAACATTTGATGAAACAAACCGTAGAGAATACAGAGAACCTCAATGTTAAGCAAATTATGGTTACTGAGCTCAAGGTTGAGGACGGCAAGGTCACAGGTATCGTTACAGAGCTTGGCGAATTCTATGGCGCTAAGGCTGTTATTCTTTGTACAGGTACCTATTTGAAAGGTAAAATCCTCATCGGCGATATCGATTATGTAGGTGGCCCAAATGGTCAACGCGTAGCAGAACATTTCTCTCAATCTTTGCTCGATAATGGCATTGAATTGATGCGCTTTAAGACTGGTACGCCAGCTCGCGTAGATAAACGCACGCTTAACCTTGAAAATATGGAGGTTCAAGAAGGCGATGCTCACCATCACTCCTTCTCGTATATGGACGAATGGATCAACCGTAATGAAGACGTATGTTGGTTGACGTATACTAATGAGAAAACTCATGAAATCATTCATAGCAATATTCACCGCGCTCCAATGTACAGCGGTAAAATCGAAGGCGTAGGCCCTCGTTACTGCCCTTCCATCGAAGATAAAGTAGTGCGCTTTGCTGACAAAGAACGTCATCAATTATTTGTAGAACCAGAAGGTACTAGTACAAACGAAATGTACGTTCAAGGCATGAGTACATCCCTTCCTATGGACGTACAATATGCGTTCCTTCGTACCATCCCTGGTCTTGAAAATGTAGAAATCATGCGTCCTGCGTACGCTATCGAATACGATTGCTTAAACCCAACGCAATTGACACCAGCGCTTCAAGTGAAACATATTGAAGGCCTCTACTCTGCAGGTCAGGCGAATGGTACATCTGGTTATGAAGAAGCAGCGGCTCAAGGCCTTATGGCTGGTATTAACGCAGCCTTGTGGATTGAAGGCAAAGAACCTTTCATCCTTGCTCGCTCCGAAGCGTATATCGGTGTTCTCATCGATGATCTCGTAACAAAAGGTACAAATGAACCGTACCGCATGATGACAAGCCGTAGTGAATATCGCCTATTGCTTCGTCAAGATAATGCAGATATGCGTCTTACTGAAAAAGGCCGTGAAATCGGTCTTGTAAAAGACGATCGTTGGGCTAAATTTACTGCTAAAAAAGCTAATATCGAAGAAGCGATGGAGCTTTTACGAAACACACCTGTTAATCCATCTAAGGAAACACAAGCCTTGCTTGAAAGCTTAGGTACAGCACTGATTAGAACGGGCATCCACGCCTACGATTTGGTAAAACGTAACGAGCTATCCTATGCTGTCGTAGCCGATGCATTTGGTTTGAAACGCTATACACCTGATGTAGAAGAAGCTGTGGATATTTCTATTACCT
The DNA here is from genome assembly GCF_002959835.1 of Veillonella sp. S13053-19. Classification (NCBI taxonomy): domain Bacteria; kingdom Bacillati; phylum Bacillota; class Negativicutes; order Veillonellales; family Veillonellaceae; genus Veillonella; species Veillonella sp. S13053-19. The sequence goes on along the minus strand of NZ_PPDA01000014.1, from coordinate 129,674 downwards.
ACGAAGGGTACATCAAAAAACAAATGGACCAAGTCGATAAGGTTCGCAAACTAGAAGAAAAAATTCTTCCAAAAGAATGGGATTACACACAAATTAAGGGCATCTCCCTTGAAGCTCAACAAAAGCTCAATAAAATCCGCCCTCACTCCATCGGCCAAGCAAGCCGTATCTCTGGCGTATCCCCGGCGGACGTATCTGTTCTACTAATTCAATTGGAACAATATAACCGAAGCAAATAAAATATGTGATTGCATATAAAAAAGCTAGCTAATGTGTGATTAGCTAGCTTTTTTAGTAAATATTTATAGTTTTAATTAGCTTAATGGTTTAGACCAATCTTCAACTTCTAATTGGGTTACTCTTTCAAACTCTTTTGTATTATTAGTAACAATGGTAAGACCCTTTGATTTTGCGTGGCTTGCAATGAGTAGATCCATAGGACCAATAACTTTCCCTTGTGATTGTAAATCCGCTTTTATTTTTCCATATTCCTCAGCAGCGTGGCTGTCAAAATCAACAATTTGGATAGGTGATAATAAAAGTGTTAAAGCTAATCTATTTTTATCTTTTGATTGACTTTTTTCTACACCATGCATTAACTCAGCATATGTAATTGATGATATACATATATCTGAAGGATGATGCTTTAAAATTTTTTGTAGTACAACTTCTGGCTCTTGCTTAATGGCATAAATACATATATTTGTATCTAACATATACTTCATAAGGCTTCACGCTCCTGATGATCGATATCTTCCCGTCCGTTACACATAAAATCATCTGTAAATAATGATAAACCGGATACAAATCCTGCCCACTCATCATCTTTTGGCATAAGTAAAACTACATTTCCAATTTTGTTGATGATTACTTCATCACCATTAAACCGAAATTCTTTTGGTAATCGTACAGCCTGGCTGCGGCCATTTTCGAATAGCTTTGCTGTGGTCATACATATCACCTCCTTGTTAATATAAGTATATACTTTGATATATATTTTAACAAGGTATAATTTTATATACATATCATAATGGAATTTTTGTGTATATTTGTATGAATATTTATAAAACCTTTATTGTTCTATCTATAAAATATGTACACTAGAGAAGTACACCGAGTGTACATTCAGAATAGACAATTTAACCTATGTATGAAGAAAACATTCATGGTGATAAATTAGAAATAAACAGTGAAATTTGGATATACATTGAAATAGGACAAAATACACAAAAGATAAGTCAAAAAGATGGACCGTTTTCTCAATTAATTGTTTTAAATGATAATATAGGAGTAACATTTCTCCCCTACCCTATTTTGAGTTACGTAGGTTCTATATTTTGATTTGTAAATGAGAATAAATTGAGAATATGCTATAATATAAAGAAAAATGACTTAAATATTTCGCTTATATGGTTATTTTATTAGTTTTCGTATATAAATTTATATAAAATAGATTAAAACGCCGTATAACGCAAATTTTTGATTTTTTTAGCATTTGAAATTAGAAATACTATTTTGATATCTCATATATTATTAATTACATTGTTAATTACGTAGATTTATTTATATGATGAGCTATATGACATGAGTTTTATTAAATAAATGTGGATAGCTTTTACATTATATAAATATCGAATAATTTATTAGGAGTGCTTATGAAAGAGAAATACGATGTGCCTATCGCACCGGAGTCTGAATTTGTTTCATACATGATGGAGCAAATGACCAAATTTGGTCTGCCCTGTACGGAAGAACAAGCAAAAGACTTTTATGTGTATTACGCACGTATGATTGAAACAAATAAATACCTCAACCTTACGGGCATCACAGATATGAAAGAGGTTGTAGTGAAGCATATGATCGACTCTCTCTCCTGCTATGACTCAAATATCATTAAATCCGGCATGTCTATCATCGATGTAGGCACTGGTGCTGGTTTCCCTGGTATTCCGTTGGCAATCTATGACCGTAGCCTTAAGGTTACGCTCTTTGACTCTTTGAAAAAACGTCTTACCTTCCTAGAATCTGTTATGGATGAGTTAAATTTGACGAATTGTACGACCTTACATGGCCGCGCCGAGGATCTTAGTCATCAAGATTATCGTGAAAGCTTCGATATTGCTACGAGTCGTGCAGTGGCACGTTTACCTATTCTTTTAGAATGGACAGTGCCCTACGTAAAAGAAGGTGGTTACGTGGTGGCTTTAAAAGGCGCTATCTACGAAGAAGAAATGGGAGAATCCAATAAAGCCCTTAGCACATTAAAAGCAAAGATTGAAGAAGTACGTACTGTTATACTTCCAACCTTGGATGATAAACGAGCAATCCTATACATTAAGAAAACAGGTAAAACACCTAAACAATACCCACGCAAACCAAAAGACATTAAAGACAAACCGTTAGTGTAATCTTTAAAGGGTAATATAGTTGCTTGTAAGCACAATATAAACAAATACTGTCCTATATAAATAACAAGAGGATGCAAATCATAGATTTGCATCCTCTTTCTCTTTCCCTAAGGTCGACTTAGCTCACTATGGAGGCCGTGGGAAAGGTGTCCTATTTTAATTTTACAATGACTTATACGTGGTCAATGATATGTAATGTTGTATCGATATCGTTTAAAGGCATAATATGTACGCCTGCAGCGATTTTTTTGATTTGCTCTAATGTTTCGATAGCGATTTCTGTACCCGCTTCTTTACCGCCTTTTTCTACGCGGTCTAAGATCTCTTGAGTAAGGTTGATCCCAGGCACTTTTTCGTGTAGGTATGTAGCCATTTTGAAGCTTTTAAGTGGAATCAAGCCAAGCATAATAGGCACATCGAATTCAGACATTGTATCGATGTAACGTTTTGCTTGTTCTAAATCGTAAATCGGTTGTGTTTGAACAAAGTGCGCGCCATTTTGGATTTTGGCAGCCAATTTTTGGCGTTCAATTTCTAAATCTGGAGCACCAGGATTACCAGTAGCACCGATGTAGAAGCTTGTAGGTGCATCTAAGTCGTTGCCTGCAAGGTCTTTACCTGCATTTAATGTTTTAGCAATATTGAGCAAGCCCATGCAATCTACTTCGAATACGGATTGTGCAAATGGATGGTCCCCATTGTCTGGTTTGTCCCCAGTAAGGGTTAAAATGTTGTGCACGCCCAACGCTGCAGCGCCAAGCAACTCGGATTGCAAACCGATGATGTTACGATCGCGGCAAGTAAGGTGGAAAATTGTTTCGATCTCTTTGTTGTGTTGTAACAAGTAGGACAAGGAAATTGGGCTCATGCGCATTTTTGACATAGGGCTGTCAGCGATGTTGATAGCATCAACCTTCCCTTTCAAACGAGCCGCTTGTTCAAAAACTTTTTCCGCAGAACTACTTTTCGGTGGGTCTAATTCAACTGTAATAGTGAACTTTCCTTGTTGATGTTTCTCTCTTAATGTCATCATGTACCTCTTAATTAAAAATTATTTCTCTAAAGTTTCAAAGAAATCGTTAGCGTGGTTAACGGCTGCGATACCATCCTTAGCGTAGATATCTGCGCCCGCTTGGTCTGCGTAGTCTTGGGATACTACGGCGCCACCTACCATGATCTTAGTTTTGAGGCCTGCTGCACGGATTGCAGCGACAGTATTGTCGATTTGAGGCATTGTAGTAGTCATCAAGGAACAGATACCAACGAGAGCCGCCTTGTTGTCCTTAATAGCTTGAACGATGACCTCTGGATCAACGTCTTTGCCAAGGTCAACGATTTTATAACCATTGTTTTCGAGTAAGGCTGCTACGATATTTTTACCTAAATCGTGGATGTCGCCTTTAACGGTTGCTACTACGACTGTACCTTTATCTAAACTTTCACTAGCAGGAATGATTTCTTTAATGGTGTTGAAAGCAGCCTGCATTGTTTCAGCAGCAAGCATTACTTGTGGCAAGAATAATTTACCAGAACCGAATTTATCCCCTACTACGTTCATCGCTTCAGATAAGCCTTTTTTCGTAATATCCAATGGGTCCATGCCGTCTGCTAAGGCTTTTTTTACAAGCTCGACGATGGCTTCCTTCTCCCCTTGTTCTACACAAGCGCGAATATTCGCCAATGGATCATTGCTGTCGAAGGATTTTTTCTCTGGACCTTTCGGAGCGGAGTTACCAGGAGCGCTTGATTCGTCTTCGTAGCCGTATTCTTTAATGAACTGAGCAGAACCTGGATCCCAGCCTAATAGTGTTGTACTAGATACGAACGCTTTTTTAGCTGGATAATTTAATGGGTTCATAATTGGTGTTGTTAAGCCACATGCTAGAGCCATTGTTAAGAATTGGCCGTTCAAGTAAGGACGTTGAGGCATACCGAAGGAAATGTTAGACAAGCCCATTACTGTTGGGAAGCCAAATTTCTCTTTATATAACTGTAATGTACGCAATGTTTGACGTGCACTATCTTCACCGCTGGCAAGTGTTAATACCAATGGATCAAGTAATAAGTCATGTGGTTGAAGACCATAGCCGTAAGCGCGATTTACGATGCTTTCAGCTAAAGCAACGCGGTCCTCTGCTTTTTCAGGAAGGTCACCACTAGATAATGGCAAGCAAAGTAATGCTGCGCCATAACGTTTAGCCAAAGGCATAACGTGTGTGATGGACTCCTCCTCCCCATTTACGGAGTTGATTAGTGCGCGGCCTGGGTAGTTTTTAAGCGCTACTTCCATAGCTGCTGGATCCAATGTGTCGATAGACAATGGAGTTTCAACGAGCATGGATAATTCAAAGATAGCACGCTCCATCAATGGAGTTTGGTCCATGCCAGCTACACCCATGTTTACGTCGAGGATGTCTGCACCTGCTTCTACTTGGTCCAAAGCATCGCGTTTTACACGGATGAAAGAACCATCGCGTAATTCTTGAGCCAGAATTTTACGGCCTGTAGGATTGATACGTTCACCGATGATAAGTGGTTTTGTATTGTGACCTAATTCTAACAATCTAGTACGGCTTGTAATGATTGTTTTAGGTTCAATATGAGCACGTTCTTTAGGTGTATGTGCTTTCACAGCGTCGGAAATAGATTGGATATGAGCTGGTGTTGTACCACAGCAACCACCTACATAGCTTGCGCCTGCATCTACGATTGGAAGCATCAATGGACCCATTTCTTCTGCTGTAAGTGGGAATACAGTTTGTTTGTTAATTAATTGAGGCATGCCTGCATTTGGTTGGCAGCTAATTGGTAAGTTTGTAACGCTAGCGATTTCCTCGATAAGTGGTGTAATTTGTTCAGGTCCAAGGGAACAGTTGATACCGATGATATCTGCACCCATTGCCTCTACGATAGTAGTTGCAACTGCTGGCGGTGTACCTGTAATAGTACGGCCGTCTTCACTGAAAGAAAATTGACAGATGATTTGTACATCTTCCTTTGTCTTCCCTGCTGCTTCACGCGCGTCAAGAGATGCCAATAATGCGGCACGCATTTCTTGTACGTCGATAATAGTTTCAATGATAATGAAATCTACGCCACCTTCAATCAATGCATCTGCTTGTTCGCGGTACGTGTCATAAATAGAGTCAAAACTCATATTGCCTAGTGGTTGTAAAAAACGGCCTGTAGGACCTATAGAGCCAGCTACACGAGCAGATGGTTTAACCTCTGCAATAGCTTCTTTTGCTACCTTTACGGCTGCAATATTAATTTCTCTTACTCGATCTTGTAAATCGTAATCTTCTAATTTTAGACCACATGCACCGAATGTGTTGGTAGTAATTACATCACTACCATGTTGTAAGTATTGTGCGTGAATATTCTTTACAACTTCTGGTCTCTCTACATTAAATAGCTCTGGACAATAGCCCTCTTCTAAGCCTGCTGCTTGCAGCATTGTGCCCATAGCACCATCAAAAATATACATAAACATCTTCCTTTAACATCCTAAAATTCGAACTGTTTCACGTGAAACATTATTCTGTTGGTTGGCCTTTCATAGTGATACCTGATACATCAGCAGTAGTCTTACTACCATCTTCCTCTGCCTTATTTTGGTCGTTAGTAGTTGCTTTTTCAGGTAATTTACGAGATGCACAGTCCTGTTGTGAACAAGAAGTACAGCCTCGTTTTGTTTTAAGGTCTTCATTTGCTGGCATTAAACCGATAATCGCCGTTACAGATTTACGTGGGAACAATAAATAGTTCTCCGTAACTTGTAAGCCGATTAGCTCTGTTTTAATAATATTAGCTAATTGAGGTTGAATCTCTAATGGCCAGTTGCCATAACCAGGGCTAAAGCGCCATGTTGGTTTATAACCTTGTTTCTTAGCGATTGTATTGATTACTTCGTTTACTTGATCCGCTACCTGTTCTACTGCTGTAGTTGCAGCTGCGTCAAGTAATAAGCCTACTGTATAATTGCCTTGTTTAAACAATTGTTCACTACGAATTTCTACATCTTCGCCTACTGTTACGCCTAGTACATAAACTTTTGTAGATTTTTCTAAGTGTTTTTCAATGATAGAACCTTCAATTTTAAGCGGTGGATTACTTAAAATTGTTTTAGTTTCTGCATCATAATCGTATTCTTGGTATACACCTTTAGGTGTAGCTAATAACTGGATTTCCTTACATGCTTCGTCAACGTAATTTTGTGGGAAATCCTCAGCGTGACGAAGTCCTGCGTATCGTTTTACTTCTGCTTTATCGATGGCAGGAAGCATTCCGTTATAGATGGGCATGGAAACGCCTCCTCTTCAAAATAAAAAGCTCTGCGTATCCGTAGAGCGTGTTTGCTTACTATTATTTGTATAGTTAGATCATATAGTCAATTAAACTATATTAAAGATAATCAATCTAATTACTACCTAGGTAATAGTATATAGATATGATGAAAGCCTGTCAAAGCTTATGGGGCCTGTATTCTCATATAATTTAGTACTATATAGATATAGCTTAAAGCTATATCTATATGTAGTTTTATAATAAAAGTTATTAGCTCATTTACACTACATATAGTAATAGATATTTTTAATCTATAATTTAGGCTTTGAAACTATTAGAGTTTTACTATAAACATAGTTAGAGTTGCATTACTTATACACCTACACGCCTACACACTTATACATTTATATTTTTATATTTTATAGTTTTATGCTCACACACACCTATACTCTTATACTCTTATATAAAACTCTAACTTACGATATTATCGTGTTTTGAATTAGTAATGCGATCTAAGTATCAATAAAAAAATTAGTTAAGTTTCGTTATTTCGTGTATATTTATATTAAAACTATATTTTTTTACCTAATATTTTTTGATTGTTTTTCTTAAATTTTTGTTTCTACTATTTTTTGTTGTTGGTGTAATTTCCACAACTGTTTTTCCTATGATTTCTAGAGTTATATTTGTTGGTGTTAGTACTATTATAATTTCTATTTTCTTTAGGTTTCACGTGAAACATTTTTATAAAAATAATATTCTGTTTTTATTAATAGAAAGAATTATTGTTTCACGTGAAACAATTGTAATTGTAAATCAAAATAGATTATTAAATTAGTTATTAACATATAAGCTAACTGATTCTGATCAGGAATTAAGTTTTAAAATATAATTACATATATAAATAGATTAATTTTAAAGAATTTGATTTGTAATTACCATAATTACAGTTGTTTTATGTTATAATGAAAAAGAACTATTTTGAACGAATATGCGAGGTGAATTAAGTGGGCAAAGTTATAGCTATTACTAATCAAAAAGGCGGTGTTGGTAAGACTACAACATCAGTAAATTTGAGTGCTTGTTTAGCTGATGCAGGCAAGAAAGTATTACTTATTGATTTGGATCCGCAAGGTAATGCAAGCTCTGGTTTAGGCATTGAAAAGGATGATTTAGAACTCTGTGTGCACGATGTTCTAATTGATGGTGAACCTATTGCTGATATTGTTCAGCCTACAATGCTTAAAAAGCTATTTGTGGCGCCTGCAACGATTCAATTAGCTGGTGCAGAAGTAGAGTTGGTTTCCGTTGTTTCACGTGAAACAATGTTGAAAAAAGCTTTGGCACCAGTGCGTGATGAATATGATTTTATTATCATCGATTGTCCGCCATCCCTTGGTTTGCTAACTTTAAATGCTTTTACAGCAGCAGATAGTGTATTGATTCCAATTCAAAGTGAATTCTATGCACTAGAAGGGGTAAGTCAGTTAGTTAAGACTATAACTATCGTACAGCAAACTTCTAATAAAGACCTTGAAATTGAAGGTGTGTTGTTGACTATGTTTGATGGTCGTACAAATTTATCTATTCAAGTAGCTGATGAAGTTAAAAAGTTCTTTGGCAGTAAAGTATATAAAACAATTATTCCTCGTAATGTACGACTTAGTGAAGCACCAAGTTATGGGGAGCCGATTATTGTATATGATCCAAAATCTAAAGGTGCAGATGTATATACTAAATTAGCCAAAGAAGTTATTAAAGCATCTAAGTCTAAATAAATGCTATATGTAAGGTAAGAGAGGTTAGTTATATGCCTAGAGAAGTTAAAAGTAAAAAAAGCAAAGCGTCCGGATTGGGTAAGGGCCTTGGTAATTTGATGAAAGTTGACTCTGTAGAGTCTGTATTGCCTGAAAAGGAAATACATGAATTGCCGATTTCTGAATTAGTTCCGAATGCAGATCAACCTCGTAAAAGTTTTGATGAAGATAGTTTAGCTACATTAGCTGAATCTATTAAAAATCTTGGTATTTTCCAACCAATCGTAGTACGTAAACAAAAGAATAAATACCAAATCGTAGCTGGTGAACGACGTTACCGCGCAGCTATTATTGCTGGTTTAGAAACAGTTCCAGTTATTGTAAAGAAATATAATACAGAAGAGATGACTGAAGTAGCCCTCGTTGAAAACTTGCAACGTGAAGGACTAGATCCAATTGAAGAAGCTTTGGCTTACCAAGGTTTAATGGATACGTATAAACAAACGCAAGAAATGATTTCTGCTCGTCTTGGCCGCAGTCGTTCTTATATTGCCAATATGGTTCGCCTTTTAAAACTTTGTGACTCTGTACAAAAAGACCTTATTGAAGGGGATTTAACAGTAGGTCAAGCTCGTCCATTGTTGGCACTTCGTAGCGCTGCTCAACAAATCGAAGCAGCTGAACGCATTAAAGAGGGCGAATTAAGTGCTCGTCAAGCAGAGGCTCTTGTTAAGTCTATGCAAAATAAATCCCCTAAGACTAAAACAAATAAACCACAAAGTACAGCAGAAGTACGTGCCTTGATGGATCGTTTAAAATTAAGCTTAGGATCTCCTGTAAATATCAAGTTCCGTGCTGGTAAAAAGGTACAAGGTAAGATTGAAATTGCTTTCTCCTCTGAAGCTGAATTGGAAAGACTGATCGCATACATGGATGGTCAAGACCAAACTGAAGATACAGAAGTAATGGAGTTCCGCGTATAGTATACTTTACATACTAAAATTAGCATTAGCCTATGTGAAATTAGTAATGACAAGTTGATAATATTTCTGTATAATGTAAATACAATTTACAATCCACGGTAAAAGCGTAGTCTACGGGCTGCGCTTTTACTGTATTTAAGGGTTTAGTAAAAGAAAATGATTCTAGTAAAAGAAAATGATTCTAGCACAAGAAAATAATTCTAGTACAAGAAAACAATTCTAGTACAAGAAAACAATTTCAGTAATACTAGAAGGTTTTTGTAAGATATATACGTTAAGTTACAAGGATAGACTATGGAACAAACACCTAAAGCAAACCGCGTTCATATAGGCTTTTTTGGCCGTTGTAACGCTGGTAAGTCTACATTGATTAATATGTTAACTGATCAGCCTGTGTCTTTAGTATCTGATGTGGCAGGTACGACGACAGATCCCGTGAGTAAGTCTATGGAAATCTTGCCCCTAGGTCCTGTAGTTATTACTGACACAGCAGGTATTGATGATACAACTGAACTCGGTGCATTGCGCATGGAAAAGACAGAAGAGGTTGTAAAAAAGATTAACCTTGCTGTCTATGTGCTTCGTACCGATGAAGAACCAACCTCTGATGACATGCATTGGTTAGGGCTTCTAAAACAGAATAATGTGCCTGTTGCATTATTCGTAAATGAAATCAATACAGAAAATAAAGAAAAAGTTGAAATCAATACAGAAAATAAAGAAAAAGTTGAATTAAATACAGCCGATAAAGAAAAACATGAATCAAATACATCTGCTTATATTAAATCTCATAAGGGATTAAGTGATCTTGCTACCGTAATTGGTTCAGCTGATTTTACTTCTCATGAAAAACGGATTGAATTGTTAGATTTACTTGGCGGTTTAACGCCGCTTGATGTAGAAGGGGAGCAAACACTGTTACAAGGCCTTGTGGAAGAGGGGGATGCTATCATTCTTGTGTGTCCTATTGATAGTGCAGCGCCAAAGGGTCGCCTTATTTTGCCACAAGTACAAACGATTCGTGAAATCTTAGATTACAAAGGCTTAGCCTTGGTGTGTCAAACAGAAGAGTTACCGTCTATGATTAACTCTCTTACACATCCACCTAAAATGGTTATCTGTGATTCTCAAGCCTTTGATCGTGTCGATGAATTGACACCGCATACAATTCCGTTGACCTCTTTTTCTATTTTGATGGCTCGCTTTAAAGGAAAATTACAGGACTTAGTAGCTGGTGTTAATGCCATTAAGAATTTGAAACCAGGTTCTAAGGTTCTTATTAGCGAAGGTTGTACACATCGTCGTCAATGTGATGATATTGGGACTGTAAAAATTCCTAATCTCCTTAAGAAGCAAGGTCATACGGATTTACAGCTGGAATTCACCAGTGGGGGAGCTTTCCCTAAAGACGTATCACAATATGATTTGATCATCCACTGTGGCGCTTGTATGCTCACACGCCGTGAAGTATTACGACGTATTGAATGTGCCGTTGTACAAGGTACGCCAATCGTAAATTACGGTGTACTCATAGCGGCTCTACATGGTATACTAGAACGGGCAATAAGCCCATTTATTGACGAAATAAAAGGGTAGATATAATTAATCTATCATTACGCATATTAAATTAAATTGCATGCAGTCATTTAACTTTCACAATTAGAATGGTATAATTAAGTGTTGGAGTTTTGATGATTGTATAGGAAGGAATATACATGTTCGAATCGATTCAACCGTGGATTGGTATGGCCACTATTGTTCTTGTTATCGCTGTATTGGTGTATTGTGTAATCTTACACATTCGTCTAGGCAGCTTGAAAAAGAAATACGATTTCTTTATGCAAGGGGACAATGGTGCGAGCTTAGAGCGTAAATTATCTGTAGAGGTTAGCGAAATTCGCGATGCTGCGAAGGGCCTTGAGTCCTTGTTGACTGAGCAAGCGGCTATCCGCAATACGCAGAGCAATACGATACAAAAAATTGGCTTTATTAAATATAACGCCTTTGAAAATATCGGTAATGATCTGTCCTTTGCACTTACCTTGCTCGATGGTAACAATAACGGCATCTGCATTTCCAGTATTTACGGTCGTAGCGAATCCCGTATTTTTAGTAAACCAATTGTGAAAGGTAAAAGTCTTGTTAGTCTTTCACAAGAAGAATTAGAAAGTTTGAACGAAGCGTTGGGCGAACGTACTAATGAGGAAGCGTTGACGAGCGCCATCGTTTCAAAATAAGGAAGGGTTATATTGAATTTACCGGCATTCATTTCAAACAAAGTTGAAAGAAATGGTGACAACTGCATATTGACGTTAACCACAAAGCAGGCGAAGATAGCAGCTATTGTTGGCTCTATCCTAATCATCGCGGCAGTGGTACTCGGCATTTGGGGCATCGTGCGACAAGCCGAGGTGGTGCAATTACGGCAACAAACGCAATTGCAATCAGAACAACTGAAATTGTTACAACAAAAAACAGAGGTTCTAGATAAGAAAATCCAAAACTTAAATCAAATTAGCGAAGAGAATAAGCAAATGCTAAAAGGCGCTGAATCTGGCACACCGGCTCAAGGTGGCGGGGATGGTAGCGACCCAAAGGCGGTAGCCGCTGATGATAGCGAAGTAAAGACGCTAACAGCGGCACAATTATCAGCTCGCTTGTCTAAAATGGACAAAGACGCGCAAAAATTGCTCGTTAGCTTCTATACGATGCGCAACATCCTTCGCGATGGTGGTGCACAAGACTTGATGGCATTGCAATCCATCAACTTCTCCGCTGGTTCTGGTGGTGCTGTGAACAGTACGACACCAAGCATCTGGCCGAGCAAGGGCGTTATTACATCTCCATTTGGTAGCCGTGTAGACCCTGTGACAGGTGCTATTGGGGCGTTCCATGAAGGTATCGACATTGCGGATGACTATGGTTCACAAATCGTGGCGACCGCAGCTGGTGTAGTTACGTTCGCTGGTTATACTGACGGTGGTTATGGTAACCTCGTTGAAATCGATCACGGCAATGGCTTCGTAACTCGTTATGGCCACAACAGTGCTGTACTTGTGACGGTAGGGATGAGTGTAAAACAAGGTCAGACTATTGCCTTGATGGGTAGTACTGGTAAAAGTACGGGTGCTCACGTTCACTATGAGGTACGCCTAAATGGTGCCCCTGTAGACCCTATGATTTTCTTGCCAATTAGTAACTAATCGTTGCATTATTTAGGACTCGACGATGATGTAATTCTCTAATTGTTGAGTAAATAATCTAATAGACTTCATATAAAAGAACTTGTTATATGTGCAAATGCACTATAGCAAGTTCTTTTTCTTTCTTTTTGCATATATATATTGTAAAATAAAAGTATATGAACGGAGGTATATCTATGAAGGCCTATGTACAAGTTTATACCGGCGAAGGCAAGGGCAAAACGACCGCTGCTATCGGTCTAGCAATCCGTGCCATCGGCGCTGGCAAGAAAGTCCTCTTTTTGCAATTTATGAAATCTAAAGTATATAGTGAACATACTATTTTACCTACCTTAACTAATTTAACGTTAGAAACTGTGGGCAAGCCATTCTTTATCATAAAAGAAGGGATGAAGAGCAAGGACGAACTCGCTAAATGGGGCGATGAAGTCGTTGTCTTTGAATCTGGCAATCCCCCTAAGGATTATGTAGCACTCATTGAAAAAGGCTACGAACGTGCTTTAGCTGCTATCGGCAGTGGTGATTACGATCTCGTCGTTCTTGATGAGTACAACATGGCACTCTTCTTTGAACTCATTTCTTGGGATAAAACAAAGGCGTTGCTCGATGCTCGTCATCCAGAAACGGAACTCGTATTTACGGGGCGTGGGGCTCCTCAAGAATTGATCGATGAGGCAGACCTTGTAACGGAAATGAAAGAGGTTAAACATTACTACCTTCAAGGCGTAATGGCTCGAAAAGGTATTGAAAACTAATCATAGGAACACCTAAGGAGGTGATGTGGTTGAGTACAGTGGCTATTGTGGCCCTCGTTATCGTGGCCATCATTGCAGCACTCATCTTGATTATCCTACTGACACCAATCACATATAGCATCGAAGTTGACGGCCGCACGCCTTATCGTGGCGAGGTGCGCGTTAAATGGTTATGGCGTGTATTTTCACTTCATTTAGCATACTTACAGGGTAAACCATTTTTTAAGGAATTATACGTTTTGGGCATGCTCAAGATAGGTCCTGTGAAAGACTATGAAGAATGGCTTGAAAATCGCGTTGATGAAGAATACCAAAAAGTAATGGACGATGATGATATGTCACAAGCAGAGGCTTTTGCTAAAGCTATGCAAGGGGGCGGACAAGGTCCTTCTGCAAGCTCTAATGGCACTAGCTTTGAAGATTTGAAGAGCTCTCAAGGTTCTACTACAACCTTTGGTGATGAAGAGTCACCAGGAGCGGGTAGTTCCCAAAAACAAAATGAGCGCGTTGAACGTCCTGCACCAGGTTCTAAAGATATGGATGCACAGGCTCGTGCTGATCGATATGACTCCATTCAGCAAGATCCAACGGCCCATATTCAAGACGATGACGAAGTGGTAAGTCGCGTTACTTTCAACAGTGACGGCTCCATTAAGGAAAAGGTATTTACGAAGGTAAATGATATCAAAACAACTGTAAAAAGTCGTTTTGCAAAGCCAGATCCAAACGATCCGGTAGCATCATTCAAGTCTGAAATTCCTACATTCTGGTTCATGAAACATGTACGAAATACAGAATTGTGGCGTCAGCTATTCCTTGTGTCAAAACGATGTTATGACCACTCTAAACCACGGGATGTGGCCATAGAAGGTCGATTTGGTATCGGTGACCCATATCGCATGGGGATTATTGCATCTATGTTGTACAGCATTTGGCCTGAACAAGCTGAGAATATTGAACTAGATTATGTGAACTGGGCCGGCGAAGGTAGCGGTCACATCAAAGGGCGCATAATTCTCGCTGTATTAGCTTGGCATGGTACTAGATTCTTGGTATCTAAACCAATGCGTTCCCTATTGGGTGAAAGCGCTCGCGTCTTCTGGGTTAAACGGAAAGAAGCAAAACAGTTAGAAAAGCTGAAAGCCGCACAAGGCCAAACAGCGTAAGGATATATTAAGTCAAACTAAGTAAATGAGCTGTATTAAGACAATATATAAGGTCTACAAATAATGTATATGTCATATAGAAGTAAATACATAGTATGAAAACCTAAGTATTGAACGTACAGTAATGATACTTTCACAAAAAGCGGAGGTACTGTGATGGAAAACAGTAATGTAAAAGAGAATTTGGAAGTCCTATTCGAGAAATTCAGAAATATGATCAAAGTGGAAACGGTAGTAGGCGAAGCTGTACAAATCGGCGATACTACGCTCGTTCCATTCGTTGACGTAACATTTGGTTTTGGTACTGGTACAAACCACAACACGGCGAACAAAAACCACGAATGTGGCGGCGGTGGCGGCGGTGCCAAAATGGAACCAAGCGCTATCCTCGTTATCAAAGGGGACCGCATTGAGTTGTTCAACATTAAGGGCAATCCTTACAGCAGCAGCTTCGATCGTCTCATCGGTTTGGTACCTGACCTTGTGTCCAAATTGAAATCCGATAAATACATCTATATTAACGATGAACAATAATTCGTTACTGAATTATAAATAATTGGTGAAAGCCTCAATACCCACATGTGTGTTCTGAATATGTCCGTCATGACTGCCCTAAGGGCTTCAGAGCATACCTGTGGGTATTGTTTTAATTTCTATAGACATTCATAAGCATTTCATAGGGCTTTATTATGCTATTTAACAGAGTCTTGTGAAAGTTAGCGAGATTTGATATAGTAAAAATAGTACACTATTTGATTGTATAGTGACACTTTTAATCGAGGAGGATTTCAGATGAAATTATCTAAAAAATTGACTACCTTAGCTATCGTTGGTGCTATCTCTGCTACTGCTGCAGTAGCAAGTGCTGCTAACATTGGCTTAGTAAATATGAGCCAAGTAGTAAATAGCTACCCTGGCTACGGTGCATTAGATATGAAAATGCAACAAGTAGACGCTCAATACCGTCCACAAATTGAGAAAAAAGTACAAGAAATTGAAAAAATTCAAGACTCTGCACAAGCAGAAGCTGAATTCAACAAAACTGTAGCTCCATTGCTTCAAAAAGAAAACGAAGAAATCAACAAAATTGCTCAACCTATGATGCAAGCAATTCACAACGCTGTTGAATCTATTCGCGTTGAAAAACAAATGGACGTAGTATTGGATGATCCGTACACAATCCGTGCGGCTGACGCTAACAGCAAAATCGAGAACATTACTAACGAAGTAATTAGCCGTCTTAAAAAATAATATGAAATGGCCCTTGTCTGATTTCAGATAAGGGCCTTTTTGAATTAAAGGACTTTTATAGTAAGATAGAGAAATATATTAACAGAAGTAGTCTGTATAGAGATAACATATAGTAGCTTACATTTATATTGTCACGTAAACTAAGGAGAGAGACTTGTCAGTTTTATATCCAATAGCTATTGCTTGTGATAATGTGTAAGCCATTCTAGAAAGGATTTATTATGAAAGATAGTATTGTGAATGAAGTTATGGAAATGGTCGATACATTCCTTAATTTAGTTACGATAGAGGATGAGCTTGATAGACAGTTAGCGGCAGCATATATTTTTGGAATGGTAAATGGGACGGCTCAAAAGGAGTCCCTTACACAAGAGGATGTCCAAGCCTTGATGGTTCATATTGGTATTGATAAACTTACTTATTCAGAGGAAGTAGCTTATCAAATGACGCAATTCGTTATTGATGCCACAGATGAGGAGTTTCACCCAACAGTAAATGCGATTATTCATAGAGGTTTAGAAGGTTATTTTTTATATTCTGACCAAGAATTTGATGCTCTTTCAGAAGATTTTAGTGAAGTTGTTCAAGTGGTAAAAGAAGATCTATAGTAGCAAATTAATATATTGTAAGTAGTATATAGGTGTTTTCTTTAAAATAGATTAGCTTATTTCAAATAAGGAGTGAGATCTAATGAAAAATTTTAAAGCATTAGCCACAGAGCGGTATTCAGTTCGAAAATTTGATACGAAGCCCGTTGAGCAAGAGAAATTAGATATCTTGTTAGAGGCAGCGAGATTAGCACCTACGGCTCATAATTATCAGCCGCAACGCTTACTTGTGCTTAATACGACAGATAGTCTTAATAAACTAAAAGACTGCACTAATGGCCACTTCAATGCGCCGTTGGCGATTATTGTTTGTTATGATAATGCAGTGAGTTGGAAGCGGGAATATGATGATGCGGATATGGGCGTTGTAGACGCTAGTATTGTAGGTTCTCACCTCATGTTTACAGTGGCGGATATAGGTCTAGGAACAACTTGGATTGCTCATTTTGAGCCTGCAAAAGTACGAGCCGCCTATGCTTTACCTGATAACATCATACCTATAGCGATATTCCCAATCGGATATCCTCATCCAGATTGCGTACCTGCGCCAGGCCATACAAAACGCTTTGATGTAAGCGATTTTACAATCTATAATTCCTTTTAACTGATGCGGCATGGTTTTAGTGCCCTAATCATTTATATAATGTATTATTATTAAGAATAGAGTATATTAGAGAGAGAATATGTTAAAAAATTTAGTAAAAAAATTCTTTGGATCATCAGAAGCGGTGTCTACAGGTGCTGAGACATCAAATATTTTATCTTTATATACTCTACAACATGCTGAGCATTTTAAATGTGCCTCATCAACTGACGAGTCAGCGATGTTTATTGATTTAAATTCCGTACGAAGTGTGGAGCATAATCCTCCAAACTATACCTTGCAATTTAATATGTATCTTGTAGAGTATAAAAAGAAACATACTATTGAATGGGTTGTTACGGCAGACTATGATTATGAGTATTCTGTTAGTTCCATTGTAAAAAAGGAAAACCTAAAAGACTATTCTCGTGAGCAGGCTAAACCAATTATCGTTAAACATAAAGAACAAGAATCTGGTATAAAAGGGATTGCTCGAGCGACTAAGTATTATGATTTTGATGGTAACTTAGAAACAGATCTTAAGGCTATGAATGTTAATGTAAAGCATGAAGGTGCCTTTGAGTACGGTGACCCGTTTTATACAGCGGCACATTATGCATTTGATAGGGCTTATCATGTGTTCTTCTAGTTGAAAGATACCGAATAGATAATATATAGATTAGATAGTACATAGATCAAATAGTACATAGATTAGATAGTACATATAAAAAGGACAGTTGATAGCTCAACTGTCCTTTAGTATGTTATTCAGGTTTATGGATAAGGTTTACTACGAATTCGCTGTCTTCAACAAGTGTTGCTTGGATGTAGTTGTCGCCGTTGAATTCTAATACTTGGCCTGGTACGAGTACGTGTTCTTCAGTTTCGTTAAGGAATACTTGTACTTTACCTTTTACTACTGTAAAAATTACGTTTGCTTCTGGGTGGTTGTGTTTTTCAACTTGTTCACCAGCTTTGCCGCCTTTTTTTACGATTACATAGTTAGGACCTTGGAATAATAAACCTAATTCTTGATTAACTGTGCCTGCCATAATAGACCTCCTAATTCTAGCTTTTTATGTTTTGAAAGCTGACGCTATCACTTAATTAAATGAACTTATGTTATTACCTTATGTTTATATTATAAATGATATTACTTATCAATGCTGTGCCTATAGCTACAGTTTTGAAAGAAATATATATTAAATATAGATTTAAAATGGATGCAAAAACGAACGAAAATATTTGCGTTCGTTTTTGCGCCCGTTTTGTGATATAGTATATAAGAAGGTGGGTGATAATATGCGTGAAACTAAATCCTTAGAATTTAAAGAATCAGTTACTAATACATTTTTAAAAACTGTAAGTGCTTATGCAAATTACGGAACAGGAATAATCCGGTTTGGAATAAAAGATAATGGGGCTATTGTTGGGATAGATAATCCAAAAGAAGCATGTTTATCTATTGAAAACAAAATTAATGATAGTATTACACCAATTCCTAATTTTAGTTTAGATATTGATGAAACTACTAATGTTATAACTTTAACTGTGGAAAAAGGTAAGGATACACCTTATTTTTATAATGGAAAATCATATAGACGTAGTGATAGTGCTTCAATACCAGTAGATACAATTGAATTGAAGCGATTAGTTATGGAGGGCGAGAATCTTTCATTTGATAGTTTAGTTTCTAAACATCAAGATTTACAATTTACTGTGCTAGAAGATGCTTGTAAATCTATTATGGGAATATCTGCTTTAACTCGAGATTTACTTATTACCTTAGAATTGTATCGGATGAATGAAGGATATACTATTGCTGGTGAGCTATTAGCGGATGAAAATTCATTTCCTGGTATAGATATGGCTCGATTTGGTGAATCTATAAGTATTTTCTTGGAAAGAAATACGATTGAATACACATCATTATTAAATTATTATAATGAAGCATTAGTCATGTATCGACGTTACTATCAATATAGTGAAATAAAAGGATCATCTAGAAATCAATATGAACGTATACCTGAGACGGCATTTAGAGAGGCTATTGCTAATGCATTGGTTCATCGTGCTTGGGATATACCAGCTCATACTAAAATTTCTATGTTTGATGACTATATTGAAATTGTATCGCCTGGAGGTTTACCAAAAGGATTAGGAGAATCTCAATATTTAGAAGGCCAAATTTCTATCCTTAGAAATCCTATCATCGGGAATGTATTTTTTCGATTAGACATTATTGAGCGTTATGGTACTGGTATACAACGTATTCAAGAGGCTTATAGAAATAGTGTTATAAAACCACAATTTGATATTTCAGAAAACTCGATAAGAATCATTTTACCTGTCATTGAACAAAATTTAGATAAATTAACAGCTGATGAAAAGAAAATATATGATATTCTACAATTTAAGGCTTTGCCTTCAGGAAAATTAGTAGAGTATACAGGGTTTGGAAAAACGAAGGTATTACAAATTGTTAATAAATTAGTGAAATCAGGTTTTTTAAGAAAACAAGGTTTAGGACGTGGTACTACATATACTGTTAAGTAATTGTAGAATATAAATAACAAGATAAAAAGCGAACGTAAAATTTTACGTTCGCTTTTGCTCGTTTTCGTTCGTTTATAGTCTCTAAACAAACAAAATGTTATGTATTTATTATTTATTTTTTCTTAATTGTATATAAACGTGTGCCGTTTTCTTCAGTCGTTACAAGTTCAAAGGCTGGATCGATAGCTTTCACAAAAGCTTCGAACCATGTTTGGTAAGCTACAGCCATGAATTTAGGGTCAACGCCCGCTGTACGCCAGTAGCCTGCTTGTAATCTATGGTCACCCACCCATGTGAACTCATCTGGGCTTTCAGAAACCACTTGGTCACCGCCATCGCAAGGCATGCCATTTACGTAGAAGTTTTGCAACGCATTGTAAATCGCTGGAGCACTGTGTTCTTCAAGGTTGTCTTGCGCCACAACGCCACATGCTTGGCCTTGTACAGCAAAGGCATCGAGAATAGCTGTTACTACGTTCACTGCTTCGTCGCCGGAGTTAGTGTCGAGCAAATCTCTGATGAAAGCTGCTTCGCGAACGGATGCGATGTTGATTTGGTTCGCCAACCAGCCGTGGATATTGCCGTGATCGATGATATTTTCCAGAGGAATGCTTGGATTGATTGGTTCGCCGTATGTATCTACGGAGATAGAGTGTAATTCCTCTGCCAAATCATCAACAACTTTAGTTGTTTTTTCTAAAATCAAGTTTTCACGCTCTACGAGCAATTGAATTTTACGATATAACCAGTAATGGATGTGACCTAAGAATGCGGACATATTAAGCTCCTTTTCGTGCTGTTTCTAACTTCTCTACTAAATCGTATACATTAAAACCGTGAATTTCTGCGGCTTGCCATAATGGCTCAGCTGTGGCAGAAGGGCAGCCTAAGCAACCCATGCCGATGCTTTGCAATACAGGCACAACATTTGGATATGTTTCCACGATGTCGCGAATGATTGTGTCTGGAGTAATAGGAGAACCTACTTCGAGGCGAGGTGCTTCGACTTCAGGATCGTTACCTTGACCAGGCAAGAACACAGCTGGTTCTTCGGATTTGCTTTCAGCTGGAGCACCTTCAAGGTCGCCCAATACAGCTGCTTTGAAAGCCTCTAAACCAATGCGGTCAATGAATTCGCCCATGCGTTCGATTTGAGCATTTTCTTTATAGTATGCAATGATACGATCTACCAATGCAAGAGCTTCTTTTTCAGTTGTTACTTCAGCGATGAGGTCGCCAATGCGAGGGTGTGCACCGCCGCTACCGCCAGCGTATACATTCCAGCCCTCTACAGTACCGATAATACCAACATCTTTCAGGCGGCTTTCAGTACAAGAATTAAGACAACCGGACACGCCGATTTTCATTTTGTTTGGCATTTCTTGAGACAAATATTTGCGCTCGATTTGCATGCCAAGATGTACGCTATCTTGTTTAGCACGTTTACAGAATGTAGTACCTGGGCAGATTTTTACGCTGCGCACGCGGTTAGATACAGTGTACGCTGGCTCCATGCCGAGCATCTCCCAAGCTTTATCTACGTCTTCTGCTTTCAAATTCGTAATCATAATGCGTTGGCTGGCAGTCAATTTTAGAACGGCGCCGAACTCATTGGCTACGTTGATATATTTTTGTAATTGTTCAGGTTGAATGAAACCTCCAGGAATGCGAGGTGTAATTGCATAACGGCGTTGGCCGTTTTTAATGCGTTGTAAATTTGCTGCAATTTGTGCCATATTAAATCCTTTCTCGAGCCCTCTCTGCAGAGAATTGTGGCTAAAACTACTTAGTTAATCTATATGATTCTTTGTTTGTAAAATATATACGCCATTGGGTTTTGTGAAAGCTTCGCACGTATACGAACAGCGTGATGAGATCAACTAGGCGATGCCTCATCAAAACCCGGCGTAACGATCAGTACGGGTATTAAATACTGACCCGATGTTCCTAGTATAAACTATTTTAACACGTAATAATGTAACCTAGGCTACAAAATTGAAAGTTTTTAATATTAATTATTAATAGTATATATGATTTATAATACTAGATATTATAAAGTAATTTACCTAATTGGTAAATTATATGTTTACATTTATAGTTAAGAGAGTATAATAGAATTAACCTACCAGGTAAATTATTATAAATGGCCATTTATATTGTATCAACCATTCACTATGATTTGAGATATTGTTGATTTTCATTAGTATAGGAGATATACATATGAAGATATATGAGAGTAAAACTTTTATTGCTATACCGCCTGGAATGACAATAAAAGAGGTTTTAGAAGATAGACATATGTCCCAAAAAGAATTAGCTACACGAATGGATATGAGTGAGAAACACATTAGTAAGCTCATTAATGGAGAGGTGCCACTAACGCAGGATGTGGCAATGCGTCTTGAACGGGTATTTGGTGTAGAGGCAAGTTTTTGGAATGGATTAGAAGCTAATTACAGAGAAAAGATACTAAAAGTGGAGTATGAAAACTCCATTGATGAAGAAATCAACTTTGCTAAACCTTTTGGTTATGCCAAACTCGCACGTTTAGGCATTGTGCCAGAAACAAAAAAGGCAGCTGAACAGGTTAATAATCTACAAAAGTTTTTTGAGGTAGCTTCTTTAAAACATGTAGCTGATGAAATGGTTATGCCCTTAGTATATGAAAATATTAAGGATATGGAACCAGCTAAAAAGAGTGCGATTTATACACTAGTACAAATCACAAAAGGGCAGGCTCGTTTTGTAGAAGTCAATCCTTACGATGCGGAGTTACTAAGAAAATTTATACCAAAAATTAAGGACCTTTCTAGTGAACCTTTAATCGGTGTGAAAGAGCCTCTTAAGGATATGCTAGCAGCATGTGGTGTAATTATTGTGTATTTGCCAATTATTGATAACATAACCTCTACATGTATTACCTATTCCAAAGGAAACTCCATTGTTCTTGGCATACCAACGGAAGACACTGATGATTTTTGGAATTTATTAGAAGAAGCGCTACATAATTTGGTAGAACGAGACTTTCCTCACAGTAATCGGAAATATCGCAACAATGATCCTGTCACTGTGGTGAATTATTAATTCAGTTTTTGTAAATATGTAAGGTGGTACTTTTTAGGCTTTTCTTAGGTCTTTCATTATGCAATTTGTAAGGACTTTCAAAGTACAATCCGTAGGACTCTCATCCTGTAACAAAATAGCGTATAATAGACACATAGAATATTCTTGATATAGGAGTACCAATGAAAGTCCTTTACGATACAATTTTAAAAGCGAAATATACAGGTCGCCCGAACCGTTTTGTGGTGACCTTAGATTTAAATGGTAAAAGCGTGCTCGCTCATTTGCCAAATCCTGGTCGCATGTGGGAGCTTTTGTTTACAGGTGTAACGATGTATATCGTGCCTCACGATAAGCCTGATGCGAAAACAAAATATCGCGTGGTCGGCATCGAGCGCGATGGCGTAGTGATTATGCTCGATACAAACTACAGTAATGATGTAGCGCAGCATTTGATTGAAAATAAACTCATCCCTGGCTGGGAAGAGTGGCGCATTGTAAGGCGGGAGTATACAGTTAAACTACATGGCACATCATCACGTTTTGACTTGCTCCTCACCAATGATAAAGGTGATGAGTTCCTGTTAGAGGTTAAGTCTTGTACGCTATTCTCTAAGACCGGTGCTATGTTCCCTGATGCCATTACGGAGCGAGGGCGTAAGCATTTATTGCATTTGAAAGAATTGCAAAATGAAGGTTACCACACAGGGGTTCTATTCCTCGTACAATGGGATAGAGCGCAGTGGTTCTTGCCGGACTACCATACCGATTTGGAGTTTGCTAAAACCTTTAAAGAGGTAGCCCCTTCTTTAGACTGGAAAGCCGTTGCTGTGGCGTGGGATGAGACTTTCACCATGCCTACTGTAACCCGCGAATGTTCCTATCCTAGTAGTATTCTCGACACAGAGGCTCACGATAGCGGCGTGTATGTGATGGTCATGCATCTTGATCATGATCTTGACCTTGAAATCGGCTCTAAAGGGATGATGCATTTCAAGGCGGGATACTATATGTACGTAGGCTCTGCGAAGGCGAACTTAACGAAACGCATTGAACGCCATAAGCGAAAACGAAAGAAAATGCACTGGCATCTAGACTATTTCCGCGGTCACTGCGAAATGATAGCAGGTCTGCCGATTCGAACTAGCTGGGATGATGCGGAATGCGCTCTCGCTGATGCAGTCCGTGGCGTTGCCGAATGGGATGTGTCTAAATTTGGATCCTCTGACTGTGACTGTAAAAGCCACCTATTTGGGATGACGGAAAATCCTATTCATAACAAAGCGTTCATGGATGTAGTGGAACTTTATAGAATGAATATGCTAGATGAATTAATTTAAAGGAAATTATTATTGATGGGGCCCGCATGCTATATGCTTAATTAGTTAAGTGATTGTTGTTGGGGCCCCGTCACATAGTGGTTTACTAGTTAAAAAAGTTAGACACTTATTCCTTTGCTCCATAGTGACCTAAGTCGCTCATTCATAAGTGTCTAACTTTTTTACAACCCTATATGTGGACTAGTCCCAACAACAAAAGCACTTTTCCTTTCACATGGGGCGAGGCCCCTGATGGGGAAAGGGTGTGAAGTAGAGTATCAACAATCAGCTGATGTTATCAATGATTGTGTCTGCATATTTGATATGAATACTTGATACAAATGGGGAAAAGGAGAGAGGTGTGGTTGTGTATGCCTTTGTTTGTTAGGTTTGTGTTGTTGGTTTTTGTGTGTGTTTGTAGTGTTGTATTGGGTGGTTGTACTTCTTCTCGGTTAACGACGCTCGATGCGGATCCGTATATGCCAAATGATGTGAAGGAAATGGTTGAGAAGCGTTTTGCGTCGTATCATCCTCGTCTAGTTTTGCAGGCTTCTGAGGTTGTTACCACAAAGCCTTATAAGCACTATAAATATACGTTTCTTGATGAAAATAATGGCATTGTTTTTACTGCGCGTGCTTCTGTTGAGGTTCCTCAGTTGCCTATTCCTGGTGGTCAACGGGTTACGAACGCAGAGTATAGGTATGCAGAGGCTTATTTAGATCGCTTGAATAGTGAGGTAGCACTGCTTGCTGTAAAGTATAGATTTCAGGTAGCTAATAATGAGGAGCGCAAAGCGCTAATGGATGCTAAGATTATGCGTCCAGAGGGTAATAGTACAGCGCCTTTGTTTGAGGAAGGGGATTTTATATTTCTTAATCAAACATCGAATGGTGCTGGTGTAGTGGGTATGTTAACAGACATATACTCTCTATATAAACCTAATGGTGACGAGACCTTAGTAAGTAGCGTGTATGGCCGTAAGGTTAGCTTTTACTATTTACCAAATGGTGAAACAGACAAGAGCAAGGCTCTGTACCTAATAAGTTTCAAAATTAGAGGGCGGGAAGATTGGCGAGATACCTTAATGAGTGGTGTTGGTTATCAAGATAAGAGTTCTGAGCAGATTGAACGAGACATAATTACCTTTGTTGATCGGGAAATACAACAGGCTGTGCGAGGAAAATAGGTCAGGGAGAGGTGTATCTATGAAGCAGTTGATTAGGTATATATCATTAGTTGTTGTGTGTATTTGTACATTTTTATTGAGCGGTTGTTCTTTTGTGTGGACTACGGAGAACGGTGATCCTGCCACGCCAGAGGATATCAAGGCTAGTGTGGAAAAGGAGTTCAGCGTTGTTCATCCGCGTCTAGTTCTTCAATCTGCTGTGGTGGAGAAGGAGAAACCCTTCCAACGCAATGTGTATGTTTTTTATGATGAAAGCAACGGTTTTTCTTTTACCATAAATTCTGTGGTGCATCGTCCAACCTTGCCAGTGCCTGGTGGAGAGCGGGATACAAATGCGAATTTTGTTTATTCCGAAGAATATTTAATTCATTTAAACGGGAAGCTTGTGGAGGAGGCCAAGCCGTATGGATTGCGGATGGCTCCCTATGAGGAAGTCCTAGAACTATCTAAACTTAGCGCCACACGTGTAGCAGGTACTAATAAGATACCTCTATTTAGATCCAACGAGATTATCTTTGTAGATAAGTCTGTAAAGGGTGAAGATATTCTAACCTTTATGAAATCCATATATAGCGAGTATAAACCGCAAGATAACCCAGCTCTATTGCATCCTCGCGCTGAAAGACATATTGGCATTTACTATTTGCCAAACGGGGAAGCGGACAAAACGAAAGCTGAGTATTTGATAGGTTTTAGGTATATGGCAAGAAATGACTGGAAAGAAACTATGTTAACCGGAATTGGTAGCACTGGTAAAGATACCTTCGCCGTAGAACGAGACTTTGTTAAAATTTTAGATCATATGATACGTCAGTCTATTTGATTTGGCTGATAAGATGATAAAGCGATTATTTAGGGATTATAATCCTAAAATTTAGTATAGTTAAAATGAATAAGGATTGTAATCCTAAAATATGATATAATTATTATAAATAAGGATTATAATCCTTATTTAAGTTAAAAATATTAGAATTAGGATTGCTATCCTAAAATGTGTTTCTACTTAATGCAATAATAGTTAATATTGTTGAGATAAGGAGGTTATAATGCCTTTAATTCAACGAGAGCAATATTTAGCATTTTTAAGGCGTCATAAAGATCAAGATGTAATCAAAGTCGTTTCAGGTGTGCGTCGGTGCGGCAAATCTACATTATTTGAGGTGTTTAAACAAGAATTATTAGCTAGTGGTGTAAAAGCCAATCAAATCATTTCTATTAATTTTGAAGATTTAGAGTATGAACCATTACAGGAGTATCATGCCCTCCATGAGTACATAGTAGAACGATTGATACCAGATATTCCTATGTATGTATTTTTAGATGAAGTGCAGCATGTAGTACAATTTGAGAAGGTTGTAGGGAGTTTGTTTATCAAACCTAATGTGGATATTTATATTACAGGTTCAAATGCGTATTTTATGTCCTCTGACATTGCCACATTATTAACTGGCAGATATGTGCAAGTTGAGATGCTACCTCTTTCATTTAAAGAATTTCATAGTGCATATAGTCAGCAAAACTTGTCAGATATGGATATATACAACTTGTATATCGAGCATAGTTCTTTCCCTCGGCTTGTACATGTTGAAGATGATGAAAGTATTGATGAGTATTTAGATAGTATTCTTAATACGGTTGTTTTAAAAGATATTGTGACGAGATTAAAAATTACAGATGTCCCTTTATTATTGGATATTATTAAATATTTATTGGCTAATATAGGGAGTTTGATTAATCCAACGAAGATTGCGAATACGCTCACTAGTTATGGTCGCAAAACGGATAATAAAACGGTTGAGAAGTATTTACAAGGTCTTAAAGATGGTCTTTTAATCTATGAAGTTGACCGATTTGATGTAAAGGGAAAAGCGTTGTTGCAGCGAAATGCTAAATATTATGTTGTAGATAGTGCATTCCGTAAGTTTTTATTAAGTCGTACAGATTCGGATCGAGGTCATATATTAGAAAATATTGTATATTTGGAATTAGTTAGACGTGGATATCGTGTATACGTAGGGCATTTGCAAAATGGTGAAATAGATTTTGTAGCTAAAAAGCCACATCGGTTAGAATACTATCAAGTAAGCTATACCGTAATGGAAGATACTACGTTACGACGTGAATTATCACCGTTAGAGCAACTTGATGATAACTATCCTAAATATTTACTTACAATGGATGTGTTACATAAAACAGATAATCATAATGGTATAGAGCAAAAGAATGTTTTAGATTGGCTACTAGAGTAGGTGAAGTAGCTTTCACAAAAATGCCTATAATATTAGCCTTTAGCCCTTAAAAATGCTATAATATTATGATGTATTATAATCAGTGTTAGTAAAATGAGGTGAGATTGTGGCAGACCAACAATGGTCCCATGGGAATATTCATCCCGTTCAGATTGATAAAGAAATGAAGAACGCCTATATCGATTATGCGATGTCCGTAATCGTAATGCGTGCTCTTCCAGATGTGCGCGATGGCTTGAAACCAGTACATCGTCGTATTTTGTACGCGATGCACGAAACAGGCATGACGCCAAATAAACCGTACAAGAAATCCGCTCGTATCGTCGGTGACGTACTCGGTAAATATCATCCACATGGTGATAGCTCTGTTTACGATGCAACGGTTCGTTTAGCGCAAGATTTCAATACGCGCTACCTCTTAGTAGACGGCCACGGTAACTTTGGTTCCATCGACGGCGATAGTGCCGCTGCGATGCGTTATACCGAAGTACGTATGGCGAAAATTACGCAAGAAATGCTCGCTGATATCGACAAGGAAACTGTTGATTTCATGCCGAACTATGATGAAAGCCTGCAAGAACCTACAGTATTACCAGCGAAGATTCCAAATCTTCTCATCAATGGTTCTAGCGGTATCGCCGTAGGGATGGCGACAAATATTCCGCCGCACAACCTTAATGAAGTATGTAATGGCCTTACCATGCTCATCGATAATCCAGATGTAACTGTGGACGAATTGATGACGCAAATCAAAGGTCCAGACTTCCCGACTGGGGCGCTCATTTTGGGCCGGGAAGGCATTAAGAAAGCGTACTCCACAGGTCGTGGCAGCGTAAAAATGCGTGCTCGTGCAACCATTGAAGAAATGGCGAAGGGCAAGCATAAAATCGTAGTGACTGAGATTCCATACCAAGTTAACAAGGCTCGCGTTATTGAAACGATTGCAAATTTGAGCCGCGACAAGGTTATTGATGGCATCACAGCACTTCGCGACGAATCTGACCGTCAAGGTATGCGCATCGTTATCGAATTGCGCGCTGACGTGCAACCAGATATCGTACTTAACAAATTATATAAACACACTCAACTTCAAGAATCTTTTGGCGTGATTATGTTGGCTCTCGTAGACGGTCATCCTCGCGTATTGAATTTGAAAGAAGTATTGGGTTACTACTTAGATCACCGTCTCAATGTAATCGTACGCCGTACTCAATTCGAGCTTAACAAAGCCGAAGCGCGTGCTCACATCTTGGAAGGCTTGTTGATCGCCCTCGACCACATCGATGAAGTTATCGCTACAATCCGCAGTTCTCAAACTGACGAAATCGCACGTAACGCATTGATGCAAAAATTCGGGCTTTCAGAAAAACAAGCAGTAGCCATCCTCGACATGCGTTTACGCCGTTTAACAGGCTTGGAACGCGAGAAAATCGAAGACGAATACAAGGAATTGTTGGCATTGATCGAAGACTTGAAAGCTATCTTGGCTAGCGAAGCGCGTCAACGTCAAATCATCAAAGACGAACTAGAAGATATGAAGAAGAAATACGGCGACCCTCGTCGTTCTGAAATCACTATCGATACGTCCGACCTTGATGTAGAGGACCTCATCGCTGACGAAGAGATGGTTATTACCTTGACTAAACAAGGTTACATCAAGCGCATGAACGCGAACGTATATCGCAACCAACATAAAGGTGGCGCTGGCGTTATCGGCATGAAGACTAAGGAAGACGACTATGTAACGCAAATTATGCATGTTCGTACGCATAATACATTGTTGTTCTTTACGTCCACAGGCCGTACATACCGCCTCAAAGCATACGAAGTGCCAGAAGCAGGTTCTCGTAATTCTCGCGGTACTGCCATGGTTAACGTATTGCCATTAGCTGTAGGCGAATCCGTTACGACTATGATCGACCTTGAACGCGTTCAAGAAGATGTAAACTTATTCATGGTAACTGAGTTCGGCGTTGTAAAACGTACAGCTATCGAAGAATATCGCAACATCCGTCGTTCTGGTCTCAACGCTATCAACCTCGACGAAGGAGATCACTTGATTTCCGTTAACGTAACGAATGGCAGTCAAGACATCTTGCTAGGTACTAAATTGGGTATCGCTATTCGCTTCAGCGAAAATGACGTTCGTCTCATGAAACGTGCGGCTCACGGCGTGCGCGGCATTAAACTCAATGCAGGCGACGTGGTTGTAGGTGCTGGTGTTCTTAATGCTGATGAAAGCGAAGCACAAGTGTTTACTATCTCCGAAGAAGGTTTCGGTAAACGCAATGATGCGGAAGCTTACACATTGCAAAAACGCGGTGGTAAAGGCTCTAAGAACTTTAAGATTACGAACAAAACTGGCGACGTAGTATCCGTAGAGGTTGTTCATAACGATGACGAAGTTATGCTTATCTCTGAACAAGGTAAGATTATTCGTTTCAACATGAACGATATTGCTGTTAAAAAAGGCAAAGCTATTTCTGGTGTGAAAACACAAAACCTCGACGAAGGTGATAAAGTAGCTAGCATTGCTGTTATTCCAGGTTCTGAAATCGAAGAAGACGCAACTGAAGAATAATATAATTAAGTAATTAAGATACAAATATGTAAGTAACTATGGGCGGCCATCTTAGATGGTCGTCTCTAGCGTTAAGGAGTTATAAATGAAAAAATGGTTAGCTGCTATGTTTGCAGCAGGGGTTTTCTTTGTAGGTGGCTTTGGCCAAGCGAGTGCCGCTGATTGGTACTATATCGATGCTGATGCAGACGATGCAGCATGGTTTATCGACAACTCTTCTGTATATAAAACAGATGATGCGGCTACAGTACTTGTTAAAATTAACAATGTAGAAGGCTTCACATACATCTACACAGTACGCATCGATCGTAAAGAAAAAACATGGACAGAACTTGATACAACAGTATACAGTGCATCTGGCGTAGCGTTGTTGTCCAGCAAAGAAGCACAAAAACCTACGAAAATTGAAGAAGATACCATGGGCGCGGAAGTTATGCAGGCCCTATGGGGTAAATAATCCAACAATTTAATATCAGCCTTCAAATCCATTGGATTATTTAAAGCCCATAGGGGCCTCGCTAGACGTTCCTTAGGTGCTCTATATAATTTATGCATTTAATAGAGTTTTTATTAGCATTATACAATTATGGTGTTATAATGAAGTCATAGTGAATTGTATTATGCGAAATGCATAGTTGTTTAGATTTTCTAATCAGGAGAGAACGGTTATGAAAAAATGGTTTGCATGTTTAGCGGTAGCAGGTTTGTTATTCAGTGCTGGTGTAGGCGTGTCTCATGCTGAAAGTTGGTATCCTCTTAATACTGATGCGGATGGTCGTACTGGTTACATCGACAACGATACGGTAGAGAAAGACGATGCACAGGCTAAGTTGAATTTAAAGATTGTTGACCCTAGCGGTGATCACTCTATTTATACTTTACAATTCAATCGTGCTGCAAAGACTGCGAAACTGCTCGAGATGAAAGCATACAATCCAGCAGGCTATATGATCGGTGGCCAAACATACGACAATACAGAAATACAAATACAAGAAGGAAGTAATTTAGATCACGTGTATCACTTGATTTGGTAAATTTCCTCTTCGGTTATGAACGGGTGAATATATCTCTACGTCCTCCAAAGCGAGCTAAGTCGTCCTACGAGATATATTCACCCGTTTTCTCATTTCCTGATGAGGAAATGTATCCAAAACGGCGTTTTAGAAGAAAGTGACCTAAGTCGGTCTCAAAGAGATAGAACCCTTTCTGTACGTATGATTAAATTTACTCAAAACTGCGTAGGGGAATAGCGAGCTAAGTCGTCCTACGAGATATATCCCGTTTTCTTCTAATCCTAATGAGGAAACTTACGATATCTGCGTTGGGGAAAAAGCGAGCTAAGTCGTCCTACGAGATATATTCACCCGTTTTCTCATTTCCTGATGAGGAAATGTATCCAAAACGGCGTTTCAGAAGAAAGTGACCTAAGTCGGTCTCAAAGAGATAGAACCCTTTCTGTACGTATGATTAAATGTATCTAAATTATTTATTCCCTTATTTTATGGTATAATTTAAGGGAATAATTTTATTTCTAAGGGATTAGAATGGAATGGAGGTGTGTGTATGCGTCGTTTTGAGTATGGTCGGATTCAGTCTTTGTCATGGGATATGGATATGTTAAGTCTTATTGCGGGAATCTACCGGGCGAATGGCAAGGAGGAGGTTTTGCTTTCTCAGAGTCCTACGGTGTTGGAGTCTCTTGTGGAGTTGGCAAAGGTGCAGAGTACGGAGGCTTCGAATGCGATTGAAGGGATTGTGACGACGAGTACACGCCTTCGGCAGTTGGTGGCGGATAAGACGACGCCTCGAAATCGGGATGAGCAAGAGATTATGGGTTATCGTGATGCGTTGAATATCATCCATGATAGTTATGATTCTATAACGTTGTCACGAAATCATATTTTGCAGTTACATAAGATTCTCTATCAGTACCAGTTTAATGCTCGTGGAGGGCAGTTAAAGAGTGTGCAGAATTATATTAGCGCCACCTATCCAGATGGTCGTACTGAGGTTTTGTTTACTCCATTGGCCCCATATGAAACGGCGGAGGCTTTAGATCAGATTTGCACGGAATATAATCGTGTTGTCGGCAATAGTGAGGTGGAGCCGCTATTGGCGATTCCTATATTTATTCATGATTTCTTGTGCATTCACCCCTTTAACGATGGTAATGGTCGCATGAGTCGATTGTTGACGACATTGTTGTTGTATCGCAGTGGCTTTATGGTCGGTAAATATGTGTCCTTAGAGGCTAAAATCGCCGCAAACAAGGATATGTATTATGCTGCTTTGCGCGAGTCTAGTGATGATTGGTATGGTGAAAGCTCTTGTCCTACGGCTTTCATTCGGTATTGGTTACAAATGTTATTGGCCGCGTATCATGACTTTGAAGACCGCAGTTCTTTATTGGTAAATAGCACCTCTGTGATACATCAGGTGCAAACTGCCATAGACAATCATTTAGGGGCTTTCACAAAGCAACATATCCGAGAATGGTGCCCAAATCTCAGTGATAGTTCTATTGAGGGCGCAGTTCGTACGCTTGTGAAGAATGGTATAATTAGTCGTAAGGGGGGCGGACGTTCTACCTATTATGTGAAGGTATAAAGGTTGAGCACGTTTGTCTTTCATAAAATATTTAGTTTTATCGAATATACTAGATTCCATATTCTTGTATTTAATTCGAGAGGTATAATATGAAAAAAACATTAGCAGCTGTTTTGGCAGCAGGCGCTTTATTGATTGGTGGCATTGGTAGTGTTGATGCTGCTAACTGGTACACTGTAGGTACTGACAGCAACGGTATCACTTGGTCTATCGACAATGATTCCGTTAAAAAAGATGATAAAAAAGCTGTAATGGACATTAAAGCTATGGACTACGAAGGTTACCACTACATCGTGACTGAAGAGTTCAATCATAAAAAACAAGAAGTAAAAGACCTTAAGGTTACTCTTTACGATCCACAAGGTTATGTTGTGAAAGAGGAACAACCTAACAAAAACAGCCGTAAGGTTGAGCCAGGTACTCCTGCACAAGCAGTATTCCAACTTATCTGGGGCGGTAAATAATCTAATCCTATAGACGAGCACAGGGCTTAGCCGTAATACACTGTTGAACAGTCATGCCTCGTTTAGATTAATGATTATTGTGAAAGCTTCACACACGCACGTTCTCCTATGGAGGGCGTGCGTTTTTTTGTCTATTGTGTATTACTCTTTTAATTCCTTTAAAATAGGTGAATTATTTATCTATTCGTGATAAAATGTGATTTATATTATAGATTTTGTATAAAAGTGTAACAATTATACATAGTATAAACTTTCACTATAGCGTATACTATAGATACGATGAAGAAGTATGGTTAGGGCGAAGTGCTCCGTAGTTTAGCATATTTCGTCCGAAAAGGTTTAGTAGTTATAGTTTGTTAGAGGAGGTCCTCATGTCTCAATATCAATTAATCGATAAACGTGTACCGATTGCACTCAACAATCCGTCAATTACTCATGATATTGATAAATGTAAAAATTGTACGTTATGCCGTCGCGCTTGTGCGGACGTAATGAGCGTACTTGATTATTACGATCTTGATGCAAATGGTGATGTTCCTGTATGTATTCACTGTGGTCAATGTGCAGCTGCATGTCCATTCGACTCCATGCATGCTCGTTCCGAGCTTGATAAGGTGAAAGCAGCTCTTGCAGATCCTGAAAAAATCGTTGTTATCCAAACAGCTCCAGCTGTTCGTGTAGCTATCGGTGAAGGCTTCGGCTATGAACCAGGTACGTTCCTTGAAGGTAAAATGGTTGGTGCATTGCGTGCACTTGGTGCAGATTATGTAGTAGACACTAACTTTGGTGCGGACTTAACAATCATGGAAGAAGCATCTGAGCTTGTAGATCGTCTTAACAAAGGTGGTCAAATTCCTCAGTTCACAAGCTGCTGCCCAGCGTGGGTACGCTTTGCGGAAATTTACTTCCCAGAATTGCTTCCTAACTTATCTTCCACACGTTCTTGTATCGCTATGGAAGCGGCTATGATTAAAACATACTTTGCAGAGAAAAAAGGCATCGATCCTCGTAACATCGTGTCCGTATCTGTAAATCCTTGTACAGCTAAAAAAGCAGAAACAAAACGTGAAGAAGAGAATGCGGCAGCTCGTTTCTACAACGACGATTCCATTGGCATGGATACAGATATTTCCATCACAACTCGTGAGTTTATTCGTTGGATCCAAGAGGAAAACCTCGACTTCAATGCTATTGAAGATTCCCAATTCGATGACTTGATCGGTATGGAAACTGGTGCATCCATCATCTTCGGTAACACTGGTGGTGTTATGGAAGCAGCTATGCGTACAGCTTACAAACTTGTGACTGGCAATGAGCCACCTCCACACGCATTGACTCACCTTGAGGAAGTTCGTGGTATGAATGGCGTAAAAGAAGCGACTGTACAATTGGGTGATGATGTAACATTGTCCGTTGCTGTAGTTCATGGTGGTAAAAACGCTCGTGACTTCTTGAATGCTTTGAAAGAAAATGGCAAACACTATGACTTCATCGAAGTTATGGCGTGTCCTGGTGGCTGTATTGGTGGCGGCGGTCAACCGCGCACTAAATTGCCTCAAGCAGTTAAAACTAAAGAAGCTCGTATCGGTGGTCTTTACGAAGCTGATGCGAACTACAAATGGGTTGCTTCCTACGAAAACGAAGAGATCCAAGCGTTGTACAAAGATTTCCTAGGTGAGCCATTGGGCCACAAAGCACATGAACTCTTGCATACACATTACACAGACCGCAGTGCGGTTCTTGGTACTCGCAAAGACGTAACACCTGAAACGTGTCCAACATCCCCTAAATTCAAAGGCTAATCTTGAATAGCTCGTTAGCAATTGCTGAATAATTGATTATTGAACCTGCAAATGTTTTAGTAATCAAAGGAGTTAAGATTGTACTAACTCTTTAGGGTATAACAATATAAAAATAGAATCCTACGAGTCATGAGTGACTTGATACTTTAATAGCTTCGGCTATTGTAAGCATCACCTTACAAACGATTCGTAGGATTTTATTTATGTAGGGTTTAATACATTTCATTTTATACACTTAAATACGCATTGGATTATATGGAATACTTAATACTCGATATCTAGTTAAGCGTGTATAGATTATATATTTAGTTGATGAACTATTCTCACTGTATAAGCTTATTATGAGAATTCAGTATAAGAACTTGCTTTTATCATGAAAAAAAGATGAAGCATATGGTGTATAATATAGAATCATACTATTTGGATCAAAGGGAGAACTATGGGTGTGTGTGGAGAGAAATACATAGAGAGGCCCATAGCTATCATATTGCATAAGCAGTAAGGAGTTTCTAGGAGAGATGAACCAGTTTTTACGGCGTGCCCTGTGTGGCATAGCCTTGATAGTTGCTGCCGTTGGTACAACTGGATGCCAACATGAGAGTCAGGCAGAGCAAGAGGAGGTACGAACCGTATCGTACCGCGCCGTCATGGAATCGAACAAGCCCGTCCCTGAAAAGGTGAACACTTGGCTTGGAGCCATGTCGCGAGAGGACAAGGTGGGACAGCTGATGATGATCAGCCTCCATGGCAACACATTGGGGCAATCCCAAAAGGATGTAATCCGCAAATATCGTGTGAGCGGCGTTATGCTAACTAATGAAAATATACATAATAAAAACCAAGTGAAAGCTTTCAACAACGATATCATGCAAACGGCGATGACTGCCAGCATGGTGACGCCGTACATCGCGGTGAATCGCGATAAAGTGTTGCACACTAACGATAGTTTCTTGCGCTTGCCAGAACCTAATCGGTTAGGTCAATTGCCGATGGAGCGTATCATTAACTTGGCCACCCGATCTGCCATTGAAATGCGCGATATGGGCTTTAACCTTGTGATTGGGCCCAATGCAAACCTTGGTGTGCCGAATATGTCCTACACATCTGACCCGACTTGGGCAGGCTATATGGACCTAGCCATGGCGGAGCGTTACCAAATCAATCAAATGTGGTTTGGTTATAACTACTTTCCAGCGGTGACCCTTGGGGACGCATCCTTTAATACCGCTGATGAGGCGAAAAACTACCTCAACAATAATGATGTAGCCGTCTTTAAACGACTCATTGCGCAGACGACAGCCAATACCTATATGCTTGTTATGAGCCATATTCAAATTCCAGCTATTGATAACCAGCACTTGGCGAGTGCGTCAAAACCAGTTATTCAAGACTGGCTTCGCAAGGACCTTGGCTATGACGGTATCGTCATGACGGACCGTATCGATGTGGGCGCTTTGCAGGCGAACCAAAAGATAGGGGATTACGCTGTAGCCTCCGTTGTGGCTGGTAGCGATCTCATCCTCGTTGATGCGGACACAGTTCATATCGACGAAGTCCATCGGGCGTTAACACAGGCGGTGGCAAATGGAACGATCACCAATGAACGCCTTAACGAAGCAGTTAAGCGTATTCTATCCATGAAAATGCAAGCACAAATTCAGCAATAATTAAATATGAGTAAAATGCAAATGACGTGTCTTACCTTCTAGGAGGCACGTCATTTTTTATATTTGTTGACTGTAAAATACAGATTACATACCGTACCCGGTATGCTCTTTCAATACCTATATACCTATATAAATACAGTAAATATCGATGCTTTCATAATAGCATGAGTAAAAAATAAACCATAAAATAAGTATATTTTATGCGTAAAAAATTTAACATAATCAAAAGTCATGTTAATAATATGAAAATAAGTTTAAAAATGATTTAAATTTATGATATAATAATCTCCATAGACAGTTGGAGGTGAGAGTATATGAATTTTGTGGGACGTGCTGAGATTATAGAGAGTATCCAGTCCCGTATCGCTGAGGACAATATGAGCTTGTGTGTTGTGTACGGTCCTCATCGCAGTGGTAAATCCTATGTGGCTTCGCAGCTTGTACGCCGTCATAAGGCGTTATATTTGGCGGGGCGCATGGCCAATGAATCAGTCCATGTGGCTGATATGAATAGAGCTCTTGAGGCACGTTTTGTTCCTACTGATGATCAGGACAAGTTCGAGCCTGTAGATAGCTTGCATCAAGCCTTTGTAGGGCTTTTTGAAAGCAGTGTAAAAACTCCGCAAACAGTGGTGATTGATGACTATCCTTCCTTGGTGGAGGCGGTGCCGCAATTCCCCATTCACTTGCGTGATTTATTAGATACTTATAAAGATACGAGTCGTTTGAACATCATTTTGTTTGCAAATGGCTTGGAACAGTTGGATGGCCGCATCATTGGCGAACGCAGCCTCATCGGTCCGTTCGTGTCCGAATACTTTGAGGTGAAACCATTCTCCTTGGTGGATATGAAATCCTTGGGCCTTCACTATGCCAAGGACGATTTGCGCACTGTATTCGCCGTGACAGGCGGTTTGCCTGCATACGTGCAGTACTTTGATAATGGTGAAAGCATCGATACGAATATCATTAATTTGTTCTTCTCCGTATCGGGCGCTCTATTTGAAGAAACACAGAATATTTTACATCGAGATATGAAAAATATAACAGGTGCTAACGCTATCTTGTCTGGCCTTGCTACCCTTGAAAGACCATACTATGTGGAGCTTTTACAAGCAAGCCAAATTAAAAGCGGCACCTTTACATCCCGCTTGAACGATCTTATGTCCATGGGGCTCGTAGGTCGCATTCAAGCCAATAGCCGTGGACCTGCTAAATACGCAGATTACCACTTTACCAATAGCATGTTCCATTTCTGGTACCGCTATGTGTATAAATACTGGGGTGACATCGTGCGCGGTAACGGCGCTGATGTGTACCACACACATGTAAAACCGCAGCTCAAAGACTTTGTGCAAGCAGCGTGCATTGCTATCTAATCTAAGATTGTTTATATTTGCCAATCTTTGATTGAGTACTATTACCCAATGATAGCACTATATTCCTCTTATAAAATAACACCACATCATAGGATGTGGTGTTATTTTTGTATATAATATTAGTATTTACTACTATTATTCACTGGTTATTTTATCTACTAGTACTTATTACTAGTCTTTAGTAAGTAGATTCTAGTAATTTTCTATTTTCAGCAATTACTGTGTTGATCGTATAGTTATGACATAGTATGGATAGAAATTACATTATAAATACAATTAAATAAATAGGAACTCCAAAGAATTGCCGATTTGTCAAAATCCCCGTTCCGCGTTATTGTGTAGTTAAGCGCTATGCCATGGCAGGAAAGGGGATTTATGTTATACCAAAACGAAGAACCTTTAGTACAAAGAACATGTATAAAAACTGCAAGCTTACAATCTGAGGTATTAGATTCTAGAAAATCAGTATCTAATGAAACAGTATCTAAGAAACCATTGTCTGAAAAGGCACAATCTGAGGAAATATCTTCTAAGGAATCAGAGTACAAGGTGCCAGAGGAGCTGAAATTACAGACGCTCATCTGTGGGCATCAGGTATTAACATCCTTATCGGATAAGAGCCTCGTGTCGATCTGTCAAAATCCAAATATGCGGATTCAGACGGTTGGGTACCAGCCGTGGACCGTTGATGAGCTGCGCCATGATGCGGCACAAATCGAGCTCTGTCGCAGGTATCGACCACTCATTTTGCACTACACGAATCGCACGGGGAACCGCGAGTTCCGCGAGGATGTAGAGAGCTATTTATGGGCTATCCTCATGGAGTCCATCTATAGCTTTGACCTTGAGGGGCCCGTACCATTTGCTGGCTTTGTGAAAGCTGGTGTTAGATACGGTTACATGCGGTACTGGAAGCGGGAGCGATTGCGAAATCATCGTGAGATTCACATCCCAGACCGCACTACCGACGATGGAGATGTAGCGGTGGGTATGGATATCTTCGCATCTGGCGAGAATATAGCAGACATGATTATGACCGCCGATGAAGAACAAAGGCTGCGAGCCCGTCTCGTGTGGGCTTTAGGCAGACTGTCTCCCGATCAACGTGACCTATTGCGTCGCGTTTACGGAGAATGCCAAAGTTTGGTATCGGTCAGTGAAGAACTGAACTGTAGTCGCCAAGCGATCCAGCGACGCCATGAACGAGCAATACGAAAACTGCGGAGATACTTGACTACAGATTTTAACAAGATAAAAGTGCATTAGCCCTAAAGGAGGTTAGTGTAATGTACATGTGTTAATATAATTTAATTTCTTATTTATATTCCAAAACTTGTATATTTCTGTTAATCTCGATTAATAGATATACATAAAATATGCAATTCTCAATTTAAATGAGAAAATATTGACACATCAAGCTATACATAACTTTTACAAGATCATAAAGTCTTTAATTATACATAAATTTCTATAGTTTTGTGTATATATTTACAAAATATTCAACGTAGTATACAATTAAATCAGCAGCAGATTAAAGCATGCGAATCTGCTTTCACAGAACACGTGTTCATTGTATTGTTGAAAGGAATGTTCCTAATTAGAGGGGAGAGAATTCCTATGATAACACATGATGAATTAACAGATTTGATGGCCGCTCGGCTATCTAAGGGAGAGGATTTGGATTTGATCTATACAAATCCAAAGAACCACATTGTTTGTTTTATTCCTACGTATCAGCCTAGTGGTGGGGACAGTACGAAGTGCTATTTCGTAGATGGCCGTGAAGAACTGGTCCATCTGCCGATGCGCACCATTACGCGGGAGCTGGCGGTACAGGAAGGGCTGAGGCCCAATTACATTATGACCAGCGACGGTCGGCGTAGCAGCTATACATCGCCTAAGACCTATGGTCCACATCTAACCTTTGCCCATATCAAATGTCGGCGTCCTGTCGGCAAGGACGTGGTGTACGGCCTCTTTAACGTGGCTATACCTTATGAATATATCGTTAGGGAAGGTCCGGAACCCGATACGAGCTATATTCACGTGGGGAACTTCGCACCGATTCTGGTGTACCAATCCCCGCGCCATGTCAAACACAAACTGAACGAAGCCATGCTAGAACACTGTAACTACGTGCGCAAAATGCTAGCCCGCATCAAACTCAGCCAAAACCCACAAGTCGTGGCCGAACTATTTATCGCCTGGAGAGACTTAACGAGATAAAACGTTAGGGGGTGAAAGTAGGATTAAGAGGGGAGAGAAAAGGAGGACATATAGGGAGAAAATAAAATACATAAACAATTAGGTGATCATTAATATATAATATGCCTCAAACACTTAAATATATTCCAAGAAGAACCACTCCTGATAGGGGTGGTTCTTCTTTTGCCTATAATTATTTTCTGCTTAAATCTATTTATAAACCATTAATTTTTAAAGAAATATTATATAAATCTTATATTTATAAGATATAATCATAAAAGATGAAGAATTCATGATGTGTTAATGAATTCTAGTTCTGTGTTAGTGTAATATGATTACATCTTAAGTTATACCGTGTACATGTAAAGGGGTATTGATTATGTGTTTGCAATGGCGTTTTCCTGATAATGGAAATGGTATGGAGTATGGTTTAGAGACGGGCGATATTGATATTTTTAAGAAGGATCCAATTGGCTCATTGGCGCGGGAGATATGCCAAAACTCTATTGATGCTAATAGAGGTATTCATCCTACGCGTATAGAGTTTAGCACTTTTGATGTTGTTCGTAATGATATTCCAGGTATTGATGAATTATCTGAGCAAATTGAAGCTTGTTACCAATATCGTAAAGATGATAAAAAGGAAGGTGCGGCTATTCGGGCAATACACTCTATGATTAATTTGCCGATTATTCCATGTCTTCGTATTAGTGACTTTAATACTACTGGCTTAATAGGTGTCTCTACATTTGAACGTGGTGTACCTTTTTATAACCTAACTAAAACATCAGGTACTAGTTTTAAAGGTGCTGGTAGTGGTGGCTCAAAGGGCATTGGTAAGGCTGCAGCCTTTGTAGCCAGTGGAACAAGAACAGTATTCTATTCTACTTATACACAACGAGAAGAGAAGGGGTATATAGGTATTTCAAAGTTACGCTCTGTACCAATTGATGCAGATGGTTATAAGATGTCTGTTGCAGAAGGATACTATGGCTGTAAAGATGATAGCTTCCCATGTGTAGATAGTGAATTGCGCCTTGATTCTACTTTTACTAGAACCTCTGGTGACTATGGTACTGATTTATACTTAATTGGTTTTGGACATAGAGCCAATTGGAAGTCTGATTTGATGTTTAAACTATTAGACAGCTTTATGGTTGCTTTTGTTAAAGGATTATTAGAAGTTACTGTTGATAACATTACATTAAGTAAAGATACAATTAAAAAAATTATTTATGACGTTACTTCTTTCCCAGGTAAAGATGCTAGTAGTTTAAAGTCTATAATGGCACAATATGAGCTTTTAACATCTTTAGATAATGTTACTCATATTGAAAAAATAGTAAAAGGTTATGGACCTATTGATGTTTTGGTAAAAAGTTACTCTCAAGGTGAAAGTCATAGAGCTACAGGGACTTGTGATATTATCCGATATCCATATATGAAGATTACTAGTCATGGTGTAGGTCGTTTAATACCATATTCAGCTATGTGCATTATTGAAAATGGTGATTTAAATGAAGCTCTACGCCGTATGGAGAATGCAGAACATACAGCTTGGTCTTGGGAGCGTTTAGAAGGTGAAGAAGCACAATCTAATGCAAAATCTACACTTAGTAGATTAAAAAACCTTATCTCTAGAGCGATTAATGAGGCGTTAAAAACAGAAGTGGGCGATAAAACAGATATAGCTGGGGCTGGTGCTTATTTACCTGGCGTAGAGGACTCTGAACCTTTAGATGGAGAGGAGTTAGGTGGTGCTTCGAAAGAATTTACTCATATTGGTAAGATTAGACAGAATCAAGCCGATCATAAACGTGTTGAACTAGAAAATGATAAAGACGATAAAATGGAGCGTAGTGTGACTACTCCTGTATCGGGAGATGATAGCAAAAATGATGCGGAGGTTTCCAACCCAGAAGGTGATCCAGGTTCAACCGGTGTTCACGTTGGGGGCGGTACATCTGTAGATGCAGGTCATCATACTAGTACAAATAATACTGACATAGATGAATCATCTCCTAAAAAGGGATATACTCGAAAGCTCTTAGGCGGTATTCGCTCTAGAAATATGTATGATAAGTCTCAGGAGAAATTCTTACTTACATTTGTATCAAATTGTAATGAAGCGAACTGTGACATAGTTATTAAGGAGATTGGGGAGTCATCTGATACTTACGAAGTTGATATTATATCAGCTGAAATTAACGGTGAATCCTGTACTATAAAAGATGGCATAATAAAAGGAATCAGCTTAGAAACCGGTAAGAAATATACTGTTTCTTATAATGTGAGT
The DNA here is from genome assembly GCF_002959835.1 of Veillonella sp. S13053-19. Classification (NCBI taxonomy): domain Bacteria; kingdom Bacillati; phylum Bacillota; class Negativicutes; order Veillonellales; family Veillonellaceae; genus Veillonella; species Veillonella sp. S13053-19. The sequence continues at coordinate 87,298 of NZ_PPDA01000014.1, read as the reverse complement.
AAAGGGAGTAGATTTGCAACAGGGGTAGAGTTTTATGCAAATAGGTAATCGATTATTTCCATATCCAGTGGTAAATAGAAATAAGGCATTGTCCGACTTTAAAGATAATGCTTGTTATAAACTTGCTTTTGGTGATCCTGACTATCCGATTAAAGATGATAGACATGATTTAGTTTTACAAGATATCTATATTGAATTAGTTGATGATACTTTGACTACTTATGTGGAAAAGGGTTTATTACAGCCTATGCTTGTAGTAGAATCTCCAGAAAGTGTTTTCCGTCAGACTTATAAGCTTTCTTTAGTGCCACAAACTATATATATACCTTTGAACAGCTTAAGTGGTAAGGTTACCGTTTCATCATATTTATATGCAACACAAAATATAGCGGATTATAGAAGTTTAAACTTCATTGAGGATTTTGAGGGCATAGATTTTGATTTAAATCAATATGATATTGTAGGCGTTGATGATGGCTTCTCAATTAATATTGAACATAATGATTTAGCAGATAATGTAGCAGAATCTATTTTTGAGGTTATACGAGGAAAAGCTACCCAAAAATATTTGCAATATGAAGCATCTAAAGGTGAGTCAAAAATATATATCTATCTGCCGTCAGATCGATTCGAAGAATATTCAAATGTTAAACATAGTCGCTATTTTATGAACATATTTATGGGCTTAATTGTTATTCCTGTATTAGTAGATATCTTTAATAATATTAAAGAAGAATTTAGAGGCTATACAGATATAACAGACGTAATTGAATCGTATCCATGGTTTAAGTCTGTTGTACGTGCCTATAATGCAGTTGAAAGAAATAAATTGACGATGGAAATATTTACCGGTTGTGGGGCGTTAGAGTTTGCACAAACTGTATTTAATAATATGAATATCAATGCGATTCAAGATGCAACAAATATGATTCTTAAGGGCGGTGAGATAGATGGGGAAGATTAATATTGGCTACATGACTGAAGCCGCATATAAAGAGCTAAAAGAAAATATTGAGACTTATAAAGACTTCTTTATTAACAATCCAAACGATTCTTCTTGGGTGGACTCACTTGCAGAGGGAAAAGCGTTTCAAGCTAAAGCCTATCAGATTGATGACTTTGTTTTAGAGATACCGGCATCAGCTACGGATATTGCTACTATCACACGAAATTCGATTTTATTATATGAAAAACTTAAGCATTTACCACGTTATATATTAAGTAATAAATACTTTTGGTTATGGTTTATGTTCAAACGATGCTATAGTGTAGCACTTGTAATGATGGAGAAAAAAGAAGTTTCATCATTTAACAATCAATGGCTATTAGGTGGTCGAAGAGGATTGTTTTTTGGTATTATCTCTCGTTGTTATTATCGCGTAGCTTTAACGGTTGATGAAGATCATAATGCAGATAGATATTATCTAACAAAGTTTACATTTGAAAGTCCTTCTAGATTTAGAGAGCTTACATGGCGAACGTTTTCTAGTGAAAAACATATTGTAATGGGATTTATGAGAGCTGTATATGACACTGTAAAATCTGGAAAAGAAAGATCATCTTGTTATGATGATTTGGCTAAAGACGTTTCTCGATTAGGAAGTGTCAAAATCTTAGATGTAATGACAGAAGATGATATATATCATTATGTATTTGATAGATATCAAGAATACTTAAGGGTCAACTAGTAGCTTTAAATTTCGTCAAATTGAATGATAAAAAGAGGTTTATATCAGATGTTGATTAATATTGATACGGGAAAACCTATTACAAAGATTCCACATAAAAAAAGTTTTGAAGCGTGGCGGAAACAAATTAGTAATGAAGATTACCAAGCTGTAATTAATGAATTGAATAAAAGGATTGATGAGAATCCAGAAGTACATACCGCAGGCTGGATTCCGGGGCACGATTGGACGGGTACTGTATTTTATCCTATTTATTTAGCGTGTAAAAAAGATACAACTGTAGCAGCGCTTTTCTTTGGAATTATCGTTTTTATAGTATTTATGGAACGGCCTGAACAATGGTCATTAGGGCGTTATAAAGTTAATGATCAAGATATTGCTAGTATGACATACTTTAGGATTGGGAGATAAAATACCTATAGAAGATGTAAATTAATCTTATAAATTAATAGATTTCCCCTACTCATATGGGTTACAATAATATGAGTATTTAGAAAGGGGTTGCATGCATGAGTAAGATTGATTTAGCATCACCTGTAGTGAAATGGGTTGGTGGAAAACGTCAATTATTAGAGCGTTTAATGCCATTATTCCCAGAGACATACACTAGCTATTGCGAGCCATTTATTGGTGGTGGTGCTGTTCTATTTGCACTGCAACCACAAAAAGCAATTATCAATGATATTAATAGCGAGTTAATAGGGGTTTATCGAGCTATTAAAGACGATGTAGAGGCATTAATTAAGCGGTTAGCACAATTCGAGAACACAAAAGAGTGCTTTTATGATGTGCGTGGTTGGGACCGTAATGCAGAACTTTATAATCAATTAACAGATATTGATAAAGCTGCGCGAGTTATATTCTTAAATAAGACTTGTTATAACGGACTATATCGTGTAAATAGTGCTGGTGAGTTTAACACACCGTTTGGTCGTTATAAAAATCCTAATATTGTTAATGAAAACACTCTTCGTGCTGTAAATGAATATTTTAATACGGCAGATGTAACAATATTAAATAAGAGCTATTCTGAAGCTGTTCAAGGCTTACCAGCGAATAGTTTTGTTTACTTAGATCCTCCATATGATCCAATATCAGTAACAGCAAGTTTTACTGGATATAATGCAGGTGGTTTTAGTAGAGAAGACCAAGTTGCTTTACGTGATTGTTGCCGTCAACTTGATGCAGCGGGCATAAAATTTATGCTTTCAAACTCTGCTACAGAATTTATACAAGATATTTATAGTGAGTTTAATATTACTATTGTTCCTGCAAAACGTGCTATTAACTCTGTAGGCTCAAAACGCGGCTGTGTTGATGAGGTTGTAGTTAGAAACTATGTGTAAAATATCAAAAGCTAGAAAAATAGATGAAACTTGGGAAAAGTTAAATAAGAAGTATAAAATAGTTGAAACCATTAATAGTATTGGTTACTATAAGATTTCTGCTGATGAGATTAAGGAATTTCAGGAGCCTCGATTAGCTGTTAAATTTGATCATTCTGATGATCGACCAAAACTATTTATGGAACATGATTTATCTATATTACCAATAACTAGAGGTGACTATTATATCTCGCGGATAAAGGCATATCATAATTTTGAATCCATTTCATCAGATATTACTTATTTAAGGCCTCCAGAGCATATTAAGAGTCTAGATATAACATCTATTAATAGTGAAAGCAAAGCTTTAAATATGGCGTATATTTCTGGTATTATTGCAGATTTTTTAAATGATAAAAAATTATTACCGACTGTCTCTGGACGTATGAGTTCAGAAGGATTTGTTTTCCAAGCGGCTGTTGAGGATAAAAAGGCCACTATTAGTTCAGTTGTACAAGTAGAAAACTCTCAAATCGAAATTGATGCGGCATATGAAGGTATTAATAGCCTTGCATTAATGGAAGCTAAACGAGATTTAGCGGAGAATTTTTTGATTCGTCAGCTATATTATCCTTTCCGTACATGGCAAAGAAAAATGGGAAATAAGCCTGTTCGTCCGATTTTCTTGATTTATTCTAACAGTATTTTTTATCTATATGAATATAGATTTAATGATTTACAACACTATAACTCTTTAGAACTAGTGAAGCATAAGAGATACTCTTTAGAAGATACAAATATTTCGGCAGATGATTTGCAAGAGGTATTGGATGAAGTTCGTTTTAATCCGGAGCCATTAATTCATTTTCCACAGGCCGATTCCTTTGAACGTGTTATTAATATCTGTGAATTACTCTATATTAATGATATGGAAAAGGATTCAATTACAGAGGAATATTCCTTTGATACACGTCAATCTTTATACTATTTAGATGCGGCACGATATTTGGGACTAGTTAAGAAAGAAATTACCTCAGATCATCGTTTTTATAGTTTAACTAAATTAGGAAATTCTCTTTTTTCTATGTCTTATAAAGAGCGACAAGCTAAATTAATAGAAACGATTTTATCTTACAAAAGTTTTTATCTAACTTATGAGGCATATCGTAATAATAATGAGATGCCATCTAAGGCTGAAATTGTATCTTATATACGTCAAGCTGGAGTTGTTGATCCAAAGACAGGATTACCATATAGTGATTCTACTAATAAAAGACGTGCTAGTACTGTAAGTGCTTGGGTTCGTTGGATTATAAATACTATTAATAATTAAATATATGGATTTTAGTTGAGTTGTAAAAATAGCTCTACCTCAGTCGAGGTAGAGCTATTTATTTTATCTAAGATTTATTAAATCAAGGCTGCCATTTAGAGTACCCAAATCCCATCATGATAATGCTGACCACAAGCATGCCATTACCAAGGGTAATGGTGCTTTCAGTTGTGGCTAGACAGGTAATAAAGGATCCGATGCCCATAATGATTGTGCCTAGTATAGCAGATAGTTTATGAATTGCCATGATAATCACCCTTTGCTTTCACTAACGACATTAGGTTTCACAATATACGTAATGAGTGCGTACAGTAGGGCACCGCTTACGATTCCGTTCAAGGATGGAAGGCCGAATGGAATGAATTTCACGCACACTAATGCGATGGCCCAAGTGATCCATGGAACTAGATTCCATTTTTTGAAAGTCGCTTTGTGGTAATCGATGTATTTTCCACGATGAACTAGGTAAAAGTCCGCTAAGATAATACCGCATAGTGGTGGAACGATGATGCCTAATGTACTTAAGAATACAAAGAGGGAGTCAATTTTATATGGTTGTGTCATTGTTGCTAATGCAGAGATTGCGATGAGCACGGCTAGCATCATATTTCTGTTTAGTTTGAAAGAGTTAGCTAGGTTCAATGATGTGGAATAGAGGTTCGCACCATTTGTGGTAAAGATATTTGTAGTTAACAATAGTAAGCTTGGGAATACGAGGCCGAAGCTTAAGAGTACGTTAATTAGGTCACCATCATTCATAGCTACGCCTGCGATAGCGCCGCAGCTGATCATCAATGTGTTGCCACCTAATAGACCGATTGTGCTGGCTGTAATAACATCTTTCTTGCTTTTACCATAGCGCATAATATCGGCGATACATGTGGCAGTAGATAAAATCCACGTGCCAATAACGATGGTAATACCTGACAGTAAATCAATAGGTTGCAATGGCACATAGTTAAATAATTCTTGCCAGCCGCCGATTGTTTGAACGGAACGAGCCGCTGTTCCTAGTGACAGGAATACGATAGACGGAATCGCAATATAGCCGAATACGGCGAGAGATTTAATACCGAGAACTGCAAAGATACCCATAATAACCGCACTGAGCATCATCGCAATGACTTCGCCTGTGTAGGAAAGGTTGAATACTTGAGCAATAAAATGTCCATATAAAGCCGCTTGAATAGTGTACCAACCTAGGTTAACGATAGGGACGAAGAGAGATGCGATTCTAGATCCTTCCTGCCCAAAGCTGTATCGAGTCAAAAGGGCGAAGGTAAGGCCTGTTTTATAGGCAATAACACTCACTAGCCCTGCAATGATACATAAGAAAATATTGCCTAGAATCATGGCTAATAGTAACTCATTGAAAGTTAGCCCCGCAGCTAAGCCGCCACCAGCCATCATACTAGTAACAAGAAAAACGAATCCAGTCCAAACAATGGTGAGAGAAAAACAGGACTTCCTTGCCCCTAACGGCACAGGCTCTCTCGAGTACTCATTATCTGTGTTTGTATCAACTGGTTCTACAAACTCTAATTTCTCCTTACTCATACATCTATACTCCTTTACGTAATAAAAAAGCTACCATGATGTGTTTAAGATTTATATAAGCATGGTAGTAAAGACCTATTATGTAGCGTAAATATAGTGAATTTTTCTAATAAAGGATAGATATTTATTGTTTTTATAATCGAATAGTATTTGCCTTCATTAAAACATACTTGGAATTAATATTCAACATATATACTATACAATTTGAGCAATGCTACTATACAAGCTTTGCTTGAGTTATGCTAACTCGTTTTGTATTAATTAATCATAAAGTTAAACGTAAAAAAGCAGTACTATCATATTTTATGGTAGTACTGCCTTTTAGTTTATGAATGATACTGTATTTGATTTAAATTATTTAGAATTGCTAATGTATTATACAAAAGCTTTCATAATAACCATGGAGATCAATGCATTTACAATACTGATTGTCATAAGCATTGGCCAGTATTTTTTAGGTACCTCAACTACACCTAAGAGGCGGCCCATATATTGAATTTGGGAGCCCATCAAGAGAAGTGCTGGAGCCAGAATAGTCACTTGTGTCATATCAAGCGTATTATTGGAAAGTAAGTTAACTGCAACGCCGATACCAGCAGAGTAGGATAGCCAAGCTGTTAATAAGATAGTTACGCTTTCACCAGGAAGACCAAATAGTGCCATTGCAGGGGCAAATAGGTTACCTAAAAATGCCATGATACCTAAGATACGTAATAGCTCGGCAAGAGTGTATGCCATCAATACATTAGGTAATAAGTTTTGAGTGGCTAATGTAAAACCTTTTCGTGCACCACGAATAAATATATCAAATGGATTGTTTGTTTCTTTATTGTTGCTCATCTTTGAAATCCCCCTTGAATACTGTATTAAGTGCGATTCGACATACGACACCACCGAAGAATTTCATAACAAATACTACGATAAGTGGTAGAATAATTGGCACTGTTAAGTACGCAAATATAGCAGATCCAATAGCTACGTAGTTGTTAATCATACCTGCACCGCTATATTGCCATGCTGTCATGATTGTTAATTCTTTGCGGTTAACTAGATTGTTGTCGTAAAGGTCTTTAGTGATCGCTGCACCTGCATCTGTACTTTGTAAGTCAGTAATCATTGCAAGGCCAGTTAATCCAGGGATACCTAAGATAGGTTTCAATAATGGCGTCATTAATTTATGGGCTGCGCGGATTGCACCATAGTGCTCTAAAATTTCAAGCACGCCTAAGGCTAACATAACTGTTGGAGCTAAGCCCAAGGCAAAGAGGAAACCTGCACGAGCACTGACACCACCTTCACCGATAAAGGTGTTTTTTGCAGGATGGGCCATGGTACCAAATTTACCAGAAATAGTCGCAAAGTCTAATGCAGAGAGCCATTTGAAGCCTTCCACATTGTTAAGTAATCCTGAGAAGAATAGGATTGCTACAACTAATGCGATATAGCAACCGATGGTTACCTTCTTGGTGAATTGAGTATAGTTTTTCTCATTGTTAGGGTCACTCATGATTTTCAACCTCCTACATAAAACACTTAGAGTTATATGACTATAAGTATATAGTAGAAATAATATGTCGCGCAAGAGTATTATTTACAAAAGTTATATATATTATTAAAAGTTTTTATTATAACCGAGTTGAAAGCAGATGTTTGTGTAGTATAATTAATGTATTAAATGGTATTCTATAGAACGAGGTATCAGCGATGAGTGAAGTATTAAATTTCTATAATTATTTACATACAATTCCTGAAGAAGGGTTCCAAGAGTTTAAAACTTCTGCTTTTTTAGCAGAAAAGTTGGAAAGTTATGGATATGATGTAACACGCAATGTAGGTGGAAAGACAGGTATTATTGGCATTTATGATAGTGGTAATCCTGGTCCTGTAGTGGCCCTTCGTGCCGACATGGATGCACTAGGTCATATTATCGATGGACAGCATGTATCTCGTCATACTTGCGGACATGATGGACATATGTCTATGTTGTTGGCTGCAGCACAAATTATTAAAGAACAGCAATTGGTAAAACGTGGTAAGTTAAAGATTTTATTCCAACCAGCTGAGGAGCTTGGTTCTGGTGCAACTAGTATGATTAAAGGCGGCGCCATTGATGATGTAGAATATATCTTTGGTGCACATGTACGTCCGTGTGAAGAGGCTGAAAATGGTCAGGCTAGTCCAGCCATTCATTATGCATCCTCCTGCCGTATGGTTATTGCCTTTCATGGTAAACCCGCCCATGGTGCACGTCCGCATTTAGGGATTAATGCTTTGGATGCGGCGGTTCAAGCGGTTAATGCAGTTAATGCCATCCATTTGAAACCGACTGATAATTATAGTGTTAAAGCGACTCGGTTCCTTTGTGACTCTGGTGTAACAAATGCAATTCCTGCTAAAGCCGTTGTTACATGGGACTTGCGTGCTCAATATAATAAAACGATGGACGAGCTTTGCGCTAAGTTTTTACCTGCTATCGAAGGCGCAGCTGCCTCTATTGGTGCAAGCGTTGAGGTTTTGGATTCATTCCGCATTCCTGCAGCAGAGCTAAATGATGAGGCTACGACTTTATTGGCCGAGTCTATCTCTGCTATTCTTGGTGAAAGCAATTGTGTTGATCCGATTTACACACCAGGCGGTGAAGATTTCTTCTTCTATACAGTAGAAAAACCAAGTCTAAAAGCTGGATTTTTTGGTCTTGGATGTAATTTGCGACCAGGCTTGCATCATCCTGATATGAGCTTTGATACTAGTGCTTTAGAAAATGGTGTTTCTATTTGGCTGAACTTAGTAGAGCGGTTATTAGGTGAATAACGTTTTTTATTAGAACCATTAACATGATTAGATAGTCTCTATTGTGCTAATGGTTCTATTTTTATTTGACTAACTTTATTTCTTACTCCTTTATCTATGCATCATAGTTATTTTTAAATTCTTCATGAATGTGTTATTGTTATATTTATAATGAGTTAAATGCAATTTATATCGTTGAGCGGTATAGGGTGCAATCGAATACATTACGTATATTGTTATTAGTTTTAATAGAATAGTGAAATGTATTAGCCCACAGTGTGCTAGTGTGTTTCTTTGGATGTGAATATGGTTCAATCAATAGAGCGTGGTATTGAGATACTCAAGTTGTTAGAGGCGGGCCCGCTTGGTGTGACTGAGTTGGCGAATGCGACGGCGTTGCCGAAGACGACGGTCCATCGGTTGCTCAAGACCTTTGAGGCGCATCATTGGGTTGAGTTCAATAGGAACAAGAAGTATCAGTTGTCTTGGGGCGTTTTGCCTATGGCAAAGTCCTTCCTTACGTCTTTGGATGTGCGTGCCATTGCGCAGCCATACATGGTGGCTATCCGCGATCAGTTGCAGCAGTCCGTGAATTTGTTCTTGGCGCAGGGCGATTATCGCATCTGTATCGAGCGCGTTGCGGCGGACAAGCCCTTGCGTAACGATATTAAGATTGGCACGGTGTACCCTATCTTTAAAGGGGCGGCCGGCAAGATTTTTGGAGCCTATCTAGGGGATTTCAAGGATACTGATATGAGTGCTAGTGAAAGCGCCCAAATTCGTCATGATGGGTATGTGGTAACACGAGGCAATCGCGTACCTGATGCGGCATCGATGGCAGTGCCTATCTTCTCCTTTGGCAATAAGCTAGAGGCGGTGATGACTATCTCTGGTCCTATAGGGGACTACACGGAAGAACGCGTCAAAGAGTATCTATCTGTTATGATGGTATTAGGTCAAACCATTTCTAAACAAATGGGGGCGACCTTGTAAATTTTTTGTCCGATATTTGGAATAGTGTTCCATAATACGGAACATTTATATCTGTTGTTATATAGGCTTGTATTTGTAGTTATAGTTAGGTTTTTATAGTGTGTATGTTGGAGGTAGAAATGAGTCAGCTTTTACAAGAGATTGAAGCATTAAGACAGCCCATGAAGGAGTTGAACGATTTCATTTTCGATCATCCAGAGCTCGGGAACGAAGAGTTCCAAGCCCATGAGTTGTTGACGAATTTATTAGAGAAGGAAGGTTTCACTGTAGACCGTGAGGTAAGTGGCCTGAAAACGGCGTTCAGAGCAGTGTACCACGTAAACGGTGGCGGTCCTAAGATCGGTTTGCTTTGCGAGTACGATGCCCTTGAGGGCCTAGGCCATGCTTGTGGTCACAATTTACAAGGTCCATCCATTTGTACGGCGGCGATTGCTTTGAAACGTACGTTGCAAGCACCTTGTACGCTAGTTGTGTACGGTACGCCTGCAGAGGAAACGGCGAGCGGCAAGCTCGTTATGGCTCGCGAAGGCGTGTTTGACGATTTAGACCTAGCTTTCATGATGCACGGCAGCGATACGACGACGGTAGACGGCAAGTCTTTGGCGTTGAATCTCGTGAATATCAAGTTCCATGGCAAGTCTGCTCATGCGGCGATTGCTCCTGAGAAGGGTATCAGTGCTCTTGATGCGGTATTGTTGTTCTTTAACGGCATGGAATATTTGCGTGAGCACGTGCCTACAGAGGTTCGCATGCACGGTATCATCACTGATGGTGGCAAGGCGGCGAACATCGTTCCAGATTATGCGTGCACTCAATGGTATATTCGTTCTTCTAGTCGGATTCGCCTCGATGAGATTGTGGAGCGTGTAAAAAATGTAGCTCAAGGTGCAGCTCTACAAGTGGGCGCTACCATGGAATGGGAAGAGGTTAAGGCATACGACAATAAAGTTAATGTACAAACCTTGAACGATATACTTTTAAAAAATGCGGAAAAGGTAGGGGCTCCAGAGATTTCTGAGCCTCGCAAGGTGACGGGATCTACCGATTTCTCTAGCGTGACGTTCCGCGTGCCAGGTGCGTGCTTGCGTGTGAAATTCGTAGGCAAGGGCGTAACGAGTCATTCTCAGGAATGGTTAGATAATGGTAGAAGCCAGCTCGCTGAGGACGCTATCATGTATGGTGCGAAGGGAATTGCTTTATCTGTTGAGGAAATCCTTGAAACACCAGGTTTGTTAGAAAAAATAAAAGAAGATTTCAAACAGGCAAAGGAAAACTTCTAAGTATTGTGTTGTGAATGGAGGGAACATGTATGAATTTGTTAGTTTGTTTATTGGTTATTGCCATAACGGGGACGCTGGTTATTAAGAAGTTTAAAGCGCAAACCGTATTGTTGTTAGGCGGTCTTATTATGATGTTCGCAGCTTATTTGTTAGGCTATACGACATCTTTCGTAGAAGCGAAGAAGGCCACAGGGGTTCTTTTCTTTGATGCTTTTGAATTCATTAACATTACGACGGCCAAAGATGCGGCAAACCTTGGTCTCATGATCATGACTTGTACAGGTTTCGCCAAGTACATGGACCACATTGGTGCCAGTTCTCGCCTCGTTGTAACAGCCATTAAACCGCTTGGTAAAATGAAATCTGCGTACCTAGTAATGGCGCTTACATTTATCCTCAATATGTTTATGTCCCTAGTTATTCCAAGTGCGTCTGGCCTTGCGATGCTCATGATGGTGACAATCTTCCCAATCCTTGTGCGCTTAGGTGTTAGCCCTGTAGGTGCTGCAGCAGCTGTTGCTACAGGTCATTTGCTCGATATCGGTCCTGCATCTGCTACTACATTACTCGTATCTAAAACAGTAAATATGCCTGTTCATGAATACTTTGTTGGCTATCAGTTGAAAGTCTATATTATCTGTGGTTTAATGGCTGCTATTGCTCATTTTGTATGGCAAAAATATTTAGATAAAAAATCTGGACATGTTCCTGCAGAATATGTGGAAGCTCATAAATCTGATGAACTTGAAGTGGGTCCATTACCTTATATTTTCTTGCCATTATTACCATTAATCTTTATCCTTGGTTTCAGTGACTATGGTATTCAAGGTGTTAAGATGAACGTAAACCTTGCAATGTTCCTTAGCTTATTCATTGCTATGGGTTGCGAACTCATTCGTCATCGTGACTTCCGTAAAATGGCGGCTAGCATCCAAACCTTCTTCAAAGGCATGGGCGACCAATTTGCAAACACTGTAACATTGATCGTTGCTGGTGAAACATTCGCCTTCGGTTTGACTTCATTGGGAATCGTAAAAGAATTCGTTGCCGCTATTCAAAGCCTTGCCATCTCCGCTGACGTAGTAGGTGTTATCGTATCTACAATTATTACAGGCTTAAGTATCGTAATGGGCTCTGGTGTTGCATCTATGTTCGCATTTGCGCCACTCGTTCCTAACTTTGCGGCTGACCTAGGTGGTAATGCAACAACTATCCTTCTTGGCATGCAAAATGCAGCCAGCGTAGGCCGTCTACTTAGCCCAATCAGTGCTGTTATGATCGCCGTAGCTGGTATCGCAAACATCTCTAGCTTCGAACTCGTAAAACGTACAAGCGTACCTGTCATTGTTACGTTCATTACAAGTACAATTGCTATCTGGATTATTCACTAATCCTACACAAGATTTTATTGGTACATAGCAATTAACATGCGAGTGTAAATAAAAATAAGTCATTAATGACAAAATATGTAAACTACTAAAGACTCTACCTTATTTTGAGGTAGAGCCTTTTTAATTATAAAATGAATTTAAAATGAAAATTTCGTTGACTAGCTGGCTTTCACTATCTATAATGAATATGAATTAATATAGATAATTTTTAACAGATTTATAAATATAAGTGTAAATGTAAATAGTATATAAGGGGAAAGAGAGAGTATTATGAAAATATATAAAGCCTTATTAATAGGTAGTGTATTAGGGACAATTAGTATGCCAGTAGTGATGGCTGATGTGTATAATAATGTCAATTTAGGGATGGATAATACCATTGTGGCTAATACATCTGCTAATGTAGCGGTAGGTAATATGAATACTACGGATATTTGGGGGATTGCCGTAGGTTCTAATAATACCGCTAAACTTGGCACTATTGCCGTTGGTCGTGATAATACGGGGGATGACAATCAGGTTATTATAGGCACGAATAATACAGCTACAGGTCCGAGACATAGACAATCGAGTGGTACGGGTAACTTTGTAGCAGGCGATCATAATGTAGTAGAAGGTGATTCATCCATTGTTATTGGCCGCTATAATAGCGCTATATCCGAATATGCACTTCAGCCGATTACAATTATTGGCAATACTTCGACTGCTAAAAGTAATGGTATCGTCATCGGTTCTAATTCAGAGGCAGATACTGGTAATATTGCGATTGGTAATCATGTTCGTGCTATTGGTAGACCTGGTAAGGTGGATCCTAATAATATATTTAAGTTCTTACATTCTGATGCTAAACGAGATTCCTATAGCTTGGTTTCTTTTGGTGGAAGACAGGTGAAAGGCGTAGAGCCAGGTGCTATGACTGAAACCTCTATGGATGCTGTAAATGGGGCTCAATTGTATAGCGTAGCCAAAGAGGCTATGCGTCATTCGACGGTGGCTGCTGAAGATTATACATATGATATTATTGTGACTGAAGGTAAGAACCCAGATGGCTCGACTAAGTACAAGCTTAAGATGGCCGATAATTATGTAACCTCTAAGATTCCTACGGTTAATAGCAGTTTTAATATTACGGTAGACAAATATCGAGAGTTCAACACGTTAAAAGATAATTATTATGTGTCTTTGAATTCAGATTTGGAGAACTTAAATTCCGCTCAGTTTGCTGAACATGAGTACCCTTATAGTGTGCCTGCAGCGGATGCAAATACATCTGAAATAAATAGTAACGAAGTACGATTTGATAATCGTCGAGCTAAATTAGGCTCCTCTTTGACTGCACAGAGTGTTCAGTTTAATGCTGAGCATAGTACGTCTTCTTTAGATAGTACGTTTTTGATTTTCAAAAATAGTATTAATGGTAATACGAGTACCTTTGGTCCGAGTGGCTTTTTTAGTGAAACAAAGGATGGCAAGCGAATCGAGTTTTCCTCTGAGTACATTACCGCAGGGAACCAGCAAATCCATGATGTGGCTAAAGGCGTTGATGATACGGATGCGGTGAATGTGGCACAGCTGAAAGATGTAGAACGAAAGATTACCAATATTGATTCTAATGTCATTAATCAAGCTCGGACGTATACAGATGGACAAGTTGCCAAAGTGGGAGCTGGTGCAGCGGCGCTAGCTGGACTCCATCCACTAGACTATAATCCAAATGATAAGTGGAGCTTTGGCATTGGTTTTGGTAATTATAAAAATGCGAAAGCAACGGCACTAGGCGCATTTTATCAACCTAATGAACATACAATGTTTAACTTAGCTACGACTCTCGGTGATAGTCGTAACATGGTGAGCTTAGGTGCGAATGTGAAAGTAGGTTATCAAGATCCAACCCTCAAAACGAGCCGCTTTGAAATGGTGAAACAAATCAAAGAACTACAAGCTGACAATGCATCACTGCGCGCTGAAGTAGAGGAAATTAAAGCAGCATTGAAAAAATTACAGTAACTATATAATTTATAATCGCTATACAAATTGCAATTCTGATAAAGCTATATAGGTTATAAGTACATAAATATAATAAAAGCTAAGGGTTTATTATGAAATCAGGGGGAGTAATTATGAATAAGAAGTTGTTAGTATTAGCTGGGATTATGTCGGTATTGAGCATTAACGTGATGGCAGAAGCAGATATGAGAACTATTGTAGGTAGTCTTAATAATATTACGGTAGACGAAACTGAAAACGAGAATGGCCAAAAGAGTTATACTGTTGGGTTGAAGGAAGATATTCATGGTCTTCGCTCTATTGAGGTGTCGGATGATCCGGCTGGCAGCAATAAATATGTTGAAATTAATGGTAATGAAATCAAAGTATCTCATACTGATGGCGTCAAATATTCTAGCTTAACCTTAGATGGATTGGTTGTTGAAAGCGATACCGATCAGATTAATAGAACAACGTATGGCCCTAATGGTATTGTTATTGAAAAAGCAGATGGGGACAATAATACTGAGACTATCGTTTCTTTAACAGACAACGGCCTCAATAACGGTAACCATAAAATCGTGAATGTGTCCAAGGGCGAGGTTTCCAAGACGTCTACTGACGCTATCAACGGTAGTCAGTTGCACGAAGTGAAAACGCAGGTGGACAATAATACGAATCGCATTTCTACGCTCGAAAATAACACAGCTAACATTGGTGACAAGGTGCTCAACAACGCCAAGTCTTATACGGATCGTCAAGTGTCCAAGGTTGGCGCTGCCTCTGCGGCGTTAGCGGGCCTCCATTATCTCGACTACAATCCAAACGATAAATGGTCCTTTGCCACTAGCTTGGGCCACTATAAACACTCCACGGCTGGCGCCATCGGCGCATCCTATCAGCCAAATGAAAACTCCATGGTTCACGCTGGCGTTACCCTTGGTGGTGAAAGCATGTTTAACATCGGTGCTTCTTTCAAAGTGGGCGAACAAGATCCGACACTCAAAACAAGCCGCTTTGAAATGGCAAAACAAATCAAAGACCTACAAGCTGACAATGCATCACTGCGCGCAGACAACGAAGAGCTACGCGCTGAAGTAAACGAAATTAAAGCAGCGTTACAAAAATTACAGTAATTGTAGTATTTATAATAGTCACATAAGTTATATAATAGCTAAGCTTTACGCTTGGACCATACATAGGCACGTTCTCGAGGATATAGTATACTTATACTAATGAGAGAACGTGCCTATTATTGTTTGAGAGGTGTTGTATGAAACTAAAAAGTATTTTGTTGAGCTTGGCTGTGACAGTTGCTTTCACCATGCCTATTGATGCGGCGCAATATACTGTGCCTGAAGGACAACCACCTGTACCAGGGGCTGATTCTAGCATTCCAGATACTGCATATCAGAACTATCGTTATGGTGAAGCTCTGAATGCTAATGCGAGTACAATTATTTTAGCGCGCAAGCATATATATGAAATGCTAGATAAGCAGGTTAAAGAGAATAAAAGGAGTGCAGAAAATGCGGAACGATGGAAAAAATCACATGATACATATATGGACATATCTTCTCATGAATCTACGGTTATCTTGCTGCACGAAGGTGACCATCGGGCTAAAATGACAGTGCCTATTGTTGTAACCAGAAGTTTTTATAAAGAAGCTCATAAGAAAAATGAGGCATCTTCTTTTGCTGCTGAAAGTAGTGTTGTTGCTGGTCTTGTTAGTTCCAGTGAAAGCTTTGTAGATGATGGAGCTTATAAATCTGCAAAACAAAAGGGTGCTTTTAATTACCCTGGTATTACGAAAGGGTATTGGAGTGTAACAGATACATATTCTAGTGATAATACACCTTTAATGATGGCTGCTGTTACATTTGATAAACAACCAAACCACAATTATGTGGCAGTTCTTGGCCATAAAAATCACCCAATTACCAATCAGCTAGAGCGTGCAATGGCTAATTTTGTAATACCATCACTACAGCCAATAGATGATGTAGATCGTACAAGTGATGCCGTTACATGGGGAAATGTTACATATCGTTTGCCAAAGGGTCTGAAGTTAAAATCAGAAACAAATAATGGTCCTAGTTTACAAGGTCGTGTTTATGTGGGGCCAGGAATGGATTTAGTTGTTACAAGAGGACCTGTAACTAGTAAATCTAACCCGATGCTTACATATCCCAACCGTATTTTGAAGAATTTTATTCATAACCCCTCTACACTATTGTTACAAAATGTACCAATCCAATCTGCGATGATATTGAATAATGGGGTCCCTACATATCTTATAGATCAATATAACCCAGGCAAACAATCACGTATATTCCATTTGATTCAAGATGATGAATATGATTATTTTATGGTGCTCAGTTATAATGATGAAAAAGCTAAATATAATCATATGGAGTTGCGAAATATGATGGAATATTTAGATTTTAAAAATGCTAAAGAGTTAAGAAGCAAAACAGAAATAAAGACAAAGAAATAAGTAAAAGCGATACATAAAAGACCGTACCTTTTGGTACGGTCTTTGCTACATTTATCTATATATTTCTATTATTCGTTCCTTGTTGTATCGTATATTAGTTCTTTCTATAATAGACTTAGGATAGTCAGATGAGGTTGGGCCTCTCTTCGTTTTGAAGGGAGGGATAAGCCTATGAGTGATTATGAAATAATCATGCTCCTTTTACAAGTACTGGCTGTTGTCATTGCTTTTGGAGCACTGGTAGCCCTTATTTGCCTTACAAAAAGCAAATAGCCCTCCGTTACCGCATGGTAGCTAAGTAAACAGAAAGGCCATTTCCTAAGTATTTTGATTTTCGAGATGCGCCCGACGTTTCCACTCGTCTGACTATCTTCTTATATTATAGGGACAAAGTTGTATATCGTCAAATTGTGATAAATGAGTATCATTGTATCAGATTTATGTAGATAATTGATCTTACATATGATGTATAATAAGTATAGTTTATATCATAGTTCATGAGGCTTAAGGAGAGATATATGTTAAAGCGATTTTTTATGATGATGGCGCTGATGGTAGCTTTCACCATAACTAGCCAAGCGATTTCGATACAGGAGCTCAAGTCATCACCGCAGTTTAAGGTAGTTGCTGAGGTAATGCCTGATGTTCCCAATGCTAATGAGCATACTACATGGTATTTAGACACGAGTTCTATTGAGGTGCTAGAGTATGCGCCGCCTATGTATAAGATTAAGGCCACTGTGTACAATGCGTATCAGTCGCCGCGGAAACATGTTATTTTTAGTGATGCCTGGACTGTGTCCTATGATACGCGTCAGTCCTTAGCAAGTCAGGTATACTGTGCGAAACAGGCAGGAACTTCATTGACGATGGTTATTGATGCGGCACAGACGAAAACTGGTATGACAGGCACAGAGGAACCATTGGGGAAATTCTCCTTTGATGGACAGTCGCTACCGATTCAGGTGAAAGCCTCGACTCGTGCTATTGTGCGCACGGCGCCTAATACGACGCGTTATGATATAGCAGATACGTTATTCTATGAAGCGTACCGTATGCATTTTGAAGATGTAGTGGTGAAATGAGGCCCATGATGAAAGTACTATATATAGCAATGGCGTTGGTGCTATCTTGTGTGGTGCCCGCGCAAAGCATGTCCATGCAGGAATTACAAAATACGAGCCACTTTGAAATGCTTCATGGCTTTGGTGAAAGCGGAAACGGTGATGGCACCTATATAGATAAGGATTCCATCAAGGCCTCTAACGGACCGAATGGAAGCAAACAAATCGCTATCACACAGTATGTGCTCATGCCTGCTGGTGACATGATTCAGGAAAAGCAGGTTTTGTACACCTTTGATACAAAGCAGTCCCTTGCTAATTTAATTAAAAATTTGGATGCTCATCAATTAGGATCGTATAAAGAGCTGTGGCTGTTTAAACAAAAGCACTCAGGCGTAACATCTAGTGTTGTTGATTTCAAAGAATATCATATAGATGGGAACCGGTATGATACACAAAGCGAAGCGCGAGACAGACGAATGGCAACTGCCCCTGTAGACTTTGGATTCGCAGGATACCTATTGGCGAACCGTTTATATGAACGTGTGGGTTATAGGACAAAACGTGTTGGTTTTATAGGGGATGGAGCCAGTAAATTACTGCTTCCATCGCCATTTTAAGTTCTTTTGATAAACTTAGAGGGTGGACAAAATGTGTTGGTAAAAAGTCCCAAACCCCTTGATTTTACTGGCTTCAATAAGGTTATATCTTCTTAGAAAATCGTGTTCTAAGTGGAGGGAATAATCATGCTGGTAAGATGTATAAATTGTGGATTTTCTTGTCAAAAATATGGGAAAACTAAAGCTGGATCACAACGATGGCATTGTAAGCAGTGTAACATCACCTTTACACAAACTATTGATAATACTACTAAATGTTTTCATCGATTTCTAAATTGGTTATTTAGTAAAGAAACACAACAGGACATGCCTGGGCAGGGCCGTACATTTCGTAGACAGATAGCTGATTTCTGGCAAATATGGCCTATGCCGCCCAAAATTGAAACCTCGAGAGATGTGGTATTCGTTGATGGTATTTACTTAGCTAAAAAAGCTTGTATTTTGATCTGTTATGATGGTGAATATGTATTAGGGTGGTATTTATGTAGGTCAGAACAGTCTCGCTCATGGCAAGCTCTTATGCAGCGAATAGCGACACCCATTGTGGTCGTTTCTGATGGTGGACCTGGTCTTAGAAAAGCATTAAAAAAAGTTTGGCGTACCGCCAAGCTTCAACGTTGTATTGTTCATGCCGTATGGCAAGTGCATCGCTACACTACTAGACGACCTAAGACGTTAGCAGGCATTATGTTAAAAGATTTAGCAAGCGATTTATATAGTGTAAAAACACAGGAAGATGCACAAATATGGATTCAACGATTATTTAATTGGAGAGTGACTTTTAAAGAGTTTCTAAGTGAAATGACACGTGATAGTAATGATAATTTAAGAGCTACGCATGAACGCTTATTAAAAGCCTATAACTCTCTAGTGGTGTTAATTAATACAGAGACAATGTTTCGATATTTAGATGAAACATTGGTGTTAGATAAAGAATGTCCGAGGACTAATAACCCTATTGAAGGTGGGGTAAACGCACAACTCAGACGTTTATTGCGGTACCATCGAGGGATGTCTGTAGAAAAACGCATAAAAGCGGTCTTTTGGTGGTGTTATTTACACTCACCAAGACCGCTTCCTGCAAAAGAAATACTTAAGGTAATGCCAACTGATGCGAGTATTTCTAAAATATATAGATCTATGAATGAAAGAGCCCAACTTCAAGGCATAATTCCAACTTGGGGGGATGCCATTTCTTGGGGTGATTTGCATAACTATGACAAATTATCTTTCAATGATTGGGATTAAAGTACCAACACGTTTTGTCCTATAACCCGAACGTGTGTATGGCGCGCAATTCGATGATATCGTTGTAAAATAAGAAAACTCCTATTGGCTTAACCGATAGGAGTTTTGTATTTATCTATATATTTCTATTATTCGTTCCTTATTGTATCGTATATTAGTTCGCTATATAATAATTGTAGGATAGTTAGACGAGGTTGGGCCTCTCTTCGTTATCGAAGGGAGGGATAAGCCTATGAGTGATTATGAAATAATCATGCTCCTGTTACAGGTGATAACTGTTGTTATTGCCTTTGGAGCATTAATAGCGCTTATTTGTCTCACAAAAGACAAATAGCCCTTCATTTCCACTAACCTGGAGATTAGTATAAAACGAAAAGGCCATTTCTCAAAATTTTATGTTTTCCGAGATGAGCCTGACGTTACGACTCGTCTGACTATCTTCTTATATTATAGTAAGGTTATGATATATCGTCAAATCATGATGAATACATGTATGGCACACAATTGGATGATGCCGTTGTAAAATAAGAAAAACTCCTATTGGTTTAACCGATAGGAGTTTTCTCTTTAGTGTATTCTTTTAGAATATTCTTTTACATTATTCTTTTAAGTTATCAGGAATTGCCGGTGGAGCCGGTGGTTTACCCATGGATCTTTCAATGAATACCACAGCCACAAAGACGATAAGGCTGACGATGGAACCGAAGATGATGGACATAATGCCATATGGGTTGCCCACGAATTCCCAGTACACGCCTGCGATAGAGCCGAGCACGATGGACCAAATGCCAGCGCCAGCTGTTGCATTTTTCCAAGTGAGGCCAAGTAGGAATGCAGCGAATGGGCCAGCGGATCTCATAGTGAAAGCAAATACGAGCATCGGAATGATGGCTTTACTTACGAGAGAGATAACGATAGCGATGATGCCAAGGAATAGCACGCATAGACGGCTATAACTTGTGAGCTGTGCATCAGTGAGGCTTTTACCAAAATGATGTTCTACAATATCCTTGGTAAATACAGTAGCGGCGCCTAATAGGTCGCCTGCGCCTGATGAAAGCGTAGCCGATACGACAGCGGCCATAACGAAGCCAGCCATAATTGGAGGCATGAGGTTAAGTGCTACCGTTGCCACCGCGTTGTTCGCTTCGATGTTCGGGAACTCAGCCAATGCTACGAGGCCCAATACGGCGGGAACGAAGGCAAATAGAGCCATGATAATACCACAAATGATGGAACCAAGAACGGCTGTTTTTTCGTCCTTCGCGGCGAAGTACCGTTGTACGGACTCTTGGCCGGTGGAGAAGGTCATGAAGTACATGATAATAAGGCCGATGATGGTTTTCCAACCTACCTTAGTGAAGCCGAGCTGTTCAGGTGGTAATTTTGTCACTACCGATTCCCAACCGCCCACATTGTGCAATACGAACGGCACAGCGAGGGAGAAGCCCCCAACGAGAACGAAGAAATGGATAACGTCCGTCATCGTTACGCTCCACATACCGCCGGACATGGTGTAAATTACGAGAACCGCGCCGCAGATGAGGATGGCGAGTTCTGTTGAAAGCCCAGTGAGAACGCTAATAATAGTTGCTGTGGCTGTAATCTGTACGCCTGCTAATGTAATCGTTGCTAGCATGGACAGAATAGACGTAATTAAATGGCTAGAGCCACCGAAGCGACGACCGATGATCTCTGGCACTGTTGTTGCCATAGCACGACGTAAAAGCGGTGCGATAAAAGCAACGAGAATAACCCCAATCCCTGCAGAGACTACGTACCAACCTGCAGATAAACCCCAAGAACCATACGCTTTCGCGGCTACACCAACGGTACTCCCGCCACCGATCTCCGTAGCTGCTAACGTGCCTGCCGTCATAAGAACCCCAATACGACGACCTGCGAGTAGATAGTCAGTACTATCTTTTACACGAATATGACAATACACGCCGACCAATAAATTCAGTAATAAATAGGCACAAACAATGATCCATATAATAGTTAAAGAATCCATATGCCACCTCCTAAACTACAAACTAGTTAGAGACACATACTAAATCACCCTTACCTACTTGTGGTGCGTACGCAAGTATAACTTTATTATCCCTAAAAACTGGGGAAATTACAACGAGGAGTTTCTCGGAGCGTTGGAGAATGTATATATAGTAGGAGCAAAAAATAGCCCGTCAATGACGGGCTTTTTTATGGTATTAGATAGGAGAGAGGCAATGAGTATACTCAAGTACATCAAAATTATATTAGTGCTTTTGTTTAAGGCTTATCTTGTTTATCTATGGATTAACTCTGTAGAGACCTTTACTCAGCTACTCTATTATATTTATGTATTGAAAGTATCTTCATTAGAGCAGTTCGGCCTATTTCTATTCTTTCTCTTTGGTAATATATGTTGTATTCTATGGCTTGTTTTATGGTGTAAGCGATTACCGCCAGCTTTTAACAAACCAAAAATATATTATAAAATTAAAGACTGGATACGATCTAAGAAACAAGAAGCACCTATCTATAAAGTCCTATTTGGCAGTTTACTGCTTTTGCTAAAACTATGTTTTGTAGTCTATATCTTAATCACTGTCTCTACTGTTTTAAGTATTCCATTGATAAATTATTAGTCTATTTTCAAAATTTAAACACACTAAAAACCGTGTTACTATTTGATTAGTAGCTCGGTTTTATTTGCCTTACAAAAAGCAAATAATAGGCACGATTCTACTTGCATAGTATACTTATGCTAATAGGATTATGCCTATTAGATTGCTTAAAAGTTGGTTTAAGATTGGTCAGATTCAGTGGGTAAACTTAT
Source organism: Veillonella sp. S13053-19 (assembly GCF_002959835.1). Taxonomy (NCBI): domain Bacteria; kingdom Bacillati; phylum Bacillota; class Negativicutes; order Veillonellales; family Veillonellaceae; genus Veillonella; species Veillonella sp. S13053-19. The sequence continues at coordinate 64,702 of NZ_PPDA01000014.1, read as the reverse complement.
ATATGTCATTAACACTATACTAGTGCTGTATTTCAAGCTTTTGCTTGTGATTATGTGGGGGATTTCCGTAGGCCTTTTTTCTACGATGTCCTATAATCCTGCATTAGAGCCCTATTCACTAGGGGATTTAAAATTATATATAATTCTCTTATTGGGTAATATATGCTGTATTCCGTGGCTTGTGTTATGGTGTAAACGATTATCTCCAGCCTTTAATAAACCGAAAATATACTATAGGGCTAAAGATTGGATCCACACCAAAAAAAAAGAAGCATTTACTTATAAGGTTATTTTTCTCTGCTTAGGTATTTTAGTAAAAGCATATTTAGTAATTTATCTTGCTATTTTACTTGGCTACTGTATTGCTGTAAGCCTTCCATTTTTATTTGGGATACTGTCTCTTATTGCTTCTCTAGTCATTTAAGAATCTGAAAGCCGAGTTACTCATCGATTTGAGCAACTCGGCTTTTATTAGTTAATTCGTATATTTGTATAATGTAATGCTTATTGTATCGTATATTAGTTCGTTTTATAATAGGCTTAGGATAGTTAGACGAGGTTGGGCCTCTCTTCATTTTTGAAGGGAGGGTTGCTTATGAGTGGTTATAAAATCATTATGATTATCCTTGGGATTTTATCAGTCATGATATCCTTTGAAGCACTTGTGGCGCTTATTTGTCTAGAAATAGCAAGGGTTATAGGACAAAACGTGTTGGTACTTTAATCCCAATCATTGAAAGATAATTTGTCATAGTTATGCAAATCACCCCAAGAAATGGCATCCCCCCAAGTTGGAATTATGCCTTGAAGTTGGGCTCTTTCATTCATAGATCTATATATTTTAGAAATACTCGCATCAGTTGGCATTACCTTAAGTATTTCTTTTGCAGGAAGCGGTCTTGGTGAGTGTAAATAACACCACCAAAAGACCGCTTTTATGCGTTTTTCTACAGACATCCCTCGATGGTACCGCAATAAACGTCTGAGTTGTGCGTTTACCCCACCTTCAATAGGGTTATTAGTCCTCGGACATTCTTTATCTAACACCAATGTTTCATCTAAATATCGAAACATTGTCTCTGTATTAATTAACACCACTAGAGAGTTATAGGCTTTTAATAAGCGTTCATGCGTAGCTCTTAAATTATCATTACTATCACGTGTCATTTCACTTAGAAACTCTTTAAAAGTCACTCTCCAATTAAATAATCGTTGAATCCATATTTGTGCATCTTCCTGTGTTTTTACACTATATAAATCGCTTGCTAAATCTTTTAACATAATGCCTGCTAACGTCTTAGGTCGTCTAGTAGTGTAGCGATGCACTTGCCATACGGCATGAACAATACAACGTTGAAGCTTGGCGGTACGCCAAACTTTTTTTAATGCTTTTCTAAGACCAGGTCCACCATCAGAAACGACCACAATGGGTGTCGCTATTCGCTGCATAAGAGCTTGCCATGAGCGAGACTGTTCTGACCTACATAAATACCACCCTAATACATATTCACCATCATAACAGATCAAAATACAAGCTTTTTTAGCTAAGTAAATACCATCAACGAATACCACATCTCTCGAGGTTTCAATTTTGGGCGGCATAGGCCATATTTGCCAGAAATCAGCTATCTGTCTACGAAATGTACGGCCCTGCCCAGGCATGTCCTGTTGTGTTTCTTTACTAAATAACCAATTTAGAAATCGATGAAAACATTTAGTAGTATTATCAATAGTTTGTGTAAAGGTGATGTTACACTGCTTACAATGCCATCGTTGTGATCCAGCTTTAGTTTTCCCATATTTTTGACAAGAAAATCCACAATTTATACATCTTACCAGCATGATTATTCCCTCCACTTAGAACACGATTTTCTAAGAAGATATAACCTTATTGAAGCCAGTAAAATCAAGGGGTTTGGGACTTTTTACCAACACATTTTGTCCACCCTCTAAGTTTATCAAAAGAACTTAAAATGGCGATGGAAGCAGTAATTTACTGGCTCCATCCCCTATAAAACCAACACGTTTTGTCCTATAACCCAATAGCAAAATAGCCCTTCGTTTCTTCGGAAATTAGATAAAACGAAAAGGCCATTTCTACATGTTTCATTTAGTTTAGAGATGAGCCTGACGCAACTACTCGTCTGACTATCTACTTATATTATAGGGATAAAGATATATATCGTCAAATGGAGATAAACCTTATAAATATCAATCTTATAAATATCAATAGAAGTAAATCCTATATACTAAATTATAAAATTATTAATAATAGGCACAGCCTTGTTTGCATAGTATACTTATGCTAATAAGGTTGTGCTTATTTTATTGAGAGATAAGATTATTTTTTGAGAGAGGTTTTTATGATTCAACGTATTTTGATGCTAGCCCTTGTGTTGCTAGCTTTCACCATGCCCACAGAGGCGATTACATTACAAGAATTACAGACATCGCCACAGTTCAAATTAGTTCATATTCAGGCGATGAATCCTACGATGGAGCGCGGTGGTTTATATATCTATTTGAATACCTATTCTATTGAGGCGACTCATTATGCACCCCCACAGTATTCTTTGCGTGGTACCTATTATGTCGTGATGGATACATCCTACCAATCTACGATTGAAGAGAAACAACTTACTGTGGATTATGATACAAACTATTCTCTAGCTACCTTAATCCATTCGTCTCGTATGATGAATCCTAGCCCGTCTACGTTGGCTCTGATTGAGGCTAGTGAAAGTAAATCTGGCTTGGCTATGACAGAGGTGGATGTGGCAAAGTATGCATTTGATGGGGCGACAAAGCCAATGCATTCTGTAAACGATACGCGTAAGTTCCCACTTAATCGGAATAATACTATTATGTATGATATAGCCGATGCCATGTTTGTGTCTGTTTATCAGCAACATTTTGATGATATTGTGGTGCAGTGAGGTGGATGATGAAACGTATATATTTACTTTCACTATTATTATTAGCCTGCCTCGTATTGCCCATGAAAGGGCAAGCCGTATCACAAGCTGAGTTATTAAATTCGGATCGATATCTACATGTTAACTCTAGCGTTGACTCTGGTCGTGGTGACGGAAAATACTTGGATCTCAGTTCTATTAAAGCTATAGATGCACCCGATGGTCATCGACGTGTAGAAGCGACTATTTATGTGTTAATGCCTGCGGCTAATTTGATTCAAGGTATTCATCTTACGTATGATTACCAATTGAGACAGTCTTTGCGTCATTTAATTAATGCTCATAATCAAGCTCTAAAACAAGGCAATAAGATACCGTATATCTCTATTTGGCGTACAAAACAAGGGAACTCAGGAATCACTGGAACTGTTAATGATGGCGGTACCTATTATAATGATGGACAGATTCGCCAACAACGTGTATATAAAGAAAATCTAAATGCTATGATTCTACCCGCTGATTTTGGTGATGAAAAATATAAATTGCCGAATTTGCTCTATCAAAAAGCATATGGTATAGCTTATGACGATGAGACATAATAAATTATGGATAGTATTAGAATGGTTAAAGCCGTGGATAGACTTAAATGGCAACCTAAACTTGTTTTAGGGCTCTTGTTAAAGCTTATACTTTTGCTTATTTGGGGAGCCTCTATTTGGGGGATTTATACATTACTGTACGATCGATATGTATTAGAAGCATATCCATTAAGAGATTATCTGCCGGTATTGATTTTTTGCTTTGGGAATATTTGGGTTTTACCATGGGTGATTTTATGGTATGAGAAACTATATCCTGTGTTTGATAAACCGAAAATGTATTATAGAGTGAAAGCATGGTTTATTTCTTTAAAAGAACAATCTACCGTGGGTATGTGTATATATAGTTGTATAGATTTTTTAATAAAGTTATGTCTAATCACGTATGGCACTATGGTTGTTTTAGCTGGTTTTATTTTGGCTGGTGCTATATTAGTTCTTCCTCTGCTTATGATTCTTGGATTGATATTTCGTTAGCTCTTGAAAGCTTTTGAAAACACATATTTTATTTCTGATACGCTCTTAACTTATTTACACAATGCAAAAGCCAAGCTATTCATATCTGAAATAACTTGGCTTTTATTAGTTTATTCGTATATTCGCCTTACAAAAAGCAAATAGCCCTCCGTTACCGCATGGTAGCTAAGTAAACAGAAAGGCCATTTCCTAAGTATTTTGATTTTCGAGATGAGCCTGACGTCACTACTCGTCTGACTATCTACTTATATTATAGGGATAAAGATATATATCGTCAAATTAAGATAAACCTTATATATACTAATTAGAGAAAATACCTACACAATCTAAAATATAAATAGATAATAGATAATAGGCACAGTCTTATTTGCATAGTATACTTATGCTATTAAGTTACTTTTACTATGTATATGATTAGATAGAGAATGGCAAATGAGTACATTTAAATACATTTTTAAAATTATACTAGTGCTTTACGTTAAGTATTTGCTCGTTTCTCTATGGATAGGCTCCATAGAGGCGATTATTCATAGCTTACAGAAACCTGACTTAACGCCGTACTTATACCCCTTAGGGAGTTATGACTTAGAAATGATTTTTCTCTTTGGTAATATACTCTTTATTCCTTGGCTTGTTCTATGGTGTAAACGATTACCACTAGCCTTTAATAAACCTAAAGTATATTATAGGGCTAAAGCGTGGATACGATCTAAGAAAGAGCAGGCACTGATTTATAAAGTCATAATTAATAGTCTAGTAGTTTTACTAGCATTATGTCTTTTGATATATATTATTATCGCCATTGGAACGTTGCTTGCGTTAACTCCTTACTTTATATATGCTATATTTCATTACATATTTTATTTCCGATCTCTATTCATTTAAATATCTTACATGTCTGATTCATATGAATAGAATAAACACTTAAATATAAAATGATAAATAATAGGCACGACCTTGTTTGCATAGTATACTTATGCTAATAAGGTTGTGCTTATTTATGTTGTAAATGTGAGAGACGAAAAGAAGAGAGGGTTGTATGTTACGTAAAAGTATAATCATGATGGCATTAGCGGCTGCTTTCACCATGAATGTAAGCGCTGTACAGATCGAAGTTCCAGCTGGACAGCCACCTATGCCAGGTGCTGATGCGAGTATTCCTGCCAATGCATATGAGAATTATCGGGCCGGTAGCTTGAGTAATATAGGAACTAGTGATGTTATAAAGTTAGATTCTAAATCTGAAAAGAATAAGGAAATGTTCATAACCGACTGGGGGCTAACACGAGATGAAGCTAATGAGATAGCAAGTGGTTCTAAAAAGGTGATAGATTTAATCGCTAATGAGTCTGCAGTTGTGTTATTGCATGATGATCGTACTAACATCCGAGCATCTGTTCCTGGACTACTATTAGCAAGTAAATACTATCCAAAACTCAGTGATGGTGAACGTTTATCTATTGTAAGAGAACATTCCGTGTTTTTTGCAATCGGCACGAAACAGAATTATGATGATGCATTAGGCAAACTAAAAACAGAGCGAAAAGGGGAGTTTATATATCCCGGGATCACACATGGTAAATGGGCTATTGAAACCGAGTCTTTCGGCGAAAATAGGCCTGCTATGGTTGCCGTAGTTGGTTTAGATAATCAGCCAAATCAAGAATATATCATAGGGCTTAGCTACAAAAATCAGCCCGTTACTGACAAGCTCGAACGCGTTATGAGTAATTATGTGATTCCATCGATTCACTCTTTAGATGATATGGATCAGTATAGTGAAAGTATCAACTGGGATAATCTCATGTATCGCATTCCTAAAGGGCTTAAACTAACAGCACAAAAGTCATTAAAGGACTCTGGTGAAATAAGGGACTATCGTGGATTGGGGATGCAACTTGTTGTAGCCAAGAAACCTGTTAAAGTAGATGATAAATATATTTACTCTTTTATTAATGAAATTTCGGAGGTAAAACCGGAAAGTCAAATTATAGGTGAGGCACCTATTCAAGCAGCATCTGTTTGGAATAATGGTGTGCCTAGTTTTTTGGTAGATAACTATCAACCAGGTAAAAAATCTTTAATGTATCGATTCTTACGCGATGACAAGAATATATACATTATGAGTTTAGTTTATGCTGATGGGGCTGCGCCATATTCTCATATTCAGCTGCGTAATACCGTAGAATATTCTGACTTTGCAAATATTAAAACATTGAGAAATAAGGTAATCCGCATTAAAAGTCAAGAAAGAATGTAATACGAAAATGTAATAGAGTTGTGTGTATTTAGTTTGTAAATTTTAAGAGGGTTTTATGTTACGTAAAAGTCTAATCATGATGGCATTATCGGCTGCTTTCACCATGAATGTAAGTGCTGTGCAGATCGAAGTGCCAAAATGGCAACCACCCGTTCCAGGTGCGGATGGGAGTATTCCTGCTAATGCTTACGAAAATTATTCCCATATTAATGAAAATGCCCAAAAAGAAGCTGAAGCCTTTAGAGTGGAAGTACAGAGCTTGGAGGAGGAGCCGAAAGCAGATAACTATAAGATTTTTAAGGCAAAACCAGATATTGTTAAGCCTTATAAGCTGGCAGAATTCTCACAATCTACTGTCATCTTACTTCATGAAGGAAAGAATAATATTCGTTTATCTGTACCAAATATTAGCTTGCGGGGAGATACGGTTAAATCTAAATCGAGTGAGGGCCCTTTATTTGTAGTTCGTGGCTTTACAAGCATTTTAATGGTGGGGCCTCCACACGGCAAAGAATTTAGTAAACATATGCATAATGAAGGTGTATATACATATCCAGGGTTAGAGAATGCATCTTGGAAAATTTTTAAAGGTAAGACACATGTGATGTATACGGAGTTTACGCCAAGTAAGACAAAAACGACGTATGGTATTACGTATCTTGGTGGCGGCGATGTGAAGGATCCATACCAAGATAAATTTGCTGAAGTAGTAATGAGTAATTATATTATTCCATCTATTGAGCCTTTATCTGGGCTAGATAATTATAGCCATGTCAAGCATTGGGATAATTTCGGTTATCGTATTCCTAAAAAGGCTAAGCTGGTGAGCGAAGCTATGGAAGATAATAAATATGAGGTTCGTACTTATGAAGATGTAGGAGTTAAAATTCGTGTATTGCGCTTTCGAATAGATCCTAATATTGTTGATAAAAGCTTAGCAAAAAAACAAATTTTTACCTTTTTGAATAAATATGGTGACCTTGAGACTCCTACACAGTATGCAACAGTTTGGAATAATGGTCTTCCAGGATTCTTAATTGATCGATATAAACCTAATGGTGAGTCCTATTTGCGCCATTTTACAAAGGATTCTGAATATTATTATAGTTATCGCATTGATTATGATGAAAGCAAATCTCTATATAAACATAAACAATTGCGCGATATGGTCGAGTATGCTAGCTTTGATAATGCTGAAAGCTTACGAAAAGAAACGCAGTGGCGTATGAGTGATCACCATAAAAAGAAATTAGCTGCGAATTCAATGTTTAATCCGTGGTATATGGAGTGGATTAGAATATTAACTCAATAAGAAATTTAGTGTTAACGTTTTTATAGTATTCTGTTTTAAGCATTCCACTGCTAAACTATTAGTCTGTTTTAAACTTTAAATACACTAAAAAGCCGAGCTACTACTTGATTTGTAGCTCGGCTTTTATTTATTCATTCATATATTTGTATAATATGGTTCTTATTGTATCGTATATTAGTTCGCTATATAATAGACTTAGGATAGTTGGACGAGGTTGGGCCTCTCTTCGTCATCGAAGGGAGGGATAAGCCTATGAGTGATTATGAAATAATCATGCTCTTATTACAGGTAATAACGGTGGTTATTGCCTTTGGAGCATTAATAGCGCTTATTTGTCTCACAAAAGACAAATAGCCCTTCGTTATCTTAGATGATTCGATAACTGAAAGGCCATTTCTCAAGCTTTTTTGTTTCCAGAGATGAGCCTGACGTTACGACTCGTCTGACTATCTACTTATATTATAGAGATAAAGATATATATCGTCAAATTAAGATAAACCTTATATATACTAATTAAAGAAAACTCCTACACAATCTAAAATATAAATAGATAATAGATAATAGATAATAGATAATAGATAATAGGCACAGTCTTGTTTGCATAGTATACTTATACTTATAAGGTTGTGTTTTTTATTTTGTAAATGTTTAGAAAGATGAGAGGATATATGTTACATCGATTTTTAATGACGCTAGGGCTTATGCTAGCTTTCACCATCCCAGCCCAAGCAATCACAATTGAGGAGCTCACGTCTCAGCCGCAGTTTAAGCAGGTATCTCAGTTTGTGTCAGATATTCCTAATGTAGACGAGCGTGGCGCGTCCTATATTGACGTGAATACGGTGAAAGTAATTGGGTTTGAGCCGCCTATTTATACGATTAAGGCGACGGTATATAAAGCGTATCAGTGGAATGAAGAGAAAGTGATTACCGTTAAGGACATGACTTTCACCTATGATAGTAGTAATTCCGTAGCTAGTAAGGTCTATCGGGTGCAACAGCAAGGGACAACGGCGATTAATACTGATCCGAATATGAATGAAGATATGTGGTCTAATCCAGGTATTATGCGCGATGAAGAGGAAATCAGTCGCTTTGATTTTGACGGAACGCCTCGGCCTATCAATCGAGGGTCCTTTCTGCGCAGACCTGTTGTGAAAGATTCTCTAAATAAAGAGTTTTACGATATCGCTGATGCGGTGTATTATGAAGTATATAAAGAACATTTTGATGAGGTTGTTGTTAAGTAAATTCTATGTGCGGAGGTTATTATGAAACCATTTGAAGCGAAGGATTATAAGGCATTTACCATGTTTGAGGAACGTTGGGCTCTTGTTACGGCTGGTACGCTTGATGATTTTAATACGTGTACAGTTAGCTGGGGCAGTATGGGCAACGTATGGGGCCCTAATGGTGGCGATATTTCCACGGTGACCGTGTACATCCATCCAGCTCGTTATACACAAGAATTTATGGCGAAATACGATACCTTTACAGTTAGCTTCTTCCCTGAAAGCCATCGTAAGGCGCTTGGTTATTTAGGTTCTCATTCTGGTCGCAACGAAGATAAGGTAGCTAACTCTGGGCTAACACCAGTAGCGGCAGGAAATGGCGTGACTTTCAAAGAAGCAGATTTAACATTTGTATGTAGAAAACTGTATGAACACCAATTTGATGAAGCTCATTTGGCGGATAGCGTAAAGGAATATTATGCAGCCAATCCATCCGTGTACACCCAAGCTGGTAAAGATCGCTGGGAACCGCACTATATGTACATCGGCGAAGTAGTTGAGGCTATAGAGGGCTAGTGTGTCTTTGTTAATGTTAAATAGAGATAAACCTCATACATCCTAAAATATAAAATTATAAATAATAGGCACAACCGCATTAGCATAGTATACTTATGCTAATGCGGTTGTGCTTATTTATATTCTAAACGTAGAGAGAGGTTTTTTATGTTGCGCAAAAGTTTACTATTAATGACGGCGATAGCGGCTTTCACCATGAGTGCAAGTGCAGTGCATATTACGGTGCCCGAAGGCCAACCAGCGGTGCCAGGAGCAGATAGCAGCATTGCTGCTAATGCGTATGAAACTTATGTAACAGGTCATCTTAGTAATATCAACCCTAGTGCAGCCATCAAAGAAAAGGCTAGATTAAAAGCCGAGGCTGAAAAGATGGTGTCTGATGGTAAGTCCACTAAAGATAAGATGGATATTGCTTTACAACGGGCTTATGAACGAATTGATTTAAGAATGAATCAATCCGCTGTAGTATTATTACATAATCAAGATAATAATATTCGAGTTACTGTTCCTGCCAATTTTGTTGTGGGTTACTATAAAGAGAACCCTGATAAAAAAGAGTATGTAAGTTCGTTAGGAGATCCATCTGTAATTTTCTTTATAGGTTCTGATAAGAATGATTCCATCAAACCAGAGCAGATAAAGAAAGACAAAAATGGCGCTTTTCAGTATCCTGGATTGGCAAAGGCTCATTGGGTGATTAGCGATACCCTATTTAATCAGAATACACCACTAATGGCGGCTATTGTGAGTCTTGATAATCAGCCGAATAGGCAATATTTACTCGGTCTTAGCTATAAGGACCAACCTATTACTGAGAAACTGGAGCGGGTGATGAGTAACTACGTCATCCCGTCTATTCATTCTTTGGATGAATTAGATAATTATAGTGAAACAATTAGGTGGGATAATTTTACGTATCGTATTCCTAAAGGGATGATGCTGAAAGCTCAAAAAACATTACCCAAAGATTTATCTGAGGTGAGAGAGTATATAGGGCCTTCTATGAAAATGATTGTAATTAGGAAACCTGTAAAAGTAGAGGATATATATAATTATAATTCTTTTAGAAAATCCGTTGAGGTATTCAATGCGGCCCAGCCATTGTCTGATACAGCAGTTATTCAAGCCGCTTCTGTTTGGAATAATGGTATTCCAAGTTATTTAGTAGATAACTATCAAGCGAGTGATAAGTCACGCATTTATCGTTTTTTACGAGATGATAAGTATACCTATAATATCTTATTGTACTATACAGATGGTGCCGCACCATATTCGCATATCCAACTGCGTAATACTTTAGAATTTTCCGACTTTGGTAATGTTGCAACATTGCGTAAGAAGACAATTAAAATAAGTTCTAAGACGAATACAACTAAAGGCGATACAAAAGCGAAACAAGAGAATATTTCCAAAGATGTAAAAGCAGTAAAAAATAGTAAGCAAATAGAGAATGACAAGAAAGCTTAGCACTGCAAATAGCTAAACGATTTTGGAATACAAAAGAGGCAGTCCCCAAGGACTGCCTCTTTTGTTGCTATATTATTTCAAAAGGAGAAAGTGAGATGGTATTTACTACCTGTATTTATAATAACATAGGGTATGGGTATAAAATGCCACATAGTATTGATACGAATTCTTAGTTCTTTATTTTGGTTTTTTATGTTACATTGGATGCTGTATTTTCTAAAAGATTTATCAAAATAAGTCATAATTTTGATGAAAAATAAGCATATATGAACCATTAGTGAGGAATGGCTTATATAGTGGGTTCTTTGGTTGATAACTACTATAAATTGTATATTTTAGTAAAATTTTGTGAATTTTAACCCCACAAAAAATCCAAAATCTGATATAATAATAGTACAGAAATCGATGTATAAAAGGACTAAAAATTGTGTGTGTGAATTGATGTTTTTAGACTCACTTTTGGGCCTAAAAATATCTGTAGTTCTTATAGTTAAATCGATGCGATTGGAACATTGTATATCTGAAACGACTACGCAGATGCGTAGTTTTTATTATTTTGTGTTTGGCGTAGGTAGTCCCATGAGTGTAGTGAAGCCCTTATTATGGCTGTTAGAACCGTATATCGTATACAAAGCCTATTTGTGGGGCGCTCGTTTTGCGGCACATCCTCTCACGTGGGAAGGCGAAGTTGACTGGTTTGCTTTGATGTTAACCGTCTTGCTCATCCTTGATGCGGTGGCTTTGCCGCTAGTGATTTTCTATTGCCCTGGCTTAAACCCTAGAGTGCGCGTGCCAGATTGGATTCATCGTTTGGGTACGCCGATTTACATCGTCCATAATTGGCTCGACGGCAAGGTGGGTGGCGGTACGTCTACCCCGATTGTATGGCTCCGTAAAACCTTGCATTCTTTATTGTTATTCATCTATTATCTCGTGCCATTTTACGTAGGCGGACATCTTGTGATGGGCCTCGTGGTGGCGCTCATGTATGACGTCCTCGTATGGGCCCATGGAGGTGTATAATGAAAAAGATTACTTGTGAATGGCCGACGACACCTTTGTATCAGGCGTATCACGATCATGAGTGGGGTCGACCAATTCATGATGATAGGCTTCAATTTGAACATCTTTGTCTTGAAAGCCTCCAATGTGGCCTTAGCTGGCTTACTATTTTAAATAAACGCGACATCATTCGAGGCTGCTTTGATAACTTTGATATTGAGGCAGTCTCTTCTTATGGTGAAAGCGACATTGACAGGATTATGCAAACCGAGGGGATGCTCAAATCTCGTCCTAAAATCGCAGCGATTATAAACAATGCTTCCGCTTTTAAATGTATTCAATCTGAATTTGGTTCGTTCTGCCATTATATTTGGGCTTTCACAGATAACAAGACCATTATCTATGACAAGCATCCTGAAGGACAGGTGCCCGCTAAGAACGGCCTATCTACGCGCATTAGCAAAGACCTAAAGAAGCGGGGCTTCAAGTTTGTGGGACCTGTTACCATCTATTCGCATCTCCAAGCTAGCGGCCTTATCAACGATCACGGTAAAGACTGTCCTTGCTTTGATGAGATAAATCAAAGTGCAGATATAGTGCGACTACCTGCCGACGAAGAAGGATACTAGTATTATAAGTTAACAATAATTTTCATACATAATAGATGTTACAAAGGTGAATTTGTTATTCTATAGAATCGGGTGTACACTAAAGTCGATGAGGTAATAGCGACTCATCATATGTTAGTCCGCTTTATATACAAACACATTCTCTCTCCAAAGCGGAACTCTCATAATCTTCTCTCTCAAACGCTATAAATCTGCATAAAGCCTCTGTCCTTAAGTGGATAGAGGCTTTTTGTGTTCATTCAGTTGCATGATATGTGAATTGATTTATTTCGATGTAGTTGCTATACTAAACATGATTTAACACAGTTACTTTCACAATTAAAGAAGGGAAATATATGATTGGTTTGGGAACGGCCATTAACATTGGCCTTATTATAGCCGGCGGCCTTTGCGGCCTCGCATTTGGTCGGTTTATGAAAGAAAATTTAAAACAGACGCTCATGGTGGTGAGCGGCATTATCGTGCTACTCCTCGGTATGAGTGGCGCCATGCAGTATATGCTCGTTATCGTGAACGGTACGCTGCAAACGACGGGGCCTTTGCTGATGATTATTAGCATGGTGGTTGGCGCCATTATTGGCGAGGTCATCGACCTGAATCGCTGGATTACTGTATTTGGTGACTGGGTGAAAGCTCGCACAGGTAACGCTGGTGATCCAAAGTTTACCCACGCTTTCATTACAGCATCTCTTACCTTTACTGTAGGTGCTATGGGGGTATTAGGTTCCATTCAAGATGGTCTTACTGGTAATTACCAGACGCTATTACTAAAAGGCATCCTCGACGGTATCATCGTTATGGTTATGGTATCCTCCATGGGCAAAGGGGCGCTGTTCTCCTTTATTCCTGTAGGGATTACCCAATGGATTATCACTGCTATGGCACACATCGCAGCACCGTTGATGACACCGAGTGCTATCGATAACCTGTCCTACGTGGGATCCATCCTAATTTTCTGCGTTGGTATCGACCTCATCTGGCCTGGTAAAGTGCGTATCGCTAACCTTTTGCCAGCTATCTTCGTAGCTATGGGCCTAACATTCTTGCTGTAAATAGGCGACCTATATTCTCTAAACCTTTGATATGTACCTTGTACATGAGATGGTGGAGGATATAGGTCTTTTTATTTTCTGAAATACTTTTGTAATAAAATAACTGATGATATTTCTCAACTCAATCAAGTTAATGATATTCCTCAATTCAATTAAGTTGATAGATTTAGACCCTTACGTTCCGAAATAGGTGACCAATAGAGTCGCTACCACAGTAGGAGTTGACTGGTATTATCTAGAAATCTTTTACTGAAATCGCATGCAGAATCATTTTAATTTTCAATATACCTGTAATTCGGGTATATATTGTTGAATTATACCTGTTTAACGGGTATAATCAAAGGAGAGGTTCTATGATTATCGGATTTAAGGATAAGGAAACAGAACGCATTTTTTATCGTGGATATTCACGACGTTTGCCGACTCATATTCAAAAAATAGCATTATTAAAATTACGCATGTTACATGCTTGTCGGACTATAGATGATTTCATGGTTCCACCTGGTAATCATTTTGAGTTTTTACAAGGTGATCGACTTGGACAATGTAGCATTCGTATTAATAAGCAATATAGAATATGCTTTTGTATAGATGAAGATTTTAATTTATATGATGTGGAAATTGTAGATTATCATTAAGGAGATAAATGTATGAAGGAATTAATTCCTGTACCTAAAATGAGTGAGGTTCTACGTGAAGAATTTATGCAACCATTGGGGATAAGTGCGTACCGTGTTGCGAAGGATATTATGGTTCCTGTATCACGAATACAAGAAATTCTTCAAGATAAACGAAAAATTACGGCAGATACAGATTTGCGATTGTGTAAATATTTTGGCATGTCTAAAGGGTTTTTCTTAAGATTGCAGATGGATTTAGATTTGCTTGAAGCAGAGGATACCGAGGCATTGCAAGCTGATTTAAAAAATATTATATGTATTACAACTCAACCTACTGCTGATTGATAATTTTCGATATATTTGGTACACTTAATATATAAGTTAGTTGTTATAATATTGAATATTAATATAAGGAGAACCTATGTTATTCGTTGAATACCCTAAATGCACAACATGCAAAAAAGCAAAGAAATTCTTAGATGATCATAAAGTTAAGTACACTGCTCGTGATATTAAAGCTGAAAATCCTACTGCAGAGGAAATCGCTGCTTGGTATCCACAATCTGGTAAGGATTTGAAAGCATTCTTTAATACGTCTGGTATGATCTACCGTGAACAACAATTAAAGGATAAATTGCCAAACCTTAGCGAAGAAGAAAAAGTAGCTTTATTAGCATCTAATGGCATGTTAGTAAAACGTCCTATCTTGGTTCTAAAAGACAAAGTTCTGGTTGGTTTTAAAGAAGCAGAATGGATTGAGGCGTTGAAGCTCTAATTTCATAACCTTGGGTCAAAGCCCCTATCTCTAAAAGCCTCCATAGCGAGCTAAGTCATTTTTAGAGATAGGGGCTTTTCTTTTTATATGAAATTAGTATCTTCAACTAAGACCTATTAAAAGGTCTCCAAAGCGAGCTAAGTCGTTTTTAGGGACCTGTTCTTTCTACATCTAATAAAGAAATTTAAATCTTCAATAAAGCGTTCTTACTTATCAATAATTTTGATTTGTATATATTACATTTATTGTGTATAATATTTACATTGTAGATATACCCCTATGGGTATTGTTTTGTTTTTGTATTTTTTTCCGGAGTAAGTTTGGCCGGTTCTAGTATCTAGAGAGGTCTTTATGAAGCTTTTACAATCATTAGCAGCGCAGGTGTCGTTGCGTACGCAAGGTGCCATCTTGGCGCTAGGCATTTTGTTTATACTATTAGATTTAATCACAGAGCCTTTGTATCCAGTTATTGATTTGGCCTGGGTTACTGTTATCGTTTGTGGGTTGCCATTGTTGATTAATAGTGTGCAGAGCATTTGGGATAATTTAGAGATTCACGCTAATTTTCTTATTGTTGTAGCTATGGTAGCGCTCATCGCCATTGGTGATTATCATACAGCGGCTTATGTGGGTATCATGGTGCACGCTGGCTTCTTCTTGGAGCAGCTCATTACAGGTGAGACACATTACACCCTGGATGTTGATATGTTACCGACTATGCCAACACAGCTTGTAGCATTGCGTCAAGGCATAAACAACTATTCATCGGTTATCGTCGTAGTCGTTATGTTGCTGTCCATGGGATCTTTTGCACTAACTGGTGATTTCATGCATACGGCGACCTTGTTATTAGTGCTTTGCCCGTGTTCTTTGGAGCTCATTCTCGTGGCGCTCATGATGGGATCCCTTGTGGATGATAATTCTCCGACGGCAGAGCTTTCAAAAGAGGCAAAACAGTGTCATTTGGGCCTGCTCATCGTGTCCGTTCTATTCCACATAGGCATCATCGGTGCTGGTGTGTTCGGCTCCCTTAATCCTGTAACGGCGGTTGCCTTACATGGTTTGGTGCGACTTGGTCTCGTGTATAATTTGAAAGTATTAGACGGCTCTTTGTGCGTTGCATAACTTATAATGAGTCATATACATTAACATGAGTTGCGTAAATTACAGTAAGTCACATAAATTGAAGTATATTACATAAATTAAAATCCCCTAGTAATTAGTTTACTAGGGGATTTTTATGTTCATACAACAGCTAGTTGTAGATTATTCTTTTGCTTGGGATTTGTCTCCAAGTGTGAGAAGTAGGAATACGATAGCGAGGATACATGCACCAACAAGGGCTACGAAGCCGCCATCCCAACCATAAAGGTCAACCATGAGACCCATGAACGCACCAGCACCAGCGGAACCGATGAGGTAACCAAGTAGACCTGTAAGACCAGTAGCGCCACCTGTTGCTACGCGTGGTACCATGTCTGCCGCTTGAAGGCCAATCATCATAACTGGACCGTAGATGAGGAAGCCGATAGCGATGAGTGCTAAGTTATCGATGAGGATATTGCCTGCTGGGTTGAACCAGTAAACAAGAATTGCCAAGATAACAAATAGCATGAAGCAAATTGTTGCTGGCGCACGACGGCCGCGGAATACGCGGTCGCTCAAGTAACCACTTACGAGCATGCCTGGAATACCAGCCCATTCGTACAAGAAGTATGCCCAACGGGAACCTTCTTTAGTGAAGCCTTTCACAGCTGTTAAATAAGTCGGAGCCCAGTTAACAACGCCGTAACGGATGAAGTATACGAAGATATTTGCAATTGCAAGGTACCATAAGTATTTATTACGCAAAATGTACTTAAAGAAGATTTCTTTGAAAGTACTTTTGTCGTGATTGTCTTTATGGCTATGTGTTACTACTTCATGTTTATATTCCTCGATAGGCGGTAAGCCGCAAGATTGAGGTGTGTCTTTCAACAAGAAGAAAGTAACAATAGCTAAGATGATGGAAATAATAGCAGGGAAGAAGAAGATACTATGCCACGTACCAAATAGGTAAATACCTAACGTTGCAAGTGGCGCGATGATACCGCCACCAAGGTTATGGGATACGTTCCACCAAGACCACCATACACCGCGTTCGGAGCGGGAGAACCAAGTTACCATGTTTTTCGCATATGGAGGGTAACCCATACCTTGGAACCAGCCGTTCAATAAGGCTAGAACACACATGATAGGAATACTGCTCATAACACCTGGTAAAGTACCGAATAATAACATAACTAAAGCACTGAGCAATAAACCTACTGTGGAGAAGTATTTAGGGTTAGAGCGGTCAGACGCATTACCCATAACGAATTTACTCACACCGTAAGCTACGGATAAAATGGTCATAACTACACCAAGATCCGCTTTAGAGTAACCGTATTCAGCAATCATGTACGGAATAGCCAAACTAAAGTTTTGACGGATCAGGTAGAATGTAGCATACCCAATAAATGTACCTGCAAAGACTTCACGACGAAGACGTTTGTAGGTAGAATCGATTTGCGCCTCTGGTAAACGTTCAATATGAGGAGCAGGAGAAAAAATCGACATTGTCACACATCCTTTCTACAACATGTCGTTTGTAATCATACCATGTATGACTTTAAGTCGACTATATCTTATTTTTAATTATGATAAATAGTTATGATAAAAGCTAGAAATAGATAGTAATGTATTTACGTTGCCTTATCAAAATATATTATATGTATAAATATAAAATACCTCGCTTATATGAATGGTTATTCGTGCGTTTGTGTAATATGTTCATGCATGAATCCTATATACTAAATAAAATAGCGCTATCAATTCTGATAACAACTCTGCATGAGTAGTGGAATTGATAGCGCTTTTATTTTGCTTTATTGTGAATATGCGAAGCTATTGATGTTACATTAATCTACATATGTCACTTTGTAGCCTTTTGGCTCGATTTCACGGCGGTTAAGGCCGTTTGGCAAATCTGGATAGCCGATAGCCAAGCTAGCGTAGACTTTTTCGTCTTCTCCAAGGCCTAGTTCACGCATTTTAGCTTGAATGCGTTCGTTATCTTGAAGATGGCGGATTTGGTTAACCCAGCAGCTGCCAAGTTCTAGTTCGTTGCAAGCGAGCATCATGTTTTGCATCGCACATGACACGTCAGCAAAGTTGTTGGCATAACTTGGTTTGCTAGCCAATACGATGAGTACAGGCGCTCCATAGTTAAATACAAACTTGCCTTCAGCGGACATTTTAATGATATTCACCATATATGGCAATGTGTTTTCTGTAATCGGCATTTTGCCGTATTCTTCCTGAACGAGTGTTACTAGTTCGCTTAGCACATCTTGGTTCGTGATAACCATGAAATGTGTTAATTGTGTATTGCCACCAGACGGCGCGTGGCGACCAGCATCGAGCACTTGATCGATGAGCTCTCGAGATAATTGATCAGCTTTAAACTTACGCGTACTATGACGAGTTTTGATACATTCTAAGGTATTCATGAGGGCCTCCTATGACAAATGAGATTTGATATAGAGTTTCTTTTATTATACTACAAGGACGAACCTAGAAGAGGCTACATTTTACTAACTATCTAATTAAAACAAGCATATTGACAAAAATAGATATAGGGTTTACAATAATAATTGTATAAAATTATATTTGTAACTTTTGATTTTGTTGAGTACTCATACGTGAGTAGTTACTTAAAGTTTTAAATCTATATAGCTTATTATAGAATTAGACCATGCAAAGCGATTTGAAGAAGCGATGAAAGCGTGTAACATAGAAGTCTAATATCAAAAAAATTTATAACTAGGTTTACAGTTTTATGGTAAGATTTTTGGGCATGAATTCTATAGAAATTGGCAATTATTAACGAATAAGAAAAAAAATATTAATTAATTGACAAATTTAAAAATATCTGAACAAAGTAGGGGTTTATCGTTGACTGCTTACTGTAAAATTGTGTACAATTAATTAGGTAGATAATTGTGTGCATGTGGAGGTAGAATATGGCAGAAATCGGCGTGCTCGAAGGATATAAGCACAAACAAGATGTTCCTGATGTGGAATACTTAAAATTAGAAAATCAATTGAGCTTCCCACTTTATGTAGTGGCGAAGGAGATTGTTAATGCATATCGTAGTCACTTAGATCCTTTGAATTTGACATATACTCAATACATCGTAATGATGGCATTGTGGCAATATGGTGACTTATCCGTTAAAGAATTAGGTCAAGTATTGCGCCTTGATTCTGGTACGTTAACACCGCTTTTAAAGAAATTAGAAGCAAAAGCATTCTTGAAGCGTAAACGTAGTCGTCAAGATGAACGAGTAGTTATGGTAACCCTTACTGATACTGGTAAAGCATTACGTGACGAAGCTGTTCATATACCGCGCCGCTTGTCTGAAGCTGCAGGTCCAATTTTCGACGTAGAAGAAACGCGTCAACTGCGTCAGTTGCTTAATAAATTATTACAAGCAATCGATAACGCCAATAATAAAACGGCACAAACTTTTAAAGGCTAATTTTATAGAACCTCATATGCATTCATTCTGTAACCGAAGATATCCTATATTTTATTAAATATGTGATATACTATACATATAGCGTATTGTACAGAGGTCATGTGAGAGTATGACCTGATTGTGAGTGGCCTTCGTGGCATAAAGGAGCGCATTATGAATAAAAATTTATTAGGTGCATTTGTATTAGCAGGTACATTATTAGTGGGTGGCGTTGCAAACGCAGCAAACTGGAATGGTTTAGCTAACTACCCAGAGGTTCCAAACAGTGCAAATGGTACAGAAACGTATTTCTTCGATAAAGCATCTGAGTTCAAAGGTATCGACAGCAGCCGCAACTATGTATTTGGTATTAATGTAATTAACATGCATAATAACCAATACGGTGAAGCTACATTGTTCAAATATCTTGTACACCCAAGCTTGCATACTGTATATCGTTTCTCCCCAGATGGTCAAGTATATCAACTCCAACCTGGTAGCAACGAATTCAATATGTTCATGGCTGCTTGGAAAGAAGTATACGGCACTGACTTCTCTTTCCCAGCGTTATAATTTAGTGGCGCTTGCCGTAATAATTACATAACTATTGCTGGTGAAAGCTCCTTTTGGGCTTTCACCAGTGTTGTTTATGGAGGTTTTTCTATGTCTAAATCTGAATTTGCTCAAGCCTATACGGAGCGCATGTTCCCTGATATTGCAGCCCCAGCAGGTTATATTGATCCTGAGTTTGAAGTTTTGTTTGATAATTTTGCATTCGATGAAGTCATCACTGAAGAAGGCCGCAATGTGCCTGCAAAGGATCGCTTCTTGGCTATTCTTGCTACCTTAGTTGGTGCCTCTGCTGTTGATGAATACGCATTGATGCTACCAGCAGCGCTCAACTTTGGGTTGATTCCTGACGAAGTGGTGGAGCTCATTTATCAGGCGGTACCATATCTTGGTATTGGTCGTGTGCGCCCATTCTTTAAGGTGACGAACAAGATTTTTGACTATCGTGGAGAAACCATTACTGATCCATCTCGAAGCACGATCACTGGTGAGTCTCGTCTTGAAAAAGGCGTGGAAAAACAAGTGGAAATCTTTGGTGAAGCTGTGCGTAATTCCTATCAAGAAGGTCCTGAGGATACACGTCACATCAAGAAGTGGCTGGCCAATATGTTTGGTGATTACTATACTCGCAAAGGCCTTAGCGTAGCTCATCGCGAAATGATTACCTTCTGCTTCTTGGCCGCTCAAGGTGGCTGTGAACCTCAGCTGAAGGCTCACGTAGAAGGCAACTTGAACGTAGGGAACAGCAAACAATATTTGATTAATATCGCATCCCAATGCGTACCGTACATCGGATATCCGCGTACCTTGAATGCCCTTCGTTGCATTCAAGACGGCTACACCGCATGGGAAGCCAAAAAATAAAGGAGTTTTATGTTATTTTCTGGTATTAGTTTAACGATGATTTTAGCGTCTATTCCAGCGCTTATCATTGCAGCTGCAGGGCATGAATTTGCTCATGCCAAGGTAGCAGATATGCTCGGCGACTCTACGCCGCGCTCCATGGGCCGCTTGACCTTGAATCCCGTGGCACACCTTGATTTAATCGGCTCTATAGCCTTCCTTATCGGTGGGTTTGGATGGGCTAAGCCTGTAATGGTTGATACGTCTAACTTCCGCGATCCTCGCACAGACTATACCTTAGTATCTATTGCGGGACCGGCGTCTAATGTGTTGATGGCCTTTTTAGGCTACTTAGCACTACGTTTTCTTGGAAGCTACGGCTTGTTGACAAATGACTCATTAGAGTTAGTACTGACACTGATTGTTGTATATAATATTAACTTTGCCATTCTCAACATGATGCCCATACCACCACTTGATGGTAGTCGCATTATTACAAGCTTGTTGCCTAGGGACTTGCAATTTACATTGGAACGGTTAAGCTTTGTCAGCTTGATTGTACTTATCTTATTGCTTAATACACCAATTGCAAGTAAGATCTTTATTCCATTACAACAAACTATTTTGCAATTCTTTGAACGCATTGTGAGCATTATTTTATAGGGATTTAGTGTAAGGCTAATATGGTAAAAGCTACATGGTAATACTATGTAGCTTTTACCATATAATAAACGTTTTATGGCAAGTGCTATCTTTTAAATTTTATGTTAGATTCTTCACTATATTAAAAAGTATCGATATAATTCGTAAAATATGATATACTAAGTACAGAAATCGTAAATTTTCGATATATTAAATCGATACAGTATATAGATATTCAAGTGAATACATGAGGGATTACATATGAATTTTGAAGATAATCAAGTACCAGAGGCAATTCTGGACAAGCTTACAAAGGTGTGTACATGCCGTAGCATTACGCGCAAAACGATTAAAGAAGCCATTTTAGATGGTGCTCATACATTTCCAGAGGTAAAAGAAGCAACTCGTGCTGGCACGGGCGCTTGCGGTGGGAAAGGCTGTGGCCCTCGTATCGTAAAGCTCTTAGCTGAAATGAAAGAGCAAGGTAAAATTTAAGTTAACTATTTAATTGAAACATTTAACTTAAACAGTTAACCTAAACAGTTAACTTAAACATTAACTTATATAAAGACTATTACTTCGAACCAATACGGTATACGTAGGTTTTGGGTAATAGTCTTTTTTCGTTATAACTTATTATTTTGCAGTATTAACTAGAATTTGTGCTGATGGATGTGATAGCATATCGTACTATTCATAGTATTTAGTATTATGGAGATACTAAATATCTTGGTTTGTTGGGGCTGATTTTTTGATATACTATACATAATACTTTTTAGAGATTTTGGAGGTATATATGTTTCGACGTTTTGTAGCAGCTACGATGATTGGCGCCTTAGCGCTCACCACGGGTTGCGGTTTACATAATCCATTTACTTCAAAGGCTGAGCCTGTGACCTATGAATCCGTAGCACAGAGCGAGCTTTCACCAGAGCAAAAGGTAGATAAATTAGTGGCTAATATGTCCGATGCGGACAAGGTTGGTCAATTGATGATGATTGGTATTCACGGCAAGTCCTTGAACGATGATGCTAAATTCATGCTCAACGAGTACCGTGTGGGCGGCATTATCTTGTTTGATCGTAACATGGAATCTAAGGATCAAGTTAAGACGCTCATTACAGATATTAACAAGGCCGGTAAAAGCGCGGGCTTAACGCCATTGTTCCTCGGCATCGACCAAGAGGGTGGTGCTGTAGCGCGCATGGATGATAAGCTTATCAAGGTTCCTCCTGCGGAAGAGGTAGGTAAGGAGCCTGTAGAGCAAGCTGCAGCCTTGGCGAAAGAGGTAGGCACTGAGTTAAAAGACTTAGGTTTTAACATTAACTTTGCTCCTGTAGCGGACTTAGGATTAACCTATGGCCGCTCCTATAGTACGAACCCTGATGAAGTGGTTCGCTATGCTAGCGCTGTTGGTAAATCTTACGACGAAGCGGGCCTGTGGTATTCCTATAAACACTTCCCAGGCATTGGTAAGACTGACGTAGACTTGCACGCAGACACAAGTATCGTTCCTGTATCTAAAGAAACGCTGCTTTCAGAGGACACAAAGGTGTTCGTAGACCTCATTAAGCAGTCTAAACCGAATACATATACAATCATGGTGTCTCACGCGATGTACCCACAAATCGATCCAGACCATCCATCTAGCTTGTCTAAAGCCATCATTACGGACTGGTTGCGCAAGGATATGGGCTATAACGGCGTGGTCGTAACGGACGATATGGATATGGGTGCCCTCGCGAAGCATTACACCTTCGGCGATATGGCGGTGCAATCCATTCTCGCCGGCAGCGATATCTTGCTCGTATGCCACGAATACGAACACATGCAAGAGGCTTACAATGGCCTGATGAAAGCCGTGAAAGACGGTCGTATCTCTAAAGAGAGACTCGACGAATCGGTGAAACGAATCTTGCTTATGAAAATAAGTAGAGGTATGTAAGGGAGATATATTTATAGCCTACATTGAAGTAAGTTTACACGCTAAGGTGTGCTAAATTTATACTCTACATTCTGTATAAAAATATATAGTGTATACATAACGAGCTATCAAGGATTTTAATAAACCGACAGAGAATTAATAAGTAAAGTAATTCTCTGTCGGTTTATTTTTTATTGTATAGTTTGTTTTGTTAGGAGTGAAGTATATGGCTCGCAGAATTATGTTGAACGGCACGTCCTATTTTGGACAAGGAGCGATTCAGGAGATTGTGAACGAAATTAAGAATCGCCATTTCAAAAAAGCCCTCGTTACATCTACGCCAGATTTATTTGAATTTAAAGTGGCTACTAAGGTAACAGATTTACTTGATGCGGCAGGCATCGATTATGAAATCTATGACGGCATTAAACCAAATCCTACGATCGAAAACGTAACGGCTGGTGTTGATGCTTGTAAAGCAGCTGGCGCCGATGTTATCGTTGCTGTTGGTGGCGGTAGCCCAATCGATACAAGTAAGGCGATTGCTACTATTATTACGAACCCTGAGTTCGCCGATGTGCGCAGCCTTGAAGGTTTAGCACCTACTAAGAACCCTTGCTTGCCAATCATCGCTGTTACTACTACATCTGGTACGGCTGCAGAGGTTACCATCAACTACGTTATTACAGACGTTGAAAAGAATCGTAAATTCGTTTGCGTTGACCCTCATGATATTCCAATCGTAGCTATCGTAGATCCTGATATGTCCGCGTCTATGCCGACAGGCCTTTGTGCGGCAACAGGCATGGATGCTCTCGTGCATGCTGTAGAAGGGTATATCACAAAAGGTGCGTGGGAACTTACTGATATGCTTCATTTGAAAGCTATTGAAATCATCGGTCGCTCCTTGCGCAGTGCTGTGGCTGGTGATTACGCTGGTCGCGAAGCTATGTCCTTAGGTCAATACATTGCGGGCATGGGCTTCTCTAACGTTGGCCTCGGCATCGTTCACTCCATGGCGCATCCATTGAGTGCTGTATACGATATCCCTCATGGCAAGGCTTGTGCCATGCTTTTAACAGCCGTATTGAAATTCAATGCTCCTGCAACAGGCGAAAAATATCGTGAAATCGCTCGCGTTATGGGCGTTCCTAATGTAGACGCTATGGATGAAGCAACCTATCGTCAAGCGGCTATCGACGTAATTCAAAAATTAGCTGATGACGTAGGTATTCCTAAATCTCTTAGCGAAGCAGGCGTAAAACGGGAAGACATTCCATTCCTCGCTGAATCTGCTTTCAACGATGCATGTACACCTGGTAACCCACGTGATGTATCCTTAGAAGAAATTATTGGCATCTATGAATCCATATACTAACAACCAAATTAGATTCTACACCGCTTGCATGCCTCCGATTATGTAAAGACAACATCTATAAACACTTGCTAAACAAGACTAGACATCTCTTTTGCTGAGAGATGTCTAGTTTTGTTTTTTAGGAGCTTAGCGTCATATCTAGATTTACTTTTTGAAACGCTTACTGCGATGGACAGTTGTCTAGATTTACTTTTAATAGCGCCTTGAAAATCATAATTTACATAAGTATACTAAGGATATGAATAGATAATTGTGGTCATGATAGTAATCGGAATAGGTACATAATCGTTATATATGCTGAGGAGGAAATCTTATGAAATTATGGAAATTTAATAAGCGCAGTTCTACCTTAGCAGATATGTCCATGAATCGTGTACTCTTAACGGAGCTTATCGCAAAGGGCGCTGTCGTTGGCGTTGTAGCAGGTTTTTGCGGGGCTACATATCGCTATTTAATCTTAGAGTCCGAGCATTTACGTTGGCAGTTGATGGAGAGCATTACTCTGGAGTGGGCTTTAGGTTGGCTCGTAGCTATGGTCGTTTTTGCCTTTATCGTAGATCGATTACTGGCTTGGGCGCCGTTGTCCGGCGGTTCTGGTATTCCTCAAATCGAAGGGGAGATGCTAGGTCTCTTTGATATGAAGCCTTATCGGACGCTGGTGTCTAAGATGATTGGTGGCGTACTGACTGGATTTGCGGGCTTTTCCGTAGGTCGTGAAGGGCCAGCCGTACAAATCGGGGGCTCTGCCGGTAAAATTGTATCCTATTGGATGAATTCAGGGCTGCGTGAGCAGCGCATCTTGACTTCTGCTGGCGCAGGGGCCGGCTTAACGGCTGCCTTTAGTGCACCTGTATCGGGGGCGATGTTCGTCTTTGAAGAGGTTCATAAAAGTTTTTATCCGTACCTCGTTGTGCCAACCTTTGTGGCCACATTGATTTCTAACTATATTACAGTTAGTATCTTTGGTCTCGACCCAGCTCTTGGATTTTCGGTAACCTCAGGGGTTCCTCTTGAGTACTTTCCTGTACTGCTTATGGTGGGCGTTATCATGGGCCTCTGTGGGGTGCTCTTCTGTCGCATGATCTTTGTGTTCAAGAAATTCTTTGAGTGGCTTAAATGCTCTCGGTTCTTGAAATTAGCGCTCACCTTTGTGACTGTGGCCGTTATCGGCTATGACTCGCAACTTCTTTTAGGTGGTGGCAATGATCTCGTAGGTCAGCTCGCCTTTCAATCTCATGGCGTGTTGCTCTTGGCGGGCATCGTGCTAGGCAAGATATTGCTCACTACCTTCTGTTATGGCAGTGGTGCTCAAGGGGGCATCTTTTTGCCCATGCTTGTTATCGGTGCGTCAGCAGGTGCCTTTTGTGAAAGCCTACTTTCAACGTTAGGCCTCATTTCTCCTGATTTTGTACCTCAATTCGTCATTTGTGCCATGGGTGGTATGCTAGCAGCTGCTATGCGAACCCCGATTTTGGCGATTCTACTCGTTCTTGAAATGACGAATAGTTTTTCTAATATTTACGCTATCGGTATCGTTACATTGGTGGCCTATCTTGTGGCAGATCTTTTAAAAGAGCCACCGATTTACGATTCCTTATTACAAGCCATGAGTGGGCAAAGCAATCTAGAATCAGTACAAACCTTCTTCCAAACGAAGGTGCCCGTTGTGGCAAACTATACAGAGGTGCAGTTACAAGACTTGGCATTGCCAGATGGTACATTAATCGTAAGTATTCGCCGAAATGGTACCTACATTGTACCTCTTGGGGATGTGAAACTTGAACCAGGTGATGAACTACAAGTTTCGTGTGAACGAGGTCGATTGAAAGATGCAAAAGCATTCTTCCAGTCTAATTAAAGGGAGGGCTTACCATGTTAGATAACATAGTATTATTCTATATATTCTTTACTATAGTTGGTTTTTTAGCGGCTATGCTGGGCACTATCATTGGTGCTGGTGGAGGCATTATATTTGTACCTCTTTTTATGTACTGGTTCCCTGAATGGTCTCCGTCTATGATTGTAGGGACGTCACTCTTTTCTGTTATGTGTAATGCTATCTCCGGATCTATAGCGTATCTTAAACAGAAAAAAGTATATATCAGTGCGGCTCTCGTCTTTAGTGTTGCTACCTTCCCAGGGGCTATCTTAGGGGCTCAAATGTCGGGGTGGTTCTCTGGTAAAGGCTTTATGTTTGCCTTTGGTTGCTTTATGCTCTGTGCCTCCTTCTTGATTGGTTTCAAGAACTTCCGCAAAGGAGAGCGCAAGGAAGAATCCCTTACCTTGGATCAGCTAACCTATAGCAAGCCCGTTGGTATTAGCATTAGCATCGTTGTAGGTTTTATTTCCAGTATCTTTGGCATTGGCGGCGGGCTGATTCACGTACCGGCCTTGATTTATTTAATGGGCTTCCCTACGCATATGGCGACGGCCACTAGCCAATCCATTCTCGCCGTATCTACTACGGTTGGTGTTATTACACATTTAATAGAGAATCATATCGTCTTTAGCATTGCTATTCCTACTAGTATTGGAGCCATCTTTGGAGCTCAAGCTGGTGCGCGCATTGCCAAACGCCTCAAGGCAAAAGCAATCCTTGCCCTTATGAGCGTAGCCGTATTTGCGTTGGCCGTACGACTCATCCTTAAATCGGGGATTCTAGGATAAGGTTCATGGTATCAATCTATAATAAGATTTATGGTATTAATCTAGGATAAGGTTCATGGCATTAATTCATTAAGACGAGCCATATCTGTAATAAGCATAGTTTAATACAAGCCCTCTGGTGGTAACTCGTAAGAGTTGTATCACTAGAGGGCTTTTTAAATTTCCGATGTTTTTTAAAAGGGTATAACTAAAAGTCATAGGGCTTTGTAATTGAGAATGGAAAAATTAAAATTAGTAAATCATAATAGTTTTATGCATGGGTTTTGTAATCTATTTCCTATAGAATTATATGCAGTATAAATCATAGTTTATCTAGGTTTTCGTATATATCTATAAAATATATCGATTAATCCTTAATAAATAAGGATTCTTGATTGGATATGTGATTAAATGAGTACATGATAATGCCATTGAGATGCACTTTCAAGTAAAGAAATAAAAAAGCGATGCATATCGAGAATTATTAGAAGACATATAATTTATGCATAATTATAGTAGTGAGAATGAGAACGGCGTATACTAAAAGTAACACATGTTCCTTATGAGAGGATAGGAGGAAATACAAGTGAGTACGCTTATTAGAGATTATGAACGTTTTGCCAAGGAGGCAAAAGAGATTTGTAAAGGTCGCGTGTATACCGATCATTTACGTCGTTATGCGTATGGCGTTGATGCGTCCTGCTATAGCTATTTACCAAAGGTTGTTGTAAAAGCTGAGGACGAACGGGAGGTAAGACGCCTTATTCGTCTATGCCAACAATGCGGCACACCATTTACATTCCGTGCGGCTGGTTCTTCGTTGTCTGGTCAGTGCTCCAGTGAAGACGTGCTCATCGTATGTAATGATGGCTTCAAAAAAATGGAAGTTATCGACGATGGTAAAGCCTTAAAATGTGAGTGCGGTGTTATCGGTTCCGATGCGAACGATTTATTGAAACCGTACAATCGTAAAATTGGTCCAGATCCTGCAACGCTTGCAACGGCATTAGTAGGCGGTATTTTGAATAATAACTCCTCTGGTATGTGCTGTGGTACAGCGCAGAACTCGTATAAAACAATTCGCTCCATTCGCGTTGTTTTATTAGACGGCTCTATTCTTGATACATCCGACCAAAAGAGTATCGATCAATTCCTCAAAGAAAAACCTCAAATGGTAGAAGATCTCTTGCAATTGCGCAAAGAAATCTTAGCTGACGAAGAATTGACGCATTTGATTCACCACAAATATAAAATTAAAAATACAACAGGCTACGGATTGAACTCCCTCGTTGATTTTGAAGATATTATCGACATCATCAACCACTTGTTCATCGGTTCTGAAGGTACGCTAGGCTTCGTATCTGAAGTAGTGTACAACACGGTTGAAGACGTGCCTCATAAAGGCTGTGGCCTCATGTTCTTCAAAACATTGAACGATGCATCTCTTGCGGTTGTAGCGCTCGCTAATATGGGCCGTGAAAAGGTTATCGCCGCAGAAATGATGGACTATCAGTCCTTGCGCGCCGTTCAAAGCCTTGAAAACGTACCTGACTTCGTTCGTGAAGTGCCTGAAGGTACAAGTGCTATCTTGTTCCAAACTGAAAGCTACACGAAAGAAACAGTAGATCAAAACTTGGCTTTCATTAAAGACCAATTGAAAGATATCCCTACAGCTATCCCAAGCCTCTATTCTCAAGATCCTAAGGAATACGATTCTTGGTGGGCTATCCGTAAGGGTATCTTGCCAATCGTAGGTGGTCAACGTAGAAAAGGCACCACTGTTATTACAGAGGACGTTTGCTTCCAAATTGAAGACTTCACTAAGGGTATCGAAATGATTACGGAATTGTTCCATAAATACGATTTCGTAGACGGTGGTGTAATCTTTGGTCATGCTCTGTCTGGTAACGTTCACTTTAACATTACTCCTGACTTTAGCGATCCTAAAGATACTAAAAACTTCGGTGATTTAGTAGAAGAAATGTCTGAGCGCGTATCTGGTTTCGGTGGTTCTTTGAAAGCTGAACATGGTACAGGCCGCATGGTAGCACCATTCGTTGAAATGGAATGGGGCAAAAAAGCGTACGAAATCAATCGTCGCATTAAAGCCATCTTTGACCCTACTCGTATCTTGAACCCTGATGTAATCATCACAGATGATCCAGATGTGTATAAGAAAAACCTTAAGGCGCAATGCGCTATCGATGATGCTTTCACAATCTGTATGGAATGTGGTTTCTGTGAAAAACATTGTCCAAGCCGTAATTTAACATTGACTCCACGTCAACGTATTGCGTTGTTGCGCGAAACGAAACGCCTTGAAAACGAAGGTAACTTCACATTGGCATCTGAGCTTAGAAAGGGCTATGAATACTACGGTGTGGAAACTTGTGCAGCCTGCTCTATGTGTAAAGGTCTTTGCCCACTTAGCATCGACACTGCTCAAATCGCATTGTCCATGCGCCGCATCGATCCACCTGCACCAGAATTGGCTAAGAAGATTTACGACAACTTCTCCACAACCCTTCAAATGGCTCGTGCCGGCGTAAGCCTCGAAGGCATTGCTGGTTCTATCATTACGCAAAAAGCAATTTCCAAGATTACCGACGGTTTACATGGCGTCACAGGTATTACACCGTACTTACCTAAGACAACGCCTAAGGCTAACCATTATAGATTGAGAAATCGCATTAAGCCAACTAACTTTGAAAAGGTTGTATACTTCAGTACTTGTGCGAACCGTGCCTTCAAACCGAACCAAGGTTATGACGATGATCGCAGCTTACAACAAGTAGTGGAAAGCCTCTGCAACAAGGCTCATATCGATATTATTTACCCACAACATATCGAAAATCTCTGCTGCGGCTTGAGCTTTGAAAATTACGATGACGTTCATGAACGGGCTGTAAAAGACTTGCACGATGCATTGATGAAAGCATCTCAAAATGGTAAATACCCAATTGTAATCGACCATAGCGCATGCTTCAACCATGCTTTCAAACATATGCCAGACTTAGAAATTAACGATATTTCTGAATTCTTGTGCAAATATGTTGTGCCGCATCTCGATATTGAAAAATGCGATGAACGAGTTATCGTACATAAACAATGTAAGATTAAATCTTTGAACAAATCTCAATACATTGAAGACTTGGCGCGTCTCTGTACAGACCATGTATTCAACATTAAATCCTTCGCATGCGATGGCTTTGCTGGTCAAAAAGGTTTCTTCACACCAGAACTTAACAAATCTGCCACAAAAGACCTTGCTAGTGAAATTGCTGAATACGGTGCAACACTAGGCGTAAGCTCCAGTTCCACATGTGAAATTGGCCTTGGTGAAAACGGTGGCATCCCATTCGTAGGCGTTGCATTCCTACTAGACCGTTGCTCTAAAGCAAAAAAATAAGATTTATAACATTACCTACCATATAACGAAAAAGGACGAGTTGCGGCTCGTCCTTTTTTGTATATAGTTTTGGTATAATTGTAATGGTATTTAATAAATTATGTAATAGTACTACCTATTGTAATCATAGTAAACAATGAAGATATACGACATAATGTGGTTGTATTATATAGATAATATAGAGGTAATATATGAAATATATTCTATTATGTATGTGTTTGCTTAGTCTATTAGGTTGTGGCACAGATACTAAGACCCAACAAGACACTAAAACTACAACAACAGCTAACGAACAAGTTAAAACAGAGCAAGATGCTCATGTTATAGCCGCTAAGCAAGCTCTATCCTCTGGTGATTATGCTAAAGCCATCGAGGAGGCAACAGCTTCTATTAAGGATAATCCAAATAATGCAGACGCTTATTCTATTCGTGGCTTTGCTACGGCTTTACATGGCGATACAGCTAAAGGCTTAGTAGATACTAAAAAGGCCTATGATTTAGATCCAAACAATGTAGCTAATTACTATAACATGGCTATGGTGTATAAGCTACAAGGTCAGTTAAACGATTCTAAACAGTGGTTTGAAAAGGTATTAGAAAAGGACCCTAGTAATACTTGGTCCGTCTATGGCATTGCTACCATTTATGCAGACCAAGGGGATGATACTAAGGCCCTTGATTGGCTTGAAAAGGCGATTAATATTAATCCATCTGTAAAAGCTGTGGCCGCAGAACAAGACCATTTCGAGCGCTTTCACAATAATGCGCGATTTAAAACATTAGTTGGATTATAGGCTTATAACACTCGAAAAGACTAGATTATTGATAGTAATGGGATTGTCATAATGGATAGTAAACAAATCATTCGCCTTATTATAAAGTTAATAGGCTTCGTATATTGGCTTGGCTTTTTGTACGTAGGCAGATTAATGATCATGGACTGGTCAGGTTTTATGACTCAGTACAACATAGAAACACCAATCTTTCTTACCTATATCGTATTGGTAGGCTGTTTTGTGACGCCGTATCTAGTATTTTACTGGAAAAAACTAAATCCTAATACTAAACCGCCCTATTTAGAGCGCTGTCTCAGTTCCTACATGGAGCAGCTAGAGGACCGACATAGCGTTTGGTTTGATGTGCTCTATGTGTTGAAACTATTGCTCTATTTCGTGACCATCATGTGGATGATTTGTGTAGGCTTACTAACGCTGGCAATCATTGCATGGACCGTAGTTCTAATTTTACTAAGTAATTGATGGTGTAAATTTACATTGTTTTTTCTACTAACGCTTCTTGTAAAAGCTGAGAAAAATTAATCCCTTTAGCTAGTGCTCTATCGTTAAGCCATGCTGGAATTGTTAAGGTTTTCTTTACAGACTTACTATTTTTAGCCAGATCTATATCTGTTTGTACTAATGTAGGATAGGTTGTATCCGTGTAAGGTAAGTTGCGAATAGATGTAGGTGTAGGTAAGCTTTCTCCATCTTCTAAAGCTCCTAAAATATATAGCTCCATTGCTTCTTGAGCATTAGTTATAAGCTCTGTTAGTGTTGAGCCAGTACTGCTAGTATATTCTAAGTCTGGAAACTCAGCCCAGAAACCATCAGCGTCATCATGGATTATAGCAGGGTATATAAATTTCATAGGTCCTCCTTGTTTTAGTTGATATAGGATATACCTTACTGTTTTAGGTTAATACGGGTTGTAATTCGATTGGATAGGGAGAATAGCACGAGGGCTACCCAGATACAGCCAAAAGCGGTAAGTTGGGCTGTGCCAAAGCTTTCACCAAAGTAGAAGATAGCCAAGAAAAAGCCCATAGTTGGAGATAGGTATTGTAAAAATCCTAGTATATTCAATGGCAAAAGTTTTGCGCCGTACGAAAAGAGGATGAGCGGAATTGATGTGGTGAGCCCCGCGCCGATGAGGAGTAGTCCTGTAGATGTTACGTGTTCAAGAAAGACCCAGGAGGAGGTATCGATAGTTGCCAAATACCATAGGGCTATTGGTGTAACAAGCCACGCCTCCAAGGCAATGCTCGAAAATGGATGGATGGTGAGGCGTTTTTTGACGGCTCCATAGAGGCTGAAAGTTACGGCTAGTGCAATGGAAACGGTCGGCAACGAGCCAAGCTCATAGGTCATGATAGATACGCCTAGCACGGCGATGGCGATGCTTAATTTTTGTGACCACAGCAAGGTTTCTTTATAGATGACAATACCTAGCAATACATTGAGTAGTGGATTGATATAGTATCCGAGGCTAGTATCTAGAACGTGTTGGTTGGTAACAGCCCAAATATAGGTAAACCAATTGACGCTAATAAGGGCTGCCGCCAGTAATAATAGACCGAACTGTGAAAGATGTGTGCGTAAGTGTTGTATATCGATGCGCAGTTGTTGGCGGCCCATAGCAAGGATAATGAAGATCATCCAAACACCGGACCAGATGATGCGGTGCGATAGCACTGAAAAGGAAGAAGCTTGATTAAGTAGTGCCCAATATAGGGGGAGTAATCCCCAGATTAAGCAACAGAGTAAAGTCGCACTGAGCCCTTTTTTGCTTATTTCATTCATGATGTAACCTCCTCGTATTGATAAAATCATTATATCATGCTGATAGCATGTATAGTGTTGATAATAGTAAGTATACTTTTAACTATTTCATGAATACTTAAAATAGCATTATGTATTTTAGTTATCACACATGACTTTCAGTTATAACCTAAAATTTGTTACTTATGATTAACTGTTATGTTCATTGACTTTGTGCATAATCTTACACTATATTGGACTTAGAACAACGAATATAGAGAATAGGTGTCGCAAGACTTAATAGAGAAATCGGTACAAGCCGATGCGGTCCCGCCACTGTAAGGACGAGCCTGCTTTCATATATGTCACTGGAGAAATCTGGGAAGGCGAAAGCGAGGCGATGAGCCCGAGCCAGGAGAACTGCCTATTTGATAATCACCGTTATGTACCTACGAGCGATAGGAAGGGGATTGAGGTATGCTGGCTTCAGTGTTTTTTTGGTGTACCTTTCAATAAGAAACCTTACGTGTCACTTTTGGGTGGCACGTTTTTTGTTGCCCTTGAAAGTGGCTGTTTAGCATATGAATCAGGCTTTATAATTATTGAATTAATGGATACAGATTTGAGGTTGATGTGATCCAAGTATAGGAAAGCTCGTGTGATTCATAGATATAACATTTCGCAGGTACGGTGCGCTGTTTCTCGGTATGGTTTCGAGTTGAAAAGGAGGCACATATATGTCTGACAAAAAGACTTCGAAGGACGCAGAACGCGATCTATTAGCACCTGTATCCTTTGACGAATTTGAGAAACCTACGTATGAACAATGGCAGGCTGAAGTTGAAAAGGCGTTAAAAGGTGGCGATTTCCACAAGAAGATGTTCACTAAAACCTATGAAGGTATTACGTTGCAGCCAATTTACACACCTGCACTGCATGGAGAAAAAATTCCAAAAGGTGTATACCCTGGGGCAGGCGAGTTCCTACGTGGCACTAAGGCAAGTGGTTATATTAAAGAGTCTTGGGGCGTATCCCAGTACGTAGACGATTCCTTGCCTAAGGATGCCAATCATGCAAGTTTATACGAAATTGTAAAAGGCGGCACCATCCACAACATCCGCCTTGATGAGGCGACGCGCCATGATCAAGATGTACAAGTAGGCGCATCCGTTGGCGTTGGTGGCACATCCTTGTCCACCATGGATGACTGCAAACAATTAATCGAACGTTTCAATCTTAAAGAAAATCCTTTATACATTGAAACAGGTGCTTCTGCGGCCATCTTGCTCGGTATGTTGGCAGCTACTGTGAAAGGCTCTAAAAAACAAACGGCTGACTTGAAAGGTCTCGTTGGTGCAGATCCTGTTGGCGTTTGGGCTAAAGACGGTGCATTGCATATTTCCTTAGATACAGCCTTTGATGAAATGGCACATACTGTTGTGTGGGCTAAAGAACAAGCTCCAGAGCTTAAAACAGTACTCGTGTCTGGCGATGTATACGCTAATGGCGGCGCTAACGATGTACAGGAAGTGGCTTACGCATTGGCAACAGCTGTTTGCTACGTGCGTCAATTGGCACAACGGAACATCGATATACACACCATCGCTAAGAGCATGATGTTCACCTTCTCCATGGGCGCTAACTTCTTCATGGAAATCGCTAAATTGCGTGCATTGCGCGTACTTTGGGCGCGCATCATGGAAGCTTTTGGTGCTGAAGAAGAGGACCGTGCTGTTCATGTACACGGCAGAACATCGGCTTTCACAAAAACTGTATACGACCCATATGTAAACTTGTTGCGCAATACAACACAAGCATTCTCTGGCGTTGTAGGCGGTTTGAATAGCCTTGAAGTATCCCCATTCGACCAACCAATTCGCAAAGCGGATGACTTCTCTCGCCGTATTGCTCGTAACATTCAAGTTATGTTGCAAACTGAATTCGAGTTGCGTCAACCTGTGGACCCTGTAGGCGGTTCTTGGTACGTGGAAACATTGGCTGCTGAATTATGCGAAAAAATCTGGGCTGAGTTCCAAACAATCGAATCTAAAGGCGGCATCGTGGCTGCTTTGAAAGAAGGCTATCCACAAGCTCAAGTTAAAGCGATTCTTGATGAACGCTTCAAAAACCTTGCATACCGCAGAGATGTTGCTGTAGGTAACAACATGTATGCGAACATGACAGAAGAGCTATTAGATCCTAAACCAGAAAATCAAGAAACATTGCGTCAAAAACGTGTTGCTCACATTGAAGAATACTTGGCAAGTGCGGAGCCAGATGCTATTTCTAAAGCACAGGCTACCCTAGAAGCAAGTACGACAGAGCCAGGCGCTTTGATTGGTCTCATCGAGCTTGGGGCGTTGCAAAAATTGACGATTCGTCAAATCCGTAAGTCTTTAGACGCTGGCGATATTTCTTCTGAAACGATCGAACCAATTACGGCTCATCGCTGGACTGAACAATTTGAAGCACTTCGCATGCGCACTGAAAACTATAAACAACGTACGAAAGATAATGTGAAGGTATTCTTGGCTAATATGGGCCCAATTCCTCAACACAAACCTCGTGCGGACTTCTCCACAGGCTTCTTCGAAGTAGGTGCTTTTGAAGTGATTAAAAATGACGGCCATGAAACTACGGCTGATGCTGCGAAGGCTGCTCGTGAAAGTGGTGCTGATGTTGTCGTTATCTGTTCCACAGATGATACATATCCAGAATTAGTACCGCCACTAGCGAAAGAATTGAAAGAAACTATGCCGAATGTAACGGTTATCTTGGCAGGGGCACCGCCTAAGGATCTCGAGCCTGTATACCGTGAAGCTGGCGTAGACGACTTCATTTCTGTTCGTGCAAATTGTTACGAAATCTTGAATACATTACAAGATAAGAAAGGGATGTGAGCTCATGTTTAAAAATCCAGACTTCTCCTCTCTTGGCTTGGGAACGCAGTCACCGACATCTCGCGATGCATGGCTTGCTGAACTTCAAAAAGAAACAGGAAAAAGCTTTGAAGATTTATATAATACAACAATGGAGCAAATCCAAGTAAAACCTCTCTATACAGAGATGGATTATGAAGGGATGACACACCTTGACTATATGGCTGGTGTACCTCCATTCTTGCGTGGACCTTATTCCACAATGTACGTAACCCGTCCTTGGACAGTGCGTCAGTACGCTGGTTTCTCCACTGCGGAAGAATCCAATGCGTTCTATCGTCGTAACTTGGCAGCGGGCCAAAAAGGTTTGTCTATCGCCTTTGACCTTGCCACACACCGTGGTTATGACTCCGACCATGCTCGTGTAGTGGGCGACGTTGGTAAAGCGGGCGTTGCGGTAGACTCCATCCTCGACATGGAAATTCTATTCTCCGGTATTCCTCTTGACCAAATGTCCGTATCCATGACAATGAACGGCGCCGTATTGCCTGTTATGGCGTTCTACATCCTAGCTGGTGAAGAACAAGGCGTTGATAAAAAGGTTATGGCTGGTACGATCCAAAATGATATCTTGAAAGAGTTCATGGTACGTAATACCTATATTTACCCTCCAGCTACGTCCATGCGCATCATCGGCGATATCTTTGCGTATACATCCCAGTACATGCCTAAGTTCAATAGTATCTCCATTTCTGGCTACCATATGCAAGAAGCGGGTGCTACTGCGGACATCGAGTTAGGTTACACATTGGCCGACGGCCTTGAATACATCCGCACAGGTGTAAATGCAGGCCTTCACGTAGATAAATTCGCACCACGGTTGTCCTTCTTCTGGGCAATCGGTAAAAACTACTTCATGGAAGTGGCAAAAATGCGTGCAGCACGTATGTTGTGGGCTAAGATTATCAATAGCTTCGGCTCTGAAAATCCTAAATCCATGGCACTTCGTACACATAGCCAAACCTCTGGTTGGTCCTTAACAGAACAAGATCCATTCAACAACGTAGCTCGTACATGTATGGAAGCGATGGGTGCCGCTTTGGGCCATACTCAATCCCTACATACAAATGCGCTTGACGAAGCCATTGCGTTGCCTACGGACTTCTCTGCACGTATTGCTCGTAATACTCAGCTTTACATCCAAGACGAAACTAAAGTATGTAAAGTTATCGATCCATGGGGCGGCTCTTACTATGTAGAAGCATTGACTGATGAATTGATTCGTCGCGCTTGGGGTCATATCCAAGAAATCGAATCCCTTGGTGGTATGGCGAAAGCGATTGATACAGGTCTTCCTAAGATGCGTATCGAAGAAGCTGCGGCTCGTCGCCAAGCTCGTATTGACTCTGGTCGTGAAGCGATTATCGGTATCAACAAATACCGTCTAGATAAAGAAGATCCGTTGGATATCCTCGACGTAGATAACACAGCTGTACGGGAAGCGCAAATTCGTCGTCTCGAACAATTGCGTGCTAACCGTGACGAAGATAAGGTTCAATCCTGTCTCGAAGCGATTACAAATGCTACAGAATCTGGGGAAGGCAACTTGCTTGCTCTTGCACTTGAAGCTGCTCGTGCTCGTGCATCCTTGGGTGAAATTTCCTTTGCTGTTGAAAAAGTATGTGGCCGTCATAAAGCTGTTATCCGCTCTATTTCCGGCGTATACTCCAGCGAATATGAAGATGACGATGTGATCAAAGAAGTTCGTCAAATGGCGGATGACTTCGAAGATCTCGAAGGTCGTCGTCCTCGTATCATGATTGCTAAGATGGGCCAAGACGGTCATGACCGCGGCGCCAAAGTTATTGCTACATCCTTCGCGGACATGGGCTTTGACGTGGATATCGGACCTTTGTTCCAAACTCCAGAAGAAACAGCACAAGATGCGGTGGATAATGACGTTCACATCGTCGGCTTCAGTTCTCTTGCGGCAGGTCACAAAACATTGTTACCTCAACTTGTAGAAGAACTCAACAAGCGAGGTCGTGGAGATATTTTAGTTGCCATCGGCGGCGTAATCCCTGCTCAGGACTATGAGTTCCTACGCGAACATGGCGCAGTGGCTATCTTTGGCCCTGGTACAGTTTTGCCAGTAGCGGCGAAAAAATTACTAGAAACATTGACTAGCCACGTTCAAGACGAAGGCAATGACTGACACCTACCGTCCCGACTGGGTGCCAGAAGATGCGAAGAAGGATGATACCTTTGCGTGTCACGTGATGAAAGGCGTCAAGGAAATGCACGACGGCCTCTTGTCTAGCTCCGCTCATCTGGCTCCGTCGGTACGTCCCGTACAGCGGCGAAAGAAGTTAACTGTCGCTGATTATGTACGCGGTATCGAGCAGGGGGACCGCGTTATACTTTCACGGGCTATCACATTAGTAGAAAGTAATAATAAGGACCATTTCAAACTAGCTCAACAAGTATTGCAAGCCGTATTGCCTCGTACGGGCAAGGCGTTGCGCATCGGTATTACTGGTGTGCCTGGAGCCGGTAAAAGTACATTTATTGAAGCCTTTGGCAACATGCTCATTGAAGCTGGTTACAAGGTTGCCGTACTTGCTGTAGACCCTACAAGCCAAGTCACAAAAGGCAGTATTTTGGGCGATAAAACGCGGATGGAAACATTGACGAAACATCCTGAGGCCTATATTCGTCCATCGCCGGCTGGTGGTACACTAGGCGGTGTAGCTCGTAAAAGTAGAGAAACCATGCTGCTTTGCGAGGCTGCTGGATACGATATTATTCTCGTCGAAACCGTAGGGGTTGGGCAAAGCGAAGTTACTGTGCGCTCCATGGTAGACTTCTTTATGCTCATCGTCTTAACTGGTGCAGGCGATGAATTACAAGGCATCAAAAAAGGCGTTATGGAACTTGCTGATGCTATTGTGGTCAATAAGGCTGATGGGGACAACCTCAAGCGTGCTCTCATCGCTCGTAGCGATTATGATCGGATGCTACATTACATCCGTCCAGCTACGGAAAAATGGAAAACCCAAGCCTACACTTGTTCTGCCGTGACTAAGGATGGTCTCGACGAATTGTGGGATGTTATCCAAGAGTTTGCTGAACAAGGTAAAGAAAATGGGGTATTCTTAAAACGACGTCAAGAACAATCCCTCCGTTGGGTACGTGATATGATTGACGAACACTTGCACAACCTATTCTTTAACAATGTAGTCATTCAAGGTCGTATGGGGGAAGTTGAAAATGCTGTCTTAGACGGTGAAATGAGTGAATCACAAGCTGTAGAAGAATTGATTACCATTTTTGATAAGTCCTTACGATAAGTAGTTCCATACATATACAAGATAAGCAGGCATAACTTATCTTACTTACACACTCCTCTTTATGGACCTACTTTATGAGCTACTAATTTAGATATAACTTAAGATGTATCCATAAAAGGCATAGTACTGATGTCCCTGTTGAGTTCAGATCAATGGGCATTGTATACTATGCCTTTTTCTGTATTTTGATACTTAATTTATTAGTTTATCGATTCATTTATTTTAATGAATAATTGCTATTGGTTAGCTATTGAAAGTTAGATAATCTATAAGTTTATCTTTTTAAAATGCTAAAGTCGGTGTATAATTAAAGTATACTCACCGTTTAATGTTAAGAGGGGGACATTCAAATGAATAAAAAACTGTTATTACCAATCGGTGTAGTCGTTCTGATTATTGGTATTGCTATTTTATTGTTAAATCCAGATCCAGCGGCGGCTAATTTGGAAATTGCAAGAAATGCGACTAATGCGCAAGCAGCGGCGAAGGCTATTTCTGCGAATAACCAATCTTACACCTTGTGGTATTCTATCGGTATGTTCTGTAGCGGTTTAGGATTGGCTTTAGGTGTAGGTGGCTTCATCGTAAACATCATTAAAAAAGACTAATCACGTTCAGAGGCTAATCAAGTTCAGAGGCTAACGATTTAAAAATTTAACGATGTAAAAGGCTGTACTAGAATGTATATCATTTTAGTACAGCCTTTTTATATAATTTTAATCCTTAATTTATGTGGCTTTTACGTCGCATATCTTATTTTTTGATAGGGTAAAACGTGGTATAATTAACCCTAATAGAGCCTAAAGGGTAGAAGGCTTTTGGAGGTTAGTATGAGTAGTATAGCGCATTTATTTGTAGCTGGTGGGTTTGTTATGTATCCACTAGTGATTTTTTTGCTTTTCGCTTTGATGATCGGTATTGAGCGTATCGTGTTATATCGCAAGTTTACTAAGGACTTGCGTCGTTTTAATAAGGTGTTAGAGAAGAATCAATCTTGGGTTATGTTACCAAGTGTTCTGGAACGCGACACAGAGGAGCTTGGCTCTTTATTTGCTCGGGCTATGCGCAGTGCAAAGAACTATAATGGTCTGGAAAATCGTTTACAAGACGTAGTATCTTACGCCGATGAGCGTTTAAAACGCGGTCTTAGTTGGCTCAGCATGATTGTAACGATGGCACCGTTGTTAGGACTGTTGGGTACAGTGCTAGGGATGATTCGAGCTTTCGCAGTAGTAGGCGGCGATATTGGAGCGCCTACCATCATTACAGGCGGTGTATCTGAAGCCTTAGTGGCAACGGCTACAGGCTTGACTGTAGCTATTATTGCGCTTGGCTTTCACAGTTACTGTGCAGCAAAGGTAAACGATTCTATTACTACATTAGAGCATGAGTGCGGCAACATCCTCGATGCGTACAACGAGGAACATGATATATGAGACGACGCACATTAGGGGTTAAAAAAGAACCGACCATCATGATTATCCCCATGATCGATATCGTATTTTTCTTATTGGTATTCTTCATGGTGGGTACGTTGTACATGAATACAGAGCAACAAATTCCGCTCAATTTGCCATCTGCATCGACATCTACAGCAAAATCTATTGAGCCTATTACGATTACGCTCACCACAACGCACACGCTATATATCGACAATCAGGAAATCTCTTCCGACCGCTTGGCCGAAGAGGTACAATCTATCGTAAAACAAGCACCTCGACAAGCTTTTGTCATTCGCGCCTCTAAGGACGTTTACTATAGCGAGGTTATCGCCCTATTGGACATGCTCAAGGTAAATGGCGCTAAATATATTAGCGTCGCTACGGAACGGAAGTGATTCTATGTTTGAATCGCATTATTTAAAACCGTTTATGGTGTCCTTAGGAATCACAATTATCCTCATCTCTGGTATGGGCCTTTCTTTGCGGGGAATGGCGGGTACAGGTGCCGCCCATGATGCGGCGGAAATTAGCTTTAATTTGCCTGATGATGGTGAAAGCGATACGGGGGTTGAGGCTGTTGACACTGCACCGAAACCTGCGGAAAATCCTATGGAAAAACCACAGAATGTAACTCCAGAAGGGGCAGCGCCTAAGGTAAATCCCTCACTGGATGAGCGCAAGCAAGAGAATGAACGGACTAAAGAGTTAAGTGAAAGTACGGCAGCATCTAGTGTGCGCCGAGAATGGGCCGTTCCAAAGGCTATTGAATCGGAAACGAGCAGTAGTGAACAAGCTGTAGTTACGCACGGGGCTGATTCTAAGGATGGAAAATCTTCTAAGAATAGTAAAGCGCCTATCGGTAAAGATATAACATCGGATCCGAATGCAACTGGAAATGGATTGCTTGAATCTAGTGACTTATCCTTCTTATCTGATTTAGCATTGAGTCTATTGACGCCAGGGCAACAAGCGCTTTTACAAAAACCAGATATTAATCCTCATGACTATTTGCGAACTGTGCAAGAACAGGGGCGAGCATCTGTCGTAACAGGCAAGGTGGTAGTACGAGTTAACTTTGATGTTAACGGCAATGTCATTGTTGGCGAACATACGCCACTTATCGTGGACGATGTACCACCAGCTGTACGAGACGAAGCACTGCGCATCATCAAAAGCAGTGGGTCCATCGTTAACCGACGGGGTGAACCTGTTTACTTAGCGGTTCCCGTTATTCTAGGACAATAAAGAGGCATATCTCATACCAATGTATGTAAGATATGCCTCTTTTGTTATGCTTCCTATTTTGTTTTTGTTTTATAGAATAATTTTGAGTTCCTATACGTATGTAATTTATGTAGTACTAAATATTTGTTAGTCTTGATTAGTAAGCATTGTCTTAGTGGAGTTGAATACCGCAAGGTATACGATGGCCCCACCGATGAACAAGGTGGCCTGCATTGGTGTACTAAACTGATTTGCACGCCATAACGCTAAAGCGTAGAAGAAAATGGTAATCAACATAATGAGATAAGCGATGATAACGCGTACATTTGTATGTACCGCCAAAGAGGTAGTGATGCGGGATTTGTTCATTACTACATAAATCAAGGATACTACGATGTTTACAGCGTATATAGAGACGATAAAATTGTAATCAAGCTCGCCGAATAGTACTACCGCTAAGCCGATAAAGCTGAGTAGAAAGAATAGACGTAATATAATGCCTGCTGTATTAGATTCATTGCGCTGTGCACGACGCTCTTTTCGATTTAAATTTGCCATGAAAGCCTCCCAGTAATGATATACAAGTCCCTGTATATTTCAGATAGCTCTAGTATATCATTTTATTCGTGTAAATACATAGAGATAGTATTAATATAACTGAATTCTTATAGTTACTGCATCTGCTATAAATAATTGATTACAAACAAATAGGAAATCACCAAGAAACACGAACGATTAGCAAATTTAATATAATTATCATTCGGAAATGTGTTGGCCTTTCGTTGAATGGAGCTTTCACATATGGTACAATAATCCTATAAATCTAGCTTTTATCATGCAAAGGAGACATCATGATACCACGTTATACACGAGAAGAAATGGGCCATATTTGGAGCGAGCGCAACGAGTTCGACACAATGTTATTGGTGGAGATCCTCGCATCCGAGGCGCAAGCTGAATTGGGCATTATCCCTAAAGAAGCGGCAAAAACAATTCGCGAAAAAGCCGATTTCGACGTTGAGCGCATTCATGAAATCGAAAAAGAAACAAACCACGATATCATTTCCTTCGTAACAGCAGTAGGCGAATACGTAGGTCCTGAAGCGGCTAAATATATCCATCTTGGTCTTACATCTACAGATGTTAAAGATACAGCGCTTGGTTACATGATGAAACAAGCGTGCGACATCTTGATTGCTGACTTGAAACGCTTGCACGAAGTATTGCGTCGTCGCGCAGCTGAATTCAAATACACACCTATGATTGGTCGTACTCACGGTATCCACGGTGAACCAACTACATTTGGTTTGAAATTGGCGTTATGGATGGCTGAAGTAGAACGCGATATTGAACGCATGGAGCATGCTCGTAAAAGCGTAGCTGTTGGTAAATTGTCTGGTGCTGTTGGTACGTACTCCAATATCGATCCATTCGTAGAGCAATACGTATGTGAAAAATTAGGCCTTGAACCTGTTAAAATCGCTACGCAAGTCGTACAACGTGACCGTCACGCTGAATTATTGTCCACAATCGCTGTTGTAGGCGGCACATTAGATAAAATCGCTTTGGAAATTCGTCATTTGCAACGTACAGAAGTGCGCGAAGCGGAAGAATATTTCAGCCCTAAACAAAAGGGTTCCTCTGCGATGCCACATAAACGCAATCCTATCACTTGTGAAAGAATCTGCGGTATGGCGCGCTTGCTTCGTGGCTATGCTCAATCTGCTTACGAAGACCAAGCGTTGTGGCATGAACGCGACATTTCCCATAGTTCTGTAGAACGCGTTATTTTACCAGATGCAACAATTTCGTTGAACTACATGCTTCATTTAACAATCCGCACCATCGACAAATTGTTGGTATATCCTGAAACAATGCTTAAAAACCTTAACCTTACAGGTGGCCTTGTATTCAGCCAAACAATTTTGACTCACCTTGTAGACAAAGGTGCAGTGCGCGACGAAGCATACCGTTGGGTTCAAAAATATGCCATGGAACGATGGCTTGAAGGCAAAGATTTCGCGACAGGTCTTAAATCTGATGAAAACATCAAGAAATACATGACTGCTGAAGAAATCGATGCATGCTTCGATCCGCATAAATTATTGAAACATGTTGATACAATCATGGCTCGCTTTGGCCTATAATTGTAGGGTACTTCCCATATAACATATGAAAGACTAGGGTAGGTATAGACCAACAAGCCTATGGCACATGCATTGGGTGTTGGCTATATCTACTCTTTTTATTTTGAACGTAATCTGTCATTTACACTATTTTACTAACAACTATAAGCTAGTTTCCTCGTGAGTATCTCTGTATCTTAGGAAAAATTAGCTATCTTATTAGGAGGGTATATGAAACGTATTATACGAAAGTACGGGCCGCCTATTTTTCATTGTATTAATGACTTTGGACAAGGATCTCTAGCGGCGCTTATACCGTTTTTTATCGCTAATTTTGGGCTTAATTATTATCAATCGGCTACCATTATTTTCTGTAACACCGTGGTGGCCTCTATCGCCCAGCCTGCATTGGGCTACGTAGCCGATCGGTGGCGTGTACCTTGGTTCATTCCTGCAGGCTTTACGGTGACTCTCGTGTCTATTAGTGCTATAGCGCTAGCCACGAGCTATGAAATGATTCTAGCCTTGTCACTCTTGGCCGGCGTAGGGGCTGCACTATTCCATCCTGAGGC
This sequence comes from Veillonella sp. S13053-19, assembly GCF_002959835.1. Classification (NCBI taxonomy): domain Bacteria; kingdom Bacillati; phylum Bacillota; class Negativicutes; order Veillonellales; family Veillonellaceae; genus Veillonella; species Veillonella sp. S13053-19. The sequence goes on along the minus strand of NZ_PPDA01000014.1, from coordinate 19,703 downwards.
GGCACTCCTTGTGAATCGTACACAATCTCATGAAATCGGCAATGCCATGGGCCGCTTTGCAGTGGGCGGTAGTGCGGGCTTTGCATTGGGGCCTCTCATCGCGGGTGGTGTCTACGTCTTTGGTGCTCATTTCCTTTGGGTGTTCACCGCTATTGCTGTGCTCGGTGTATTGCTATATCTCTATGCCTTTACGGGCGAGGCTGACACGACTAATGCTGGTGAAAGTAAAAGCTCTGCTACATCTACTCATACGGGTACAAATAATTGGGCTAGCTTTGGTAAGCTATTCTTTGTAATCGCTTCACGATCTATATTGTTCTCTGTACTATCTATCTTTATTCCTATCCTGTACATTACCGTTATTAACGGCGAAGCCCGTGCCTCTAGCTTGGCTTTAACCATGTACTTTGCAATGGGCGCAGTCCTTACCTATATGGGCGGGGCTTTATCCGATAAATTAGGCTTCCTTAAAACGGTGCGCTTAGGTAATCTTATCTTCTTGCCATCTGTTTTAGTATTTATCTTTGTACCAAATATATGGGGCTTCTTTGGTGCTATGATACCGATGGCCTTTGGCGTATTCTCACAATATGGCCCCATTACCGTACTCGGTCAAAAATACCTTGCTAAAAACGCAGGCTTTGCTTCAGGCATTACATTAGGCCTTGGCATTACCCTAGGAGGACTTGTAGCACCTTATATCGGACACTTGGCAGATATCTATGATGTGCAAACTGCTTTGATGACCTTGATACCTGTAGGACTTATGGGGCTCCTAATGAGCCTATGGCTTAAAGAACCAAAATAATACTTAAGAAACAGATAAAAATTGAATATGGAATAGTATCTAGGGCAAAATAGAATATTTTGATTAGATAAAATGTCAATACATGGGAGGTGACTAATGGTCACCTCCCATTTCTTTACTTTAAGAGACTAGATACTTATATTGGATGTAGTAAGACTTTAAATTTCTATATCTCATATCTTTACTGAATATATGTTTTAACATATAATTTAAGTAAAGATTTCTTCTAGTACTAGGAGGAATATGATGGATACGTTTTCTGTTGTTTTCAAATTGTTTTAACAAATAAATCTATGAAAACACCGAAGAATGCTATTGAATTAGCAGTTAGATATAAGACTGATTATATTGAGAGGTATACATAATATGGAAACGTTAGATCAATATTTAGAGAAACAATTAAAAAATCCGAAGTTTAAAAAAGAGTGGGATGAGTTAGAGGATGAATATCAAATCATTCAGAATATTGTAGAGGCTCGTCTCGCAGCTCATATGACTCAGATGCAGTTGTCTGAATTAACAGGCATTACCCAGTCTGATATTAGTAAGATTGAAAATGGTAATGGAAATCCTTCATTGAAAACCTTGCAGAAAATAGCGCGTGCTTTTGGGAAGAAACTCAAGATTGAACTTGTATAAATACTTTCACAGAGTCCGAACATTGTTGTATAATGATAATGAATTATTTCGACTTTCACATGGAGGATATAGATATGGCAACAAGTATGGTTATCGGCACTCAATGGGGTGACGAGGGTAAAGGTAAGATCGTTGACTGGATCGCGGAACGTGCAGACGTTGTAGTGCGCAGTCAAGGTGGTAATAACGCAGGTCATACTGTTGTAGTAGATGACAAAGCATTTGCGCTTCGCTTGTTACCAAGTGGCATCTTGTACGATAACAAACAAAATATCGTTGGTACTGGTGTTGTTATCGACCCTAAAGTTTTGTTACAAGAAATTGAAGGTCTCGAAAAACAAGGTAAATCTGCTAAAACCCTTCAAATTTCTGACCGTGCGCATGTTATCATGCCATATCATATCGCTTTAGATAATGCAGAGGAAGCGTCTAAAGGTGATGCTAAAATCGGTACTACTAAAAATGGTATCGGTCCTTGCTACGCGGATAAAATCAACCGCGTTGGCATTCGTATGTGCGATTTGTACGATCTTGAAACATTCAAAGAAAAATTGGCGTACAACGTAGAATTCAAAAATAAAATTCTTACTAAAGTATACGAAGCAGAAGGCGTTAACTACGATGAAATCTTAGCTAACTACATCAAATATGCTGAAGCATTGAAACCATATGTAACAGACACTAACATTGCTGTTTTGAAAGCAGTTCAAGAGGATAAAAAAGTATTGTTCGAAGGCGCGCAAGCTACTATGCTTGACCTTGATCACGGTACATATCCATTCGTAACATCTTCTCATCCAATCGCAGGTGGTGCTTCCACAGGTGCTGGTGTAGGTCCTAACTACTTGAAAAATATCTTCGGCGTAGTAAAAGCTTATGCAACACGCGTTGGTGCAGGCCCATTCCCTACGGAGCTTCTTGATGAAACTGGCGAAAACCTTCGTAAACTTGGTCATGAGTTCGGTACTGTAACTGGTCGTCCTCGTCGTTGCGGTTGGTTAGACCTTATGGTTGTAAAATACGCTGCAGGTCTTAACAGCTTAGATTACCTCGCGATTACTCGTTTAGATATTCTTGATACGTTCAAAGAATTAAAAATCTGCGTAGGTTACAAATTGAATGGTAAAGATGTAGAAGGCTTCCCGGCTAACTTGAAAGATCTTGAAGCATGTGAAGCAGTGTACGAAACATTGCCAGGTTGGGAAACTGATATCTCTGGTATCCGTAAATACGAAGAACTTCCTGAAAATGCTCGTAAATATGTAGAACGCATTGCTGAAGTAACAGGCGTACCTCTGGGTATCGTATCCGTTGGCCCTAACCGTAGCCAAACTATCGACTTAGTAAACGTATTCTAAGCTATACTAATTTGATATAATACAAATGATTGTATTCGATAGTGTCGATGTAGCAGTATAATTGCTAAAAATTTTACTGCTATACAATCTATTTATAGAATTATACAGATAAGGCTCCTCTAAGAGGAGCCTTTTGTAATGAAATGATTTAGACTACAAAAAAAGTATAATAGATCTAATTCTTTCGGTCGTTAATGTGGTGCGGTATATCGAAGTATGCTATAAGGTTATCGGAAAATGTGTATATCGAAAATTCTATAGAAGATAATTGCACAAAACCTTTATATATACAATTTAATGTATACCTAAATAAATCTATGAGATGAAAATTTATTTAAAATATTCACGATATACAACCTGTGGCGTGCTTAAATGAGTTTATAATGTGATAAAAATTACTCATTTATTTAAAAATGATATTCATAATAAATTATTAAGATACAAATATAAAGAAAAAAATAGATTTACATTAAGAAATAGTATATAATAGATTCAAGAAAGTAGATTGACATTTTTTGATACGGATTTGAGGAGTTAAAGATATGGTTGAAGTTTCTTATGAACGTTTAGCTACGATTTTCAAGGCATTAAGCGATGAAACAAGATTACACATCATCGATATGTTGTCTTGCAATGAATTATGTGCAGCTGATATTTTAGCTAGCTTCAATTTGTCTCAATCTACGTTGAGCTACCACATGAAAATCTTAATTGATGCAGGTGTAGTTAACTCTCAACGTAATGGCTTATGGACTCGTTATTCCATTAATGAAGCTACATTTGGCGATATTTTAGAGATCATCCCTCAATTATATAAATCTAAGGATGAGTGTATTTGCGCACAAATTAAATACTGCCGTATTTCTGAGCACGAAAAAGAAGCGTAACAATGAGACGATGGATTATGCATGTTGATATGGATGCATTCTTCGCTTCCATCGAACAACTGGATCATCCAGAATATAAAGGCCACCCCGTTATCGTGGGTGGTCTTTCTTCACGTGGCGTCGTTGCTACATGTTCCTATGAGGCGCGCAAATTCGGTGTTCATTCGGCCATGCCTATTTCACGAGCTAAGAAACTCTGTCCCGATGGTATCTACGTATATCCTCGCATGGACCGCTATAAAGAGGTATCAGAACAGATTTTTTCCATTATGAAAGAATTCACTCCTTACATTGAGCCCCTATCTGTAGATGAGGCCTTCCTCGAGGTTAGCGGTATGTCTACTATGTACAGTGGACCTAAAGCACTGGGCAGAGCCATTAAAGACCGTGTATTTGAAGAAACTGGACTCATCATCTCTGCAGGTTTAGCACCGAACAAATTCCTTGCCAAATTGGCATCCGATTTAGATAAGCCCGATGGTCTTGTAGTCATACCTTATGGCCGTGAAAAAGAGATCTTAGCTCCGTTGCCGATTAAACGTATTTGGGGCGTAGGTCCTCGTACAGAAAAAATCTTGAAAACAGGGGGCTTTCACTTGATGCGTCATATTCAAGCATTGCCTGATGAAAGCAGTTTAATTCCCCTCGTGGGCAACCAGGCGCGCCGCATATGGGAACTAGCGAACGGGATTGACGATAGACCGGTGGAAACCGATCGCAAAATACAATCTATCGGAGCTGAGGAGACATACGAAGAAGATTTAACGGATGGTAGTGCCATTGAACTAGAGTTTAGATACTTTGCGAATCGCTTATCAAAACGATTGCGAAAACGTAATCTATTAGGGCATACCGTGTCCATTAAGGTTCGCTATGATGACTTCACCACCGTATCCCGCCAAAAGCGGTTAGATACGCCATCAGACCATGAGCATGTGTTTTTTGAAACTGCGCTGCTCCTGTGGAACAAGCTCATGCAAGATAAGACGAGCAAGAAACCTAAAGGAAAAGCAAAAGAGCTTGAATCTTTAGGTGCTACAACTAAGGTACAGGCTAAAGCCTTTACGTATTCTTCTGAGGAAACCCGATGGATAGATCCTCCTGGCCCTATACGACTATTAGGTCTCACCGTAAGTGGCCTCGACGAAGAGGTGCCTATGCAAGAGAGCCTCTTTGAATCGTCACAGGATAAAACAGAAGATAAGCTAGCTAGCGTGTTAGATTCGTTAGAGTCTAAATTTGGTGAAACGGCTGTTATGAGTGGTGCATTATGGCAGCGCTTTCACGGAGACAATGGAACGCGTCGAAAACGATCAGAATTGAAATCTGCAGTAGATGCTCGTGGAGATGCACCATCTAATACGGCAGATGATAAACCGGCAGATGACACACCGGCAGATGATACGCTGTCTAATACGGCAGATGATACATCCGCCAATGAGGACGCACAAGCTACTGAGCCGAAGGCCCCTAAAAAATTCTGATGAACTCATATTGAATACTTTCACTAAAGTATTTGTTCATGTTACAATATGGGTATAGTGTTAATAAATTACCGCAAGAGAGGTATAGATATGAGTTTATTTCGTGTAGCCATTCATTATGGCATCAACAGCAATGGTTTCTTGTCCTATGACACAGAAGCAAAAACAGTGTTCGTAGAATTACCTGAACAAGAGTGGGCTGATAAGGTTATCGCTTACTTAAACGAGGATCATGCCATCGAGCATGCTACAGGTCTTGATACATATGAACGGTTGAATGTAAAACCATTAGAATCTTTGGACAACTTAAAATTAGCTCTAACACGCATGTGGGAAGCTATCGACGTACAAGTCGACTGGAGCCGTCCGGCGTAAACAGAATGAAGCACCTTGTAACTACTATGGGTAGATGCAAGGTGTTTTTTATTTTTAAAAAGGATTTTAGTATAACTATGTAGAATTACATTGTGTATTGTATTTATACAGAGAGCAAATGTGGTTAGGAGGCAATTATGAAACGTAGTAGTTTGGCATGGTATGTAGCGGTGGCCTGTCTTGGTGGTACTCTTTGCATAGGTTCTGTAGTACAGGCGGACTCTCCGACGACGGTGAAAGCAAGTAGCATAGTTCCTACTACTGTTACAACTCAGGCCGAAGAGGCAGCACTTAAGCAAAAGCAGCAGTACCAAGCTGACACAGAGACAATGGGCCTGTTATGGATGCGCACCTCTGCTGAGTACAGAGCACTGGCATATCAGGGTTACAACGTGGCATTGAATACTGTTAAAATGGCTGTTGCTGATCCATCCCATCAGAGAAAGCCTTTAGCTATCGTTCTTGATGCGGATGAAACAGTAGTAGATAATACAAAACTGATGGGTGAAAGCATCACTAATGGGAATGGTCGATTTGATGCTCCTTGGTGGCGAGCAGCGGTCCATAAAGGTGAATCTCGTGCTATGCCAGGGGCGGTAGAGTTTTTAAATGAAGTACATAAACAAGGGGTAGAAATTTTCTACGTATCAAATCGCTACGCCCCAGTAAATCTTGACGTAACGATACAGAACTTTAAAGAATTAGGCTTCCCATCTGTTGATAAAGACCATGTACTACTATTCGAAAAAGACTCTGATAAACAACCTCGCTTTGATGCGATTGCTAAAAAATATGCTGTTGTTGTATACATGGGCGATAATGCTGGTGATTTCCCAATTGGCACAAAAGGTAAGACACTAGCTGAAAGAAATGATATCATCGATGCTCATAAAGAAGACTTTGGTACTACTTTTGTGGTATTCCCAAACCCTGCTTACGGATCTTGGGTAAGTGCATTAGCTAAAGGCTATCAAAACCTAAGCCCAGAAGAACAAAAACAAGTAAATAACCAATACCTACAACAATAAGGACGCCTTGCGTATACTTTATTAAAAAAGATATAATAAAGTATACATGCGTCTATAGCTCAGTAGGATAGAGCAGCAGTTTCCTAAACTGCGTGTCACTGGTTCGATTCCGGTTAGGCGCACCAGTATAAATACAGTAGGCATAAGGCTTTTGAGGGCCTTATGCCTTTTTTGTGGTTAAAAAACAAATTGGTATCATATAATATACAGTTTCAACTTAGCATAGTAGCTGAATTCCTTTCACATTTATTATTAGCTATTATTGGTTCCTCATACCATTTTTGTAGTCTTAATTCTAGTTGGTGGAGTAGATTTGGTTCATAGTTTTATTGATGGCATGGTTGAAAATATCATGTATAAAGTGGTTAATAAAATATGGGTATCTTGTTTGTGTAGAATACTTAATAGGGAAATCTTGGAATTCGTAATGGCCAGAATTATAATATAAATGTGATATTCATATTATATTCATGTTAGGAACGTGAATGGTGAAGATACTGTTCAATTTCATATTGTAATTTAAGCGTATTTTTAATTTATTGATTTGTATTTATTGTTTTTATATTTGATCAGGGGAATGGTATGAACAAAATTTTTAAAGTAATTTGGAATGAAAAAAAAGGATGCAATGTAGTTACATCTGAGAAGGGAAAAAGTACATGTCGTTTTCGAGGGTCTGCTAGATTAGCGGCAATGGCTATATTAGGTTTAACTGTAATCACTAGTGGTGTGAATACAGTAAGTGCAGAAGGGGCGACTACTACAGTTGGCACAATTGAAGTTAAGACCAAAAATAATCTTACATATGGTGGTGGTGTTTTACATCCAGGCACAGATTTAACTGCTATGGATTCTAATACATATTCAATTTCTGGTACAATTGCAAATCCTACAAGTATGGCATTTAATGGGAACGCGAATACTACTGCCTATATCTATGCAAATGGTCAGTTAGTTCCAGATACATCCTTTAAAGCAAATGGTACAGAGCAAGCAACATCTACTCGTCTTATTACTAAAACGTGGAATGATAGTGGCACTGTTGATGGTAATGGAAACTATATTCATTCTACAAGTTCAGTTGGAAAAGCTGCTCAAATTTCTCCAGTAGAAACTAAACAAACCGTAATTTCCTCACCTGGTAAAGCGCAGAAAGGTACAATCAAGACAGAGGTTCTTGGCACAAAAACAACAACTACTACGGGTAAAGTTGTAACTATTAATAAACTGTCAGACAATTTAGCATTTGCAAATATTGGAGGCCTTGCTGAAGGTGGTTCAAGTACTATGGCATCTTATGACCTAATGCTTGATGATATCACGCAAGCTGCATTAAATGAACATGCTAAAGCAATCAACACTTTAACAGAGCTAGCAGTAGATGCTCAAAATGATAAGCAAACAGCTTTTATAGATGCTAATGGTAATAAAGTTGTAAAAACAACTGACTCTACTGGCACAACAGAGGGGTATTATTTAGAAAGTAATATCGATCCTGCTACAGGTAAGGCAAGAGCTGGTGCCAGTACTGTAGCTCATTCCGATATTCATGTAAGCCTATTAGCTGCATCTGGATCTACAACTACTCCTACAAAATTGAGTAATGTTGCTGATGGCACAGTTGCTGCTAATAGTAAAGATGCAGTTAATGGTGGTCAATTATTTGATGTAAAAACAACAGCAGAAGCTGCCAATACTGCGGTTACGACAAAAGGGATCAAATTTGATGGTGATACAGGTGCAACGGTCACTCGCAAACTAGATGAAACACTAAATATTAAAGGAAATACAGCAACTAGTGCTGTATTAACAGATGGTAACATTGGTGTAGTTTCTAATGGTACAGATACACTGTTAGTTAAATTAGCACAAAAGATTAATCTTGGTACAGCTGGTTCTGTTACAATGGGCAACACCGTAATTAACAATGATGGTGTAACTTCAAAAGATGCGGCTGGTAACACAACAGTTGTCAATGGTTCTGGTGTATCTTTCAAAGATAGCACTGGTGCTGCAACTGGTCCTAGCATTACAAAAGACGGTATTAATGCGGGTAATACAACAGTTAGCAATGTAGCTACAGCCGTTAATAGTACAGATGCAGTTAATAAAGCGCAATTAGACGCAGCTATTGCAGCAATCCCTACAACTGGAGGGGCCACTACACTTAAGACAGCGGCAGATAACAGCACAACAGGAACTGTAGCATTAGGAACACAACCTCTTGCCGTTAATGGTACTGCTAACTATGTAACAACAACTGCAAATGGTAATGCCATTACCGTTGATTTAGCACAATCTATAAAAGATAAAATTAATACAGCCGCTACTGTAGCTGGCAATGGTAAAGATGGTCGAGATGGTTCTAATGGTACAGCAGGAGCATCTATTACTGGGCCAACAGGTAAAGATGGATTAAATGGTAAAGATTTAACGGATAAAACGAATGCCATTCGTAATGGTGAAGCTGGCATTATCGTGTACACGAATGATGCTGGTGAGCGTTTAGTAAAAGCCAATGATGGGAACTACTACAAAGCGGCTGAGGTAAATGCAGACGGTACAACTGTAGCGGGTGCAACGGCTGTAACTAGCCCAGTAGCAAGCCTCGTGAATCCAGATGGTACAACAACTGGTGCTACAACTAAACTCACTAATGTTGCTGATGGCACAGTTGCTGCTAATAGTAAAGATGCAGTCAATGGTGGACAATTATTTGATGTAAAACAAAATATCACTAATTTGACTAATACCGTTAATAGTGGATTGACTTTTAAAGGAGATACTGGCACACAATTCAACCGTGCATTAGGTACGACTGTTAATGTAGTTGGTGGTACAACTGGTAATGGCACAACTAACAATGTTGTGGTAACTGCAAATGGTACAGATACATTAACTGTTAAATTAGCTGAAAATATTGATCTTGGCACTAATGGTTCTGTTACAACTGGTAACACTAAAATTAGTAATGCTGGTTTAACATCTAAAGATGCTACTGGTAATACAACAGTTGTCAATGGCTCTGGTCTATCTTTCACTGATAATACTGGTGCTGCTACTGGTCCTAGCATTACAAAAGATGGTATCAATGCTGGTGGGAAAATAATTAGTAATGTAGCAACAGCGGTTAATGGTACCGATGCAGTTAACTTGACTCAAGTACAAAATATGATCTCTGGTATCGGTGGCGGCGCACAAAGTAAAGTTACCGAAGGTGACAATATCAAAGTTACGGAATCACCAGATACAGCTACAAATGGTAAAGTATTTAATGTTGCACTTAAAGACTCCATCTCTGTTACAAATGTAACAACTACAGATGCAGCTGGAAATACAACTGTAACTAATGGTAATGGTGTAACTATCACTGGTGCTTCTAGCCCTACAAATCCAGGTAAGACTGTATCCCTATCTGCTGATGGCTTGAATAATGGAGGTAATCAAATCCATAATGTAGCACCTGGAACATCTGCTAATGATGCAGCAACTGTAGGCCAAGTACAAGCTGCTTTGAGTGGTGTAAACAGTGCGTTTAATGGTTTGGATAGCAAAATAAATACAACTGGTGCAAATGCAGCAGCATTGGCTGGTTTGAAACCAATTCAATACGATCCATTGGAACCAACTCAAATCATGGCTGCATATGGTCATTATCATAATAAATCTGCTGTAGCAGTTGGTGTGGCTCATTTCACTGATGAAAGTACTATGCTCCATGCTGGTGTAACTCTTGACGATCAAAATAACATGTTCAATGTTGGGGTAACTAAAAAAGTAGGTTCATCCACAGCTAAAAAAGCAATTCCTGAACGTTATAAAGGTGGCCCAATTAGCTCTATATACGTAATGAATGATGAGATTACTGCATTGAAAGAAGAAAATGCAAGAATTAAACAAGAAAATGAAGAAACTAAAGCTAAATTGGCAATGGTTATGGAAAAATTAGGCTTATAATCCAATAAAATAGGGATGCGACATGTTCGCATCTCTATTTTTGTGTTTATATTTTGTTATTTAAAGTACTTATAAATCATGATATTTAATTTATAAACAATGATATAATTAGATAAAATAGTGTATTTGTAAAAAGTAGTTATATAAAGGTATATTCTTATGAATTTTAACAATTGGATTCAAGAAAAGCTTTTCGACAATTACGAAGAGTGGCGCATGAAGAGTCCCGATTATAATCGGAATGGTTTTAACATAGTGGGCATAGATAATACCCTCAAGGCTATGCATGATGGATTTTTCATGTATATGGAGCTATATCCTCCTCATGCTATTAATGGTTGTACTGCGATGAAGTCTCGCGTAGGGAAAACGCAGGATACCGTAGATATATTTTTAGACATCGATCATAAAACCTATCGCATGGCTGATGTAAGTTATCCTGACGCAGTGAAGATGATGCGGGCTTTTGTGAAAAAACGCAGAGTACCTGATTGTAGTTTGTGTGTAGAAGTAGCGTATCTAGATATCAATCAGATGCGATCGACATTTACAGAGTTAGCAACGTTGTTGCTAGGCGATGCTAAACAAGCCAAATCATTCATGTCCAAGGCAAAGTTACATTCCATGGAAGAACTAGAAGATAGCTGGTGGAATCTCTATGAGAAGTTGCTATCTACTGGTCGTGCTGTAGAGTTATCTTTGAAATTCGAATTAGAGGATTTTCTTTATCATGTGCAGAAGTTAATCCATAATAAAAATGTATCTACTGATGAAAATTTAACTGGAGATGTATCTATTGATACAGCCGCATTTGATGACAGTCAATGTATTGGGGACTGGTGCGCACATTTTAATTCCACGTGGAAAAACCATAAGTTAGTAGGCATGGACATCGGCACAGATAGTTTGGTGCTCATGGTACTTTCAAATGAGGAATTTAAAAGAGCCCAAGAGCTAGCGAAAGAGCTATTACATAGAATCGATGTAGCTGAACGTTTGTGATGTAACGAAAATTATGATGTAGTGGCATGATTATAATGTGGCAGTATCTATAAATGGTCGTAATTCTTAACTGTAAACAGTTTGCACTGTATAAATGTGATGAATAGGAGAGAGTCATATGAGTATTGTACGTCTACCAGAATATGAAGCCGAGTTTGAGCCGGAAGTGTTTGAAATCTATGCATTGCCGCGTAGCGATGCAAATGGGGCTAGTCCTTATTTAGATAAGTACCATAGACCACTGGTGTCTACCGATGCTATCCTAGATACTCGAACTGGCGTGCTTGACCGTAGCGAAGGCATTTTGACGTGGATTATTGAGGGCCTTGATGATCGATGGGGTTATTCTTTTGAGCCACACGGTGTCTATAAATTGTTAGTTAAGAAAGCAAAATTCTTAGAGGATTTGGGCTATATGCGTCCCTCTTGGAATAATCGCTATTATGTGCTCGAGGTGTTAGAGGAGCACGCTAAACATAGCGAATTAGAGGCGCTGTCGGCTTATTTGAAAACCCCTAAATACCTTCATACTGACAGGGGGGACTTCCTGTTAAATCGAGAGTATCAATATTACACAGCGAGAATTGATGATTATGCATTCACCCTTGATGTAGACGAGGGTTCTGATGAAAGCTGCACTGTGGCATTGGGGACTTTCAATAAAATCGATAATTTCAAAGAGTTTGAACAACGAATTAGCACATACATTAGTGAACACTTATTAGATCTTGCTAATGATTGGCTCGATAACGACGACCAAGATCCGATTACGGCAGAAATATTTGCCAAGCGTATTACTATGGGCGAATTGGCGTTCCGCAATGATGGTACCATAGAGGTCTATTATGACGATGACGATATTTTCTGGGGACACTGCATCATAGCCAATATTGATGCGGATGGGAACCCTGTTAGTGCGGATATTGCAGGATAATGAACTAGCGGAGTGTGGCGAACTAGTGGGGTATCATAATGATAAAATCTGAATTAATGACATTATGGAACGTTGAAAGCTGGACTGTAGAACTGTATGGGGTTTACTTTGTATCTCGCCGATTGGGCACTAATCGCTTAGAGAATGTAGGACAAGCCTTTCAAAACCTCAATATTAGTTGTACCGATTATACTGAGGCTGAGGTACTTTCACTACCAATGTGGGAACAATTATATGTTCAATTAGATAAATTAGACCAATTAGCACAGGAAATCATACAAAAGGAAATACCGCAAGAAGAGTCTGTTGTGCTAACACTAACGGATATAATGTTAGATAAATCAGGTTGTTACGACGCATTTGCACTAGGTTATGATATAGGTGAATCCCCAGCAGGACATCTATATGTTTTGGTTTCTTTTGATGAAAATTTTACGGCTCAACAAGATGTGATTTATGAAACCTTATAGCGTTGTATTAAAGTGGTGACGCGGGTATTGTAGACTATCTAAAAAAATAAGTGATACATAGGAGAGAGATGATGGAAAATCTGTATAAAGAATTAAGAAGCTTTTTTGCCAATGATATTGATCTAAATGATTTATTTGATTCCGAAGCTATCATCTGGATTGACTGGCACGAGTATGACGAAGATGTGGTGAATTATTTTAATGATATGATGGATGAGCCTATCGATATTCAAACCGTTAGTAATGGCAAGCCCTATGGTGACGATATTGTATTGAAGAATGGCAACAAAAAGCTGCAAATTCCTTATGACGATGAGCAAGATCGAGATGTGACCATCAAATATTTCAATGATTTCGTTAAGCCTGACTATGAGGTGCGTTGGTTTGCTGAAAGCCTTGGAAACGATACGCTCGGCTTTACCGTGCTTTCAGGGGCAGAATGGGCCAATTTAGAAGATGAATTTGGTGCAGATACAGTTCGTTACTATTTCGAGCCTATCAATCTTGAAAGTAACATGTTTAATCTCGACATGGATGAAGTTTCTGCATTATTAGAATTACGAGAAAATAATAGATGAAATAGAGAGATGAGAGAATCAATAAGAGGGAAGAATATGGATTATTTAAAACTATTGTGTGAAGATTCTAACTTGGCAGCAGATTTTGATATGCTGTTTGATTTCTGCCTATTAGACGGATTGGAAGAACGTGATACTGCTGAAGGGCGATGCACATTTTCTTTACCCGGCAAAGCCTTTGCTCGTGATGGTGCCGGTGGCGAATATCATCAATTAGAGGATGGCTCTATCGGGTATATGAGTAGCGAAGGGGAATGTGGTCGTATAGCTGAAAGTGTAGATGATTTAATCCATTTATTGGTGTATAGCATTTGCTGGCATGATTATTGTGACGCTAGCCAATATACGGACATATCAACTCTCGAAGCCTATGCCAATGAGCGACATGATGAAATCACTTCTTATACAGAAATGGATGTATGGGAAACCGTTGTTCAGGCGCTAGGCATGCCTTTAGAAGCAAATGTGGCTACTGAATTACAAAAATTTTATGACGCTGCACATCGAGCTCCTTTATATATTTGTTATTTCCATGAAGATGATGGAACCGTTACTGAATCACAAAATCTGTTTTTCTAGACGTATTGCTTAAAAGGAGAATTATATGGCTATTGATGGAGTGAAAATCATAGATAGTGATGATGGCCATGATATTTATAATTTGATTGTTGAGCGCTATAGAGATGGCACTAGTATTGATACAATTGTTTCAGAAATTTTGGCTGAAGAGCAGAATTTTTGTACTGACGAATTCTATACAGAAATTTATTGGACTGCCGTAGCCTATTCGCTGTGGAAGATAGGTCATTTATCGCAGGATATCAAAGAGAAAGCATTAGACATAATCGCGAAGGGCGCTCATGAGTTTTGGCTAGAAATTGATAGTAAGGCGCTTAAACAACGTCAAAAGGTATTAGATACATTAGCCGTACAACTACAAAGTGAAAATCCAAAGCCTCTAAAGGTTCGTAAATCTAAAACAAAGCGAGAACCTCATTTTAAGGTGGGCGACGTATTAGCTGTTAAGTTTGAAAACGAGTATGGAGCTATTTTTGTATCTGACGTGGATCAATCACCGCGGAAAATCGAGTACCATTTGGCCTGTACGCGGCTTTTACAAAAAGAAAAACCTACAATGGAGCAGTTTTTAAATAGTAAAATCGCCTGCCGGAAAGACAATACAAATTTCGGTATCGATACTGACTGTTGGTTTACGCATAAAGACCTAGGCCTATTGCTAGACCATTTAGAAATCATTGGGGCTGTTGAACTATATCCGTGTAAATTGTGGAAACTAGCACCAGCAGGCACGTTGGAAGATATCTATGAGGAGATTACAGATAATCCTAGGCTAGGAAAACTGCGTCTCATAGACACCTATGAACTGGTAAAAGAGGTTATTCAGAAATAATCTTCGGGAGGATGCGTTACTATAAAGGTGTAAATTTAATGGATACTGTGACGAAACAATATATAGAAACTGTGAAAGTCAGTGACATACCCTGGCATCGTTTGACCACAACTTACGGCCGTGCTACAGATTTTCCTGCTCATCTTGAGGTGTTGTGGGATATGAAGAACGTTGATGCTATTGATGTGGCAGGTGAAGAACTGGTCCAAAACATTGAGCATCAATCAACTTTATGGCATGCTACGCCATTTGCTATGGTTTTCTTGCTTCGTATTTTTAAGAAAGCCTTAGAAGAGAGAACTCAGAATGAAGTAGCTCATTATTTAGTAGAACAATTGGTAGATCTATTTACTGTGATTGCTGAGTGTATCAGAGATGGTCTTATCCTAGAACATGCAGATCCACTACCGAAATTTGAGGATATGCTCAACGAAGAATATCTTTGGTCTGAAGAGTACGATGAAGACGAAGATATTCTCAGATATGAGGAAGAAGAGGTATTTCCAGATGACCTATTCTTTAGTTTCTACTACTATTCTTTACAAGTGCTTCTATTATGTAAGCCATTGTTAGACAAAAATAACAAATATGAGGTTACGTTACTAGAATTGCTGACAGAGATAGAGAATTAACTATCAGTGGAGGCTTCGAATTATTCGGCATTTATGGAGATTATAGATTCCTAAGTAATTATGTAAGTTTTAGATTACTGAGTATCTAGGGAGGGTTTAGACTATGGGACTCATTGCAAATTATAATTGTATAAGTGATAAAAGCTTAAAAGAACTCAAAGGTTTAGGTTCCTCAGAGGAAGATCTTTTTGAAACCGTTGAAGCGTGGAGTGATGAGGACGATTTATTGCTCGACATCGATAAGATGTGGGATGTCCTTCACTTCGTGCTTACTGGTGTAAGCACTGACCATAAGGACGATAATAATCCTCTTAGTCAAGCTGTGCTTGGCATAACAGCTGTAGAAGAACTATCGGATTATTTGGCGTATACTGAATATGATAAATTAGCAGATATCGTGGCGGCTCTAGATCAGTTTGATATGGAAGAAGCACTAGAATCCTTTGATATGGCAGCTTGCAAAGAGGCAGAATTATATCCAAATATTTGGGACTATGACGAAGAAGAGGAGGAAATCAAAGATGAGATTCTCCACGATTTCGAGCAGATGAAGGTGTTCTATAAAAAAGTGCTAGAAGCGAAGGGGCATGTGCTTGTATCAATTTGTTAGGCCCGTTATAATCTGTTGGACATGGCCCTGGTTATAGATAAACTAATTATAGGACTGACAAAGATGAGGAATTGTAAATGGCAGTGTTAACAGAAAAGCAAATTAAATATGGATTTGACTACTATCATAAGGATGATACACGGCCTAAATCTGTTGTAGAGGTCTCTGAATATGATGGTGAAGACAAGTTGATAATCAACTGCACACAGCTCGATGAAGATTATTCTGCTAAAGATAAGAAGCGAATTTGGATGGAGTGGTGTGGTTTTCTAGTAAATAATCCAGATATCTTTACAGAGCTAATGTTTTGCACAAGAATGCCACAGGATTTATTTGATGCAGTGTGTGCCCAACGTAGACTTAAAAAATTACATATAAAATGGGGCGTCTATCCAGATATTTCAAAATTAGAGAACTTACAAGAACTAGAATATTTACACATTGGATCTGGCAGAAGTGTATCGAGCTTAGAGCCTATATCAAAATTAGAAAATTTAGTGGCTCTGTCGATTGAGAACTTTCAGAAAATTAATGATTATACGCCATTAGCTAATCTGAAACATCTTGAAAGTCTTGCCTTAGAAGGTGATTTTGCTGCGCCTAAAATTCTTAAGGTTCAATCATTGGGATTTCTACGTCATATGAAACAGCTGCGATTTTTTAGCTTTTTAACGGCAAAGGTGATTGATAAAGACTACTCTCCCGTTTTAGAACTCAATAATTTAGAACATCTTACGTTAAAATCTTGTAAAGAGGTTAAGCAGTTGTATCCTGAATTCGTTAAATTACCAAAATTAAAATATGGTACAGTCTTAGAACGACCAGAATTATATGAAATATAAGTTATAGGTCAGATATTAAAGATATAAGGCATAATATATAAAGGAAAATTATTATCATGGATAAAGCGCGTAAAAAGGAATTGTTAAAGGCTTATGCTAATGAGCAAAAGCAATCGTTTAAAGATAGTTTACCTATGGACGAAGAGTTGTTTTGGAATCTCTTTGATTATGTAGACGAGAAATTAGAAACAAATGACGGTTGCGATCATAGTCTGACTTTCACAAGAGAGTTTTTAGAAAAACAAAAGGTAGATGTTGAAAGCGTACTAGACTGGATTATCAACGAAGGTGGCGGTTGTGATTGTGAGGTTCTCTACAATGTAGAGGAACGTTTTGAAGAGTACTGTTAATAGTATTTTTATAGTTAATTCTATGTATTTGCAGGTGTTACCATAAAGGTATATAGTATAGACATGTGATGGATATAGTCACATGTCTATTTTTATAAGGAGGACGCTATGCAACACGTTCAAAACCGCAGTACTACGTCCGCGTTAGTACTCACAGCCGTATTGATTGCCCTCGCAACACTGTTTACCATGTACACGAAAATCCCAGTACCTGGTATTCGCGGCTATTTCAATGTTGGAGATGTCGTTATTATGACGTCAGCTCTATTATTAGGTCGAAAATATGGCGCCTATATTGGTGCTATCGGCCCAGCGTTAGCTGATCTATTCCTCGGCTACGCAGTCTTTGTACCAATCACCTTCGTGGTGAAAGGCATTGAAGGCTATCTTGTCGGTACTGTCTATAACAATAAGACAACTACCTCTGCCTTGGTGGCAACCATTGTAGGTGGCATTATCATCGTAGCAGGCTACTTTATCGCTGAATACTTTGTATTTGATCCAGGCGTAGCCATTGCTAGTATTGTGACTAATACCATTCAAGCCGTTATGAGCGTTATTATTAGCATGATTCTCTATGCTATCTTACGTAAACGATTAGGATAGGATTAGTGATTCACAATTCATATACAAATTATGATATAATTTGTATATGAGGAGGTGCTTTTATGGGGTTATTACGTGAAAGTATCCGGCCATCGTCGGATTTAAGAAATAAATATAATGAAATCTCTACAGTTTTGAAAACAGGGGATGAAGCTTGTATTATGACGGTAAATGGTCGTGGTGATACGGTATGTATGGGATATGAAACCTATAATAAATTGAAAGCACAGATAGAATTATTAGAGGCTATTGCCTTGGCAGAGGAAGATGAACGAAAAGGTAGAATGGGTCTTATTGAGGATACTTTTATCAGCATAGAAGAGTTGTTAGCTGAGGCCGAATAGTTATGGAAGACACTGCTTATCGTATCATTATTATGGCACAGGCCGATCAGGCATTGCATCATATTGTTCTGCATGTAAAGCAATCTTTTTCCAATGAAATTGCCAAGGCTGTTTATCAAGAGATTAAGGATAGAATTCTTTTATTAGCGGATAATCCTTATATGGGCATGATTCCAAGACATACTGTTTTACGTAATAAAAACTATCGAATGTTGATTATTAATAAAAATATTATTTTATATCGTGTCTTTGATGATGAAAAAGAAGTGCGTATATATAATATATTTAGTCAACGGCAAGATTATTTACAACTTCTGCAAGGATTGTAGATGTTTAGTTGATTTGGTATAGATGAATAAAGGGAGACTCCGTTGTGAGTCTCCCTTTTGTAGTTATTTTCTTTGGAGCATTGATAGTGCTGATTTATCGTAATAACGACAAATAGCCCTTCGTTACCAACTGGTAGCTGAAAACGAAAGGCCATTTCTACATGTTTTATAATGTTTTAGGATGAGCCTGACGGCACCACTCGTCGACTATCTATCTATTAATTAATAGATAGATTATCATATATAGTCAATTTGAACTAGATAAGTAAATATGACATCATTGTAAATTGATTGGAACTTGGACTGAATGGACATATTTTATTTGTTTTGTTAATATAAAACTCAATAATAATTTTATGTTGTGTGTTATGATTGGTGAAATTTTATGGTTAGAGTTTTATATTTATTTTTATTGCTAGTTGTTTTGAGTCCTATTAATGCTTTTGCTGATTATCAGATTGACACGTTTGATATACATCGCTCTCTTAATGAGCAGATACAGTCTCAGTTAAAGGTTCCGGCTGAAGTCCTTAGAACGAAGAATGATAAAAATTATAGTTTTGCATTACTGATAAGAACGGATTCTCAAGGACGTATTACTTCTGTTGAGTTAGATCCAAATGAGAATATATCTAATGATGAGATATATTCAAAATTAGTACAGTCTGCAAAAGATACAGTTTGGAATATAGGGTATATTGATGTTAAAGAAGATCTTGTTATTCATATTCCATTTAATTTTATAATATCCTCTAAGGACGATGTAAATTGACAGCCTCTAGAATTCAGACTATACTATAAGTACAAAAGAGCCAGTTAACGTGTTCTAGGCGTTAGGCTCATCAAAGAAACAAGAATTTGATAAACCTAACGTGTCTAAGTATTGCAGTACTTAGTCTTAAACGTTAGGTTTATTTTTTTGCTTAATTTACATTAATATTTTTGGGTTATAGGACAAAACGTGTTGGTTTTATAGGGGATGGAGCCAGTAAATTACTGCTTCCATCGCCATTTTAAGTTCTTTTGATAAACTTAGAGGGTGGACAAAATGTGTTGGTA
>NZ_PPDA01000013.1:0-96101 GCF_002959835.1 Veillonella sp. S13053-19 | reverse complement strand
ACTCTCTAGTGGTGTTAATTAATACAGAGACAATGTTTCGATATTTAGATGAAACATTGGTGTTAGATAAAGAATGTCCGAGGACTAATAACCCTATTGAAGGTGGGGTAAACGCACAACTCAGACGTTTATTGCGGTACCATCGAGGGATGTCTGTAGAAAAACGCATAAAAGCGGTCTTTTGGTGGTGTTATTTACACTCACCAAGACCGCTTCCTGCAAAAGAAATACTTAAGGTAATGCCAACTGATGCGAGTATTTCTAAAATATATAGATCTATGAATGAAAGAGCCCAACTTCAAGGCATAATTCCAACTTGGGGGGATGCCATTTCTTGGGGTGATTTGCATAACTATGACAAATTATCTTTCAATGATTGGGATTAAAGTACCAACACGTTTTGTCCTATAACCCTATAATAAACTAGAAATCCGTCTATCGTTTGCTTATTTAAGCTGACCAGCGGCAACAGCAAGGTCACGCCAATAGATGGCTTGCATATAACCATATGTATCTGGTTTTAAGGTAATTAATTTAGCTTTATTACGTTTTTCTTCACGTAATACTTTACCTGTACGAGCGTCAATAATATTACGTTGGTCTTGAACCCATTGAATCGTATCGTTGTCTTGATCAAAGTAATAATGGTTAATATACTCTGTCATATAATACTGAGCTCCTTGATGACTATAGGTACGGCCTATAATTTCAAAGTTATTACCTTCACCGGCAATAACTTTAACGCGTTGTTCAGCATAATAATTTTGGCCGTTCATACGATATAAATAGGCATAGCCTCGTGCATTCTCTAAATCAGCAATATTAACTGCTTGAGAGGGCAGGATACCTAAGATAGTGAAAGTCGCCGCAATTAACAAAAATTTTTTCATTATTGCACCTCAGGATAGAGAACTTTAGCCTCTTTTATTGCATCTTGAATGAGTTCCTTATTACGTGACCTTACCATTCCAGGGATACGGAATAAGTCAATGATCATCCAAATACCTAAGCCACCAGCTGTAAGCCAGTAGATAATATTAATAACTGGTTTGTTTAAATAGAAATAATGTACGCCAAGGACGAACCAGAATAGGTAGGCCATACCAGTTTCTTTTTGACGCGCTTGAGCAGATAATACATAGTTTTTTTGCTGCTCTGTTAAGCCTTGCATTAGTGCTAATACATCAGGTGTCATAAAATCTCCTTTATACTACTTTGCGTGTGGCTGATCAGACTCTGCCACAACATGTACAACTAATTCTTGATCTGAAGGAATCTGTGCCATGACTATAGGCATAGGTACATCCATAGCGGCTGCAATACCTTTGATTTGGCGCATTGCTACGGGTACTACAGTACCATCGTCTTGTACATTTTTCTCTAATACTTCAATTTCAGTGGTAGTTAAACCTGCTTTATTTGCAAAGTTTTCAATGGATACTCCATTGGATTCGCGATATTGTTTAATGAAATCTCCGATATACATAGATTCCTCCTATTTATAGATACTATTATATTGTAATTAAAAATATGATATATGGCAATAGATGAATAAAAGATGAAGTTAATAAAATTACAAAAATAAATTGACTTAATACGATAGCGGTGTTAATATTAACTCATAGAAAACATCATATTTGGGAATAGGTGCTGAAAAGCATAATAGAGAAGCTGGTTAAATGCCAGCACGGTCCCGCCACTGTATGGTCGAGCGAGTCTAAATTAAGTCACTGGGAAACTGGGAAGGCTAGATGAGCGATGAAGCCGAGTCAGGAGAACTGCCTATTCAACATTCACCATTTGACCTACGAGAGATAGGGAGGAGAAGTTAATAGCTCCTTTTTACGTACCCGTAAAAAGGATTTTTTAGTTTTATATGATCTAAATATATTATTTTGATATTTAGATTATAGTGCTTACGACCTTAATGTCGTGCTATGGTCATGGTGGATTATACCTTTTGGTATTACCAGCATGACATACGTTATGACTGTTAATATATTTTATGGTAAATGTAGGGCATGCATTTATTCATCATCATCCTAAAAAAGAGGCTGACCCAGGGTTCTAGTAGTTCGGATTCTGGGTCAGTCTCTTTTTATTTTATGAGATACATGAAATTTAAGTTAATTATAAAAAAAAGATTGACGATGCATTCTATACATGATATTATTATTTCAGTTGAGACGCGGGAGTGGCGGAATTGGCAGACGCACCAGACTTAGGATCTGGCGCCTTACGGCGTGGGGGTTCAAGTCCCTTCTCCCGCACCAACTTTATTGCACCTTTAGAGGTGCTATTTTTTTTGCCTAAAATTAGGTGTTCAAAACGGATATAAAAATAACTATAAATATAACTGTTATCGTGTTTTTACTATCATATATAACGCGGTCTAGAAGCTTATCTACTAGGTTATATGTTATAATAAATGAGTTAGAACTATTTAATTAATACAATCATAGTAATACTATATGGTGCAGTATGGATAATACATTAACTAATCTGCTTTCACAGAACCCATCCTTTGTGGATGGGCTAAACGCATTTCAGCGGAAAGGAAAGTCAGTTATATATGGTCTTAGTGGTTCTCAAAAGAGTTTCCTCTTAAACCAAGCATTTACTACAGGACTTACAAAGCCTGTAGTTATCGTAGTCCATGATAAGGACCATAAAGAGATGTGGGAACGGGACTTAGCTTTTTTCATGCCTAATGTTCCAGTCCTCTCATTTCCTACCACAGATCATGTAGACTTTACGACTGTGGCTCGTAGCCTTGAAGACCAAGGGGCCCAAATGCGTGCATTAGCCCTTCTTGCATGGCAGGAGCCAGCTGTGGTTATTGCTAATGCAGAGGAGGTTACACAATACGTTGTATCTCCACAATATTTAAAAGGACAATCGCTACATTTTGCTTTAAATGATACGGTTGAGCGTGATACAGCGCTTGAACAACTTGTCACAATTGGATATGAACGGGTAGACCAGGTGGAACAACGTGGTCATTTTGCCGTGCGTGGCGATATTATAGATATCTATCCTGTTAATAGCGACAATCCCATTCGTATAGAATTCTTTGGTGATGAAATCGATACCTTGCGGTTTTTCGCTGTAGAGAATCAACGGTCTATTGAACAAATTGATTCTTATACGGTGACGCCTTTCTTCCTTGGTAAAAGCGATGCAGATAGTACCTTATTATCGTATGTAAAGGATGGTCTCCTCATTTACGATGAGCCAGGACGTATTCAAGAAGCGCTAAAGAAGTTTCTAAAGGAAGATCCTACACATCGCAAAAATCATTGTGACTGGAGTGAATTGCAGCGCACTGTAGAAGCGACTACTCAAGTGGCTTTTACATTTATGCAACAACGCTCTATTGGGCTTACTGGATTTAATCCTATTGGTATTCAAGGGAAGACGATGACGAGCTTTGAGCGTCAAATTCCTTTATTAACAGATGAAATTAAGCAATGGCATCGCCTAAATCATCAAGTTGTATTGGTATTAAATAACCAACAACGACGAGAAGGCATTGAACGAGCTCTTGAAGGAGAAAATATCGCCTTTATACATAGTGAAGAATGGATTGCTAAGCCTAATACGGTTGTTATATTACAAGGTTTATTGACCGACGGCTTTGAATTGCCAAATAGCCATTTAGTAGTTGTCGTAGAAGGCAATATTTACGGACAACAAAAGCACAAGCTTCGCAATAAGCCTAAAAAGGGCCAAGAAATCAATTATTTTACGGATTTAACCCCTGGTGACTATGTTGTACATAGTATGCACGGTATCGGTAAGTATATTGGCCTTAAAACGATAGAAACGGAAGGCATTCATCGTGACTATATTGAAATCGCTTATGCGGGAACGGATAAACTGTTCTTACCTGCAAACAATTTAGATCAGTTACAAAAATACATCGGCAATGAAGGTGATGTGCCTCGCATCCATAAAATGGGTGGCCGTGACTGGGCTAAGGTTGTTACAAAGGCAAAAAAATCCATTGATGATTTGGCAGATAAGCTCGTTGAGATCTATGCACAACGAGAAATTACAGAAGGCTTTGCATTTTTGCCAGATCAACCATGGCAGCAAGAGTTTGAAGATGCATTCCCTTATGAAGAGACGGAAGATCAGTTACAGGCTACGGCGGAAATTAAAGAATCTATGGAGCGACCTGTTCCTATGGACCGATTGCTAGCTGGAGACGTAGGCTTTGGTAAAACTGAAGTCGCTATGAGAGCTATCTTTAAAGCTGTTATGAGTGGCAAGCAAGTTGCGGTGCTCGTACCAACTACTGTTTTGGCGCAACAACATTTCCAAACCTTCTTGAATCGCTTTGCCCCATTTGGCGTAAAGGTAGATGTACTTAATCGATTCCGCAGTACAGCTGAGAAGAAACAAGTTTTAAAAGGTGTAGAAGATGGCTCGATTGATGTTCTCATCGGTACCCATTCGCTACTTAACAAAAAGGTTGTCTTTAAAGACTTAGGCATGCTCGTTGTAGACGAGGAGCAACGTTTTGGGGTAGCGCAAAAGGAAAAATGGAAAGAGTGGGCTAGTAATATTGATGTGCTTACTTTGAGTGCTACACCAATTCCACGGACCTTACATATGTCTCTCGTAGGTGTTCGTGAAATGTCCGTCATCAATACGCCACCTGAAGAACGCTTACCTGTTCAGACCTATGTGGTGGAATATGACATGAATCTCGTTGCAGATGCAATTAAGCGAGAATTGGCACGGGGGGGACAAGTTTACTTCGTATATAATCGAGTGGCATCTATTAATCACATGGGTGAATTATTAGAAGCGGCGTTGCCAGGTTTGCGTTATGCTATTGCTCACGGTCAAATGACGGGCCGTCAAATTGAAGAAATTATGACCGATTTCTATGAAGGTCATTACGATGTATTATTGTCCACCAGTATCATCGAAACCGGTTTAGATATTCCGAACGCCAATACTATCATCATTTATGATGCGGATCGGTTAGGTTTATCTCAGCTATATCAAATGCGTGGACGCGTAGGGCGCTCTCGTAGACGGGCCTATGCATACTTTATGTATCGACCTGATAAAATGCTTTCAGAAGCTGCAGAAAAGCGCTTAAAAGCTATTGAAGAGTTCACGGAGCTAGGTGCTGGTTTCAAACTTGCTATGCGAGACTTAGAAATTCGTGGTGCTGGTAATCTCTTAGGTTCACAGCAACATGGCAATATCGCATCTGTCGGCTTTGGCATGTACGTAAGTATGCTTGAAGAAGCGATTGTAAAGGCTCAAAATAAAGAGGTAGAGCGCGAGGTATCTATTGATCCAGCTATTGATTTAGAAGTAGATGCCTTTATCGATGATGAGTACATTAAAGATAGTGCTCGTAAGATTTCTGTATATCAACGGTTGTTACATATTAAATCAAAAGAGCAACTAGATGACATGACAGATGAACTGATAGATCGTTTTGGTACGCCTACAGATCCGGTAGATAGATTATTGCGTATTGCTCAAATTAAAGAGCAAGCACGTCTGCTTGGTATTAAAAGTATCGTCCGTAGAGATCAACAGCTTACGATCCATTGGTATGATGACTCCAAAATGGCCGACTGGGATATGGGAGCTGTACGGGAAGATTTATGGAAAAAAATGAAGTTTGCAGATACCAAGCCAGCCACATTATATGTGAGCCTTAATGGCATGAAAGGTTCTATTTTGACCATTACGGAAGCGGTGATGAAGGCACTGAGCCACAAGTCATCGACTAAGGAGGGCCTATGAATCGATTTTTAAAGGGCGCCATGATTTTAACCTTAGCCGGTATTATCGTGAAGGTCATCGGTGCGTTTAGTAAAGTTCTTATCGCCCGTGTTCTTGGTGGTGAAGGCATCGGCCTATATATGATGGCTTATCCAATCTACCAAATTATCGTCAGCATCTCTGCGGCAGGCATTCCTGTAGCCATTTCTATTATGATTGCGGAAAAACTCGCCAATGATGATATGCGGGGCGTACAACAAGTATTTTCTGTATCCTTAAGAGTACTTACTATTTTAGGTTTAGTATTTAGCTTGGCCTTATATGGCAGCGCACAGTGGCTCATAGATACTCAGATTATTACAGATCCACGAGCTCTCATAGCTATTCAGTTGTTATCGCCAGCTATCTTTGTAGTAACGATTCTGAGTTGCTTTAGAGGTTATTTCCAAGGTTTCCAATACATGGTACCGACAGGAACGAGCCAAATCTTTGAGCAAATTTTCCGCGTATCCTCTATGGTTGGCTTAGCTTACTACTTCATCGATAGAGGCTTACATTTAGCGGCAGGGGGTGCTACCTTCGCCACCTTCCCAGGTGTATTAGCAGGTTTACTCGTATTAATTTTCTTTTACTATCGTCAACGACGCGTGCGCGAGCAGATGCTTTCACAACAGAATCCAAATGCTATTTGTGAAAGTAATAGTGCTGTAGTGAAACGATTATTTAGTCTAGCGATACCTGTATCTATGGCAAATATTATGTTGCCTATGGTATCCCTTATCGATACATTCATAGTGCCGAAGCGTTTGATGGATATTGGGTATTACCTCAATGAAGCAACAACACAATTTGGCTACCTGACAGGGATGGCCACGTCACTCATTGGTCTACCTATCATTTTGACCACCTCTTTGGCGGCCAGTTTAGTGCCGGCTGTATCTGAAGCTCATGCACAAGGTAATGTTAATCGTATTATGCAGCGGGCAGGAACGGCTATTAAAATTGCCAATATGTTCACGATTCCCGCCTGTATTGGCCTTTGTGTACTGGCGACACCTATTTCTCTGCTGATCTATGCAACGCCTAATGCAGGGCCTGTTATCGCTGTTATTAGCCTAAGTATTGTATTTCTAGGGTGGCAGCAAATTACAGCTGGTATTCTGCAAGGTTTGGGGCGAACTGTAATCCCTATGGTAGCGATTTTCGTTGGTTTATTAGTGAAAACATTCTTGGATTATGAATTGACAGGAACTGTTGAACTTGGTATCAATGGTGCTGCGTGGGCTACAAACTTAAACTTCGCCATTGCTGCATTGATTAATTATATATTTGTAAAGAAATATGTAGGTTCTGTCCTTAATAAACTTGAATTGCTGAAAATTGTCGTATCTGCTATGGCTATGGGGGGCGCAACGCAAGTTATCCATGTGAGTACTGTAGAGTTATTAGGTAATGGTGGCGCTGTAGCGGCCGCTATTGTAGTGGCCGTATTCGTATATGGACTATCTTTATGGCTTACTAAGGCCGTTGTGAAGGATGATATGTATCATTTCCCAATTATCGGTAAGCGTTTACAAGCTCGTCGAGATAAGGAGGAAGCAAAGCTCTATGAAGAACAATACTAAGGAATCCATATCTGTACAACCATTAGTGGATGTAGTAAAAGCCTTACGTGCGCCTAATGGGTGCCCTTGGGATCAAAAGCAAACGCATGAATCCTTACGACGCTATTTCATTGAAGAAACCTATGAAGTAGTAGATGCCATTGATAATAAAGATATGCCCAATCTTCGTGAAGAATTAGGGGATGTATTATTGCAAGTTGTCTTTCATAGTCAACTAGCAGAGGAAGCCGGTCATTTTACCTTACAAGATGTCATAAATGACGTTACTGAAAAAATGATTCGTCGTCATCCCCATGTTTTTAACCCTGAAAATGATGAAAAATCATACTCTTGGGATGAATTAAAGGCTCAAGAAAAGAAAAATTTTCAAAAATCTGTATTAGATGGTGTGTCCAAAGGTTTACCTGCTTTGGTGGCCGCTTATAAGCTTCAGGAAAAGGCCGCAAAGCTAGGTTTTGACTGGGACGAGCTCGATCCGGTTTGGGCGAAAGTTTCCGAAGAAATGGGTGAATTTAAGGAGGCTATAGCACAAAAAGATAGAGAAAATATGGAAAAAGAGGCAGGAGATGTACTTTTTTCCTTGATTAATCTACTCAGATGGTATAAAATAAGCGGTGAAAATGCACTAAATCGCACAAACACAAAGTTCCGACAGCGTTTTTTACATGTAGAGGCTTGTGTTAACCAAAGCGATCGCTCATGGGAAGACTTTTCATTAGCTGAGCTGGATGCTTTTTGGGAGGAGGCTAAAGTGCAGGAAAAGTAACCTAGAGGTTTTGCATACTTCTTAGGTATTGTATTTTTAAGGAGGTTCTGTCATGAACAAAACAGAATTAATCGCAAGTGTTGCACAAAAAACTGAATTAACTAAAAAAGACGCTGAAAAAGCAGTAAAAGCTGTATTTGACACAGTTGCTGAAGAATTAGCTGCTGGCGGTAAAGTACAAGTAATCGGCTTCGGTACTTTCGAAGTTCGTGAACGCGCTGCTCGTGAAGGCCGTAACCCACAAAACGGTAAAACTATCACAATCGCTGCTTCCAAATCCCCTGCATTCAAAGCTGGTAAAGGTTTGAAAGAGCAAGTTAACGCTACAAAAGCTAAAAAACGCAAAAAATAATCCCTAAAGGATATGAAAGAGACCTTTCGAGGTCTCTTTTTTTTATCTATTTATGGTATAATGCACAGAGAAAGGGTGCACTATGAATAACGAAACATCACGGAAGGTTCTCATCGTGTCCGCCTCTATTGGGACAGGACATATGCAGGCCGCAAGAGCCATAGAAGAATATTGGAAAGAAAAAGAGCCACACGCATCGATTACTCATGTGGACTTTTTAGATACAGAAACCATGTCTGTAGAGCATTTAATTAAGGGGACGTATATCAAGATGATCGACGTGTTCCCCATGCTATACGATATGATTTATCGCGTATCAAAAGGGGAGCGACGGGGGACTATTTTGCAAACTGCATTATCGTATCTCCTTAAAAGTCGTATGCTCAAGCTTGTTCAACAAGAACAGCCAGATGTGATGGTCTTTACCCATCCATTTCCATGTGGGGCTGCGTCTATTTTGAAGCGCCAAGGTCATATTGATGTGCCATTGGTAGCGATTATGACGGACTTTAGCAGCCATCAATTTTGGCTCTATCCGCAGATTGATACGTACTATGTAGCGACCGAGTCTATGGTTACTGAAATGGTATCCGCCGGTATCGATGAAACACGTATTCATGTGTCTGGTATTCCTGTGCGCCGTGCCTTTTTCCGTGATGCTATTGAGGAATATAACTTAGAGGAACCTGTGAAAGTACTCGTTATGGGTGGTGGTCTTGGCTTGGGCTCCCTCGAAACGGCACTTAAACATTTAGATGAGGTTAATGGTATCGGTGAAATTACAGTAGTAGCCGGTCAAAATACGTCTCTCTATGAATCCTTAGTTACCCTTAGTGAGTCCATGAAAACAAAGACTATTGTATATGGTTATACGACCAATATTTCAGAGCTTATGAAATCATCATCCTTGCTCGTTACAAAGCCTGGTGCTCTGACTTGTATGGAGGCGGTTACAATTGGTTTGCCTATGGTATTCTTTAATGCCATCCCCGGACAAGAAGAGGCCAATGCAGAACTATTAGAGCTACGGGGCTGTGCTCGTTGGGCCCGTGATATTCACAACTTAGAAGACGTTGTGACCGCACTGCTTATTAATCCTCCAAGGCTACAACAAATGTCTGAGCGCGCTCGTGAATGGCATGTAGATGGAGCAGCTAATATTGTAAATAGCTTAATTGAAATTTTAGACGCTAAAAAGCAGGCGGAATTAGTACAAGCTGAAGAAGTAATTGGCTAATCAAAATTTGATATAGTAAAAGAAAAGCGATGACCCTAAGGTCATCGCTTTTGTATTATTGGTATTGCTCAATATGTTCTTCTCTAATTCTTTGTAGTGTTTCTAAGAACTCATCTGTGCTTTCAGCACTATCTAAAAGATCTTTTAATTGATAAGAATCATCCAATGTAACACTCCATTGGAAGGAGTCATTATCATCGTATACATTGAATACGATTGGTGTCTCCAAGTCCTCTGGCATATGACCGTCGTCGTCGGACACAGTTGCATAGGTGCCATCTTCTAAGAGCTCAGTAAATAATGTGTCATACCCATCGATGTCGATAAGTTCAAAGTTAATACTTTCATAAAAGTCTAAAAGCATATCCGTCGCCATGTGGACCTCCTCATGAATATATATGTTACGTTTATTCTACTGAGGGCGAATGTTACTGTCAATGGTAATGTGTAGTATAATAAGTAACAGAATTACAAAATAGGAGAATAACATGAACGTTATTAGTTTACAAAATATAGAGAAATCGTATGGTACAAGGCTGCTTTTTAAAGATGTAAATATTACATTTACAACTGAAAAACGACTGGGTCTTGTGGGCATCAATGGCACAGGGAAATCTACGTTCTTAAAAATATTGGCAGGCCAAATGGAGGCTGATAAGGGCACCATTGAGCGCAATGGCAAGGCAGGTATCCATTACTTAGCGCAAACCCCTGACTTTGATGCGGAATCCACCTTGCTAGAGGCCGTTCTAGATGGGGACCATCCTCGATTACAAATGGTAAAAGCCTTTGAAACCATCAGTCGCGAATACCGTCAAATGCAAGAAACTGGCGGAGATGATGCTAAATTATCTCGTAACTATATGAATGCCTTAGAACAAATGGATCAGCAAGATGGTTGGCAAGTAGAGCAGGAGGCTCGTATCATTTTGTCTAAACTGGGCTTTCCCGATGTAGAACAAAAGGTAGCCTTCTTATCTGGTGGTCAAAAGCGTCGTTTAGCGCTTGGTCAAGCGTTGCTATACCCATGCGATTTATTATTACTAGATGAACCGACAAACCATTTAGACGAAGATAGTATCGACTGGCTTGAGTCTTATTTAAGTGCCCGTCAAGGAGGACTCTTAATCAGCACTCATGATAGATATTTCCTTGATTCTGTATGTAATGGCATTTTGGAGCTATCTAATCGGCGCATGTATCAATACGATGGGAACTATGAAGAATTCATTGCTTTAAAAGCCGACAGAGAGGCTCGTGAGGCGGCTACAGAAGAGAAGCGTCGCCAGTTTTTAAAACGAGAAATTGAATGGGTTCGCCGTGGTGCCTTGGCGAGAACTACAAAACAAAAGGCTCGTTTAGACCGCTATGAAAAACTAAAAAATATGGAGAAAACGCGCCGTCCCGACCAAATGGATCCTATTGCATTAAAGACTCGTTTAGGAAAAACTATCTTTGATATTGAGCATTTAGAATTTTACTTTGATGAACGACCTATGATTAAGGACTTTACTTATCATGTGGTGCGTCATGACCGAATTGGTATTGTAGGGCCTAATGGCGTAGGGAAGTCTACCTTTATGAATATCCTTGATGGTACCTATAAACCTACAAGCGGTACTATCGGTAAAGGTGAGACGGTTCGTATTGCTCACTTCAAACAAGAACTGCCTGAGTTCGACGAAGATATGCGTGTTCTCGATTATATTCGTGAAGACCATTCTTATATGGTGCTCGGTGATGGTTCTACATTGAGCGCTGGGCAAATCCTAGAGCGCTTCCTCTTTACGCCTGAACTTCACGGTGTGCCGATTCGCAAGCTTTCTGGTGGTGAACGTCGTCGCTTATATCTTTTAAAATTACTGATGAGCGCGCCTAACGTATTATTGCTAGATGAACCGACGAATGATCTTGATATCCCTACATTAGAGGTATTAGAGGATTTTCTTGATTCCTTTAGTGGTGTCATCGTTACCGTATGTCATGATCGGTATTTCCTTGACCGCGTAGTAGACAAGCTATTTGTATTCACCGGTGATGGTCATATTGAAATCGTTCATGGCTCCTATTCTGATTACAAGGATGCTCTTGATGAAAGTAGTGGTGGAAAACGCCCATTTTATATGACAAATAGTAGCACAGCTGCTAGTGCCAAAGCTGTAAGACCTGTAGAAGCTGATGATGCTGATACCGATGACTCTATTCTTAATGAAGCTAATCTTTCTAATACACCTGGCGATCATAGTGGTATAATTAGTGGTAAAGTAGATACTTTCAAAGAATCCCCTAAAAAAGGCCTCAATAAAGCGGAAGAGGCAGAGTATGCGAGCATTATGGATGAGTTGCCAAAACTAGAACATTTACTTAAGGGCCTAGATGTGATGATAAGCCAAGTCGCTACTGATTATGAAAAAATGCAAGCCTTGATGGCTGAGCGAGAAGAAACTCAATCCCAAATAGATGCGCTTACCGAACGGTGGATGGAATTGGAAGAGCGCCTATAAATTCACGTATCATGCGATTTATTAATACCTGCTATGCAAAGGAATTACAAGTACTTTTATTGATAAAATATACAATGTATAGTATAATTTCTTCGATTAACGATAACAACGTTACCTAAGTAGGAGGAAACTCATGAGTAAGTATGAATTCTTAGACCGTCGCGTACCAATTGAAGACGGAAATATTGCATTAGTTCAAGATTTGTCTAAATGTAAAAATTGCTCCTTATGTCGTAAAGCTTGTGCTGTAGATATGGGTGTATTTGATTATTATGATTTAACAACTAATGGGGACCATCCTATTTGTATTCATTGCGGTCAATGTGCATCTATCTGTCCATTCGATTCCATCAATGAACGTAGTGAAATTGATGAAGTTAAAGCAGCGATTGCTGACCCTAATAAAATCGTTATCTTCCAAACGGCACCAGCTGTTCGTGTTGGTTTAGGTGAAGAATTTGGCCTTGAGGCTGGTACTTTTGTAGAAGGTAAAATGGTTGCAGCCCTTCGTAAATTGGGTGGTGACTATATCCTCGATACAAATTTTGGCGCTGACATGACTATCATGGAAGAAGCATCTGAGTTGTTAGAACGCGTTATCAACAGTGATGCGGTATTGCCTCAATTTACATCTTGTTGCCCAGCATGGGTTAAGTTTGCAGAAACATTCTATCCAGAATTCTTGCCAAACTTGTCCACTGCTAAAAGTCCAATTGCTATGCAAGCGCCTACGCAAAAAACATATTTTGCTGAAAAAATGGGCCTTGATGCAAAACAAATCGTTGCTGTTGCAGTAACACCTTGTACAGCCAAAAAATTCGAAATCCGTCGTGACGAAATGAATTCCTCTGCTGAATACTGGGATGTACCAGAAATGCGCGATACAGACTACTGTATTACTACACGTGAACTAGCAAAATGGTTGCGCGCAGAAGAAATTAATTTTGATGAACTTGAAGATTCTGCATTCGATCCATTGATGGGTG
The DNA here is from genome assembly GCF_002959835.1 of Veillonella sp. S13053-19. NCBI lineage: Bacteria > Bacillati > Bacillota > Negativicutes > Veillonellales > Veillonellaceae > Veillonella > Veillonella sp. S13053-19. The sequence goes on along the minus strand of NZ_PPDA01000013.1, from coordinate 82,874 downwards.
AAGCTTCTGGTGGTGGTATCATCTTCGGTAATACTGGTGGCGTTATGGAGTCTGCTATGCGTGCAGCTTATAAAATGGCAACTGGTGAAGATGCACCTCAAACATTGATTCCATTTGAAGCTATTCGTGGTATGGATGGTGCTCGTGAAGCTGACGTAGTAATTGGGGATAAAACATTACACGTAGCAGCAGTACATGGTACTGGCAACTTGCGTAAGTTCATCGAACGCATGCGTGCAGAAAACATCCATTATGACTTCATCGAAGTAATGGCTTGCCGTGGCGGCTGTATCGGTGGTGGTGGTCAACCACGTGTTAAATTACCGATGGCTGACAAAGCTCGTGAAGCTCGTATTGCGTCCTTGTATACTCGTGATGCAGAGGTACAAGTGAAAGCAGCTTGTGATAATCCAAATATCCAAAAATTATATGCTGAGTTCTTCGATGGCAAACCTATGAGCCATAAAGCACATCACATGTTACATACTACATTTGTGAGCCGTGCAGCGGACTTAGGCCCTAATGGTGCTTGTACGCCTGCTACATGTCCAACATCTGTGCCTAACTTGAAAAAGGCAGCAGAAGCGGCGAAAGCAGCAGCGGAAGCAAATTAATAAAATGTGAAGCAGATAGTTGATGATGACATCAGCTATCTGCTTTTTTTGTTTTGAAACATATTGATGGTGATATTTTATAGCGCACCTAAAGATAATAAGACTTTCACATAGTTGAATAACACATATGCTATATACGCATAGGGGTTAAAATATAGAGATTGGTAAATTAGTTTAGGAATTATAGTTAGTGTGCTATAATTAAGATATTATTATAGAAGCAATCAATACTGTTTCAGGAGGATCTTCATGGCTTTTAAATTAAAAGGAAAAGAAGAAAAATTTTTCAGTATTTTAGAAAATCATGCTGCTCTTACATATGAAAGTGCAGAGATGATGGAACGTGTGTTTAAAGGCGAAATCTCTAAAGAAGAGGCTTTTCTTGAAATTGATACAAAGGAAAAAGCTGCCGATGAATTAGTAAGCGAAACAGTAGAGCGTTTGCGCAAAACATTCATAACTCCAATGGATCGTGAAGATATTCAGCTCTTGATCGACCAATTGGATACTACATTAGATAATATCAAAGAAATTATGGATAAAATGGTTATGTACCACGTTAATAAACCAAGTGATGGTGCTATCCGCATGAGTGAAATCGTTGTAAAATGCGTTAAGCATATCAATAAATCTATCGGTTACATGGGTAGCCTTAAAAAGGACCATGTTAAGGTAGAAGGCCGTGTACACCAAGTATTGAAACTTGAGTCTGAAGCGGATAACATTTACCACGAAGAAATGGCTAAGCTCTTTACTGAGTGTACAGATCCAATTGAAATTATCAAGTGGAAGGAAATCCTTAGCGCCATGGAGGATGTAATCGATGGTTGCGAAGATTTGGTTGGTACATTCCGCCGGGTAGTATTGAAGTATGCTTGATGCTCAATATTTAGTATGGCTAGTAGTATTTTTGGCATTAGCCTTCGACTATATCAATGGCTTCCACGATACAGCGAATGCCATTGCTACATCCGTATCCACCCGTGCTATTGAGCCTAAAAAGGCGATTATGATGACTGCTGCACTCAACTTCTTGGGGGCGATGGTTAGTACAGGTGTTGCGAAGACTATCGGTGGTGACATCGTTATGTCTGCATCTCTTATCAATAGTAGTATCATTGCAGCGGCCCTTATTGGTGCCATTACATGGAACTTGTTGACCTGGTATTGGGGGATTCCAAGCTCCTCATCCCATGCACTTATTGGTGGTATCATCGGTGCCGTAGGTTGGTCTGTAGGCTTTGATGCTTTAAATGAGGCTGGTATCTTAAAAATCTTCTTATCCCTCATTTTATCTCCAATCGTAGCCATGATTGGTGGCTATATTGTAATGAAAGTTTTGTTACTCATCTTTGGTAGATTTTCTCCAATCGTATTGAATGATAGATTTAGATCCATGCAAATTGTATCTGCGGTTATGATGGCCTTTTCTCATGGTTCTAATGACGCCCAAAAGGCGATGGGGATCATTACCTTAACATTGCTTAGTGGCGGTTATATTGATACATTAGACGTACCATTATGGGTCAAACTTTGTTGTGCTACGGCTATGGCTATGGGGACTGCAGTGGGCGGTTGGAAAATTATCTCTACTATGGGGACTAAGATTTTCAAATTAGAAACTATTAATGGTTTTGCTGCTGATTTGAACTCTGCCATCACTATTTTTACCGCTACATTCTTGCACCTACCTGTAAGTACAACACACGTTGTAAGTGGTTCTTTATTAGGTGTAGGTTCCTCTAAACGTCTTAAAGCCGTAAACTGGGGTGTAGCAAGATCTATGGTGTTAGCTTGGTTTGTAACAATTCCACTATCTGGGATTGTAGCGGCTATTGCTTATGAATTAGGGCACTTACTATTTGGTTAATACATAACTATATAACAATACAAAAGACTGCGAAAGCAGTCTTTTTTTGTAGGACCTAAATTCATAAGATTGTGTCTTAGAAATAGATAATGGCGTTAGATTTTGGTTGGTTTTAAATACTATATTCTATAAAAGCGATTTATCTATATTTGGCAACGTTGATGTTGGAATTCAAGTTGTATAGGAAGAAAAACTTATAAATATGTGGTTTTGTGAATTATGCGTTTTATTAATAAATGCAGTTTATTACTTGTTTATAGGCTGTTTTGGGTTTGTTTAAAATGAATAACTATTGCATACTTATGTATCGGAGGTTATACTATCGGTAGAAGGAGTTTTTTAAGTGAAAAGTGAGGTAAGTATATGGCATGGGGTGGAACTAGACGCGGTGCCGGGCGCCCACGTAATCCTATTAAACGTATTGGTAGAACTATTCGACTCAGTGATGAAGAATTTCTTTCACTAAAACCCTTGATCATGGCCATTAAGGCTAATAACGATAAACGATATAGGCAACAATGTGCTAGAAACGCATAAATGTATACATAGATAGATAAATAAATATATAAACGCATACATAACTAATTAGGCATTGTCACAGCATATACAACTTAATAAACTTTAAATCTATTTTACAATAATCTATTATTCCTAAATCTTTCAACTACAACACATCTCTACTCTCTAAATCATATGCTGTGTGCAATACAAGTAGTACGAAAAAGGTCCCAATTCTTTTGAATTGGGACCTTTTCGTTGATTATAATTAGGTAAATTATATTAGTGTATTATCAGCTATATTAGTCGATTTTAACGCCGTGAATTTCTTCAGCTAAACGTTTTAGAGCATCAACTGTACGTACACCAGGAGTGATTTCAGATAGTTTTACACGAATGAAATGCCCTTCCTTAACAGCTGTAATATCTTGAAGTTGAGGATTAGATTTAATTTTTTCTACTTTTTGTTGGAAATCGTCATCGTTACGGATAGAGTTGCCATAGTCAGCGATGATGATATAATCAGGATTTTGAGCAATTACTGTTTCCCAAGATCCTTTAGCCCATGTTTTATCTACACCTAAGCCGCTCATTACATTGTCAGCGCCAATGAGTTTTAAGATGTTAGTAGTATAACCTTCGAAGGCTGTGAATGGTTGGCCATCTTCAGAGTCATAAATGAATACACGTTTACGAGGCAAGTCTTTAAGTTTAGCTTGGATAGCTTCTAACGTTTTACGTTGACCTGCAACCCATTCTTCAGCTTTTGCTTTTACACCGAAGATCTCACCTAATTTAATCATGTCGCTAAAGTTAGTTTCTAAATCTGCTTTAGTAGACAACATAGATTCAGGAATCCAAATATTAACTTTTTGAGCGATCATTTTGTCTGCAGGGATAGCGCGTTTGCTGAAGGAGTCAGGCCAGCCTGTAGCAAAGTCAGGTTTTACGGACATGAATACTTCGTAAGAAGGCCATTTTTCTGCTAATACTTTTACTTTGTCATAAGATGCTTGAAGAGGTGGATAGATTTCTTCCTCTTTAAATGCAGTACCTGCCATTTTGTCTTCAAGACCTAATTGAAGCATCATTTCTGTAGTTGCTTGAGACATGGATACCGCATGAGTAGGGGCGGATTTTACGGCAAAGTCAGTTTTTGTACCGTCAAATGTTTCACTCCACGTTACAGATTTACCGTTGTCAGCTGCGCTTTTAGTTGTATCAGAACCACAACCAGCAATAGCAAATGTGGCGCATGCCATAGCAATTAATAGTAATTTTTTTGATTTTCTTAATTTTTGAAACATAGTAAGCCCTTTCTTTTAATTAATAATATAAGTGATAGCGCCCTTCATCCCAAGAGGTTTTGAAAGGAACTTCAAATATGGGTTCAAGAATTTCAGGTGTCAGCACTTCAGTGGGAGAACCTTCCTTTAGGATTGTTCCTTTATTCATAATTACGATATGATCACAATATTGAGCCGCTAGATTTAAATCATGTAGAACTACGATAGTTGTGCCTTTGAAAGCTCGCAATTGTTTCATAAGCGCTACCTTATACTTCATATCTAGATGGTTAGTAGGTTCATCTAAAAGAAGTATTTGAGGTTTTTGCGTTAACGCTTTTGCAATAAAAACGCGTTGTTTTTCCCCACCTGAGAGGTGATGAATTTCTTCGTCAGCTAAATGAGTAATGCCTACTTCGTTCATATAGTGCTCTGCGATTTTTACATCTTCTGCACTATAGGTACCGAAGTGTTGCTTGTATGGATAACGGCCCATGAGGACAATATCTTTTACGAGGAAATCATCGATCATAGAGTCCCTAGACTGTGTTAACACTGCTACTAATTGAGCAAACTCACGACCTTTATAAGACTCTAAGGGTTTATCATTTAATATAATTTTGTTTTTAGATGGTTGAAGCCGATATAGATGGCTAAGTAGCGTAGACTTACCACATCCATTCGGTCCAATTATGGCTGTTATTTTATTAGCTGGAAATGTTACAGAAATATTCTTTAACACTTCCTTTTTCTCATACGAGAAGGACAGCTGATTAATTTGATACATAGTATCTCCTGTAGACATGATATACACTAACCATTATGTTTGTAACGATTCATAATAATCCAAATGAAGAGTGGAGCCCCTAGTAAGGATGTAAGAACGCCGATTGGAATTTCCTCCGGACTATACAGCGCTCTTGATAATACATCTGACCATATCATGACGATACTACCGATTAGAGCACTAAAGAGTAAAGTGTTTCTATGCTTAGGGCCGCCCACAATTCTAGCTAGGTGTGGAATTATGAGTCCTATAAAGCCGACTACACCTACTTTTGATACTAATGTGGCAATAACAATAGAGGATATAATAACGATGCTTAGCTGTAGCTGTTTAACGGATAAGCCCATTTGCGCTGCTTCATGATTACCTAGTAGTAGCACGTCGAGATCTTGATTAAACATATAGATGTATAGCATAAACAAGGTTACAATGATAGCTGTTAATGGTAAATCACCCCATTGAATGCCTGCGAAGCTACCTAGTAACCAGAACATGGCACTTCGAACTTGTGCCTCGTGCTTGGCTCCGTAAATAATCATCATGGTTAGTGCAGAGAATATACCAGTCATACCCATACCGATGAGGATGAGCTTTACTGGGCTGTTACTTTTACCAACACATAGTAATACCATTATGATGGAAAGAGCAGCGCCTAAGGCGGCAAAAATAGGCGTATTATACTGACCTAAGAAGGGGAGTCCACCCATGATGATAGCAAAGACGGCACCTGTACTAGCACCTGATGAAACACCTAATACATAAGGGTCGGCCAGTGCGTTTCTTGTTACTGTTTGCATTAACAAACCCACAAGGGATAGGCCAATGCCTGTCAGTACGGAGTAAATCAGTCGTGGTAAGCGTATATCTGTAATAATCGTATCTGTCATCGAAGCTTTGGCGTTGGGATCGATCAACGACATAAGAGCTGAAATAATTTGATCTAAAGGGATAAAATTAGCCCCAAATTGCAAAGCTGTTACTAAGGAAATACAAAGTAGTAACCCTAGTATAAATACTTTTACGGAAGTCTGCATAAATTCTCCTTATTCTGTTTTTGTGTAGGTGAAATATACTTTATCTAAGTATAGAGAGTTTTCAATATATATACAATATACATACTTGTATAGGTATGATAAATATAGGTGTTCTATAGAATGTTCATAAGGGTTATAGAGTTAAATATAGAGCTGATTCTATAATAGTATTAAATTATTTAAGTATGATTAGTGGAATAATATGAGCATTTAATCATATATTAGCTTGATGTTAAAAAATTATAAAACAACAGTTTTGAATGTTAGATTTATTCATTTTGATAAGGTCATTGTTATTTTGATATATGAAAAACTTCTTTTAATGGCTATAATAGAAATATATGTATAGATGTAAGCTTAGGAGGTGTTAGCTTGTTACAAGATTTATTATCCGAGGATAATGTATCGTTTCACTATCCCGCTGAAACGTGGGAAGAGGTAATTCGTCACGGTGGCCAACTCATGGTTGATGCTGGTTTTACTGATCCATCTTATACAGAGGCTATGGTTGAGGTGGTACGCGAAATGGGTCCATATATTGTATTGGCTCCAGGTCTTGCTATGCCACATGCTCGTCCTGAACATGGCGCAAAACGAGTAGGTACAGCCTTAGTTACGTTGGAAAAACCATTGAACTTTGGTAGCCCAGATAATGACCCTGTATCTGTAGCATTGTTCTTATGTGCTCCTAATAAGGATGAGCATATTCAATTGTTGACAGATATCGCTACTTTGTTTGAGGATGAGGAATTTCTAGATGCAGCCGTTGAGTTTGAAAGTATAGATGATGTACAAGCATTCTTGGCAGAGCATTTAGATGAACAATAATAGCTATAGAAGGAGGTAATTATGATTTCTGTATTAACTGTATGCGGTAATGGCATTGGTTCTAGCTTGATGCTAAAAATGAAAATCGAAGAGATCTGTGCTGAAAACGGCATTGATGCACAAGTTGAGTCAATCGATTTTAATGCGGCACAAGGTCGTAAGGCTGATCTTATCGTAACTGTAAAAGAATTGGCAGAACAATTCGAAGGTAAAAATATCGCCATTGTTCGCAGCTATATTAATAAAAAGAAAATCACAGAAGATGTTCTTGAAGCATTAAAACAAGCTGCACAATAATTTTTAACAACTATATATAGGAGGTAGTGCCATGGAAATGGTATTAGAGTTCTTACGTGACGTGCTGTCTCAACCAGCACTTTTAATTGGTATTATGTCATGTGTAGGCTTAGTTGCTTTGAAACGTCCGTTTCATAAGGTAATGACAGGTACATTAAAACCGATTCTTGGCTACTTAATGCTCGCAGCAGGCGCTGGCGTTATCGTTAGCAATCTTGATCCACTAGGTAAGATGATTGAACATGGCTTCCATATTACTGGCGTTGTACCAAACAATGAAGCTATTGTGGCTGTTGCACAAAAGGTTCTTGGCGTTGAAACGATGTCTATTCTCGTAGTAGGCTTATTGATGAACTTATGTATTGCTCGTTTCACCAAGTTCAAATATGTGTTCTTAACAGGTCATCACAGTTTATTTATGGCATGTCTCATGTCTGCCGTACTCGGTACAGCAGGTTTGTCTGGTATGGAACTCATCCTTGTAGGTGGTTTCTTGATGGGCGCATGGTCTGCAATTTCTCCAGCTATTGGTCAAAGCTACACATCTAAAGTTACTGATGGTGATGAAATTGCTATTGGTCACTTTGGTAGTTTAGGTTATTATTTATCTGCTTGGGTTGCTCAATATGTAGGTAAAGCTGAAGATAGCACAGAAGATATTGAAATCCCTGAAAAATGGGGCTTCTTGCGTGACTCCACATTATCTACTGCATTGACTATGATCGTATTCTATTTGATTGCAGCTATTGCAGCAGGCTCTGAATTCGTATCTACTTTATCTGGTGATATGAGTCCTTACTTATATGCTGTTATGAGTGCTATGAACTTTGCTGTAGGCGTAACAATCGTATACTCTGGTGTACGTATGATCTTAGGCGATTTGATTCCTGCCTTCCAAGGTATTGCTACAAAAATTATTCCTAATGCCATCCCAGCTGTAGACTGTGCTGTATTCTTCACATATGCTCCAACAGCTGTAGTATTAGGCTTCCTTAGCTCCTTCATCGGCGGTATCATCGGTATGCTTATCCTTGGTGCTGTAGGTGGTGTATTGATTATTCCTGGTCTTGTACCACACTTCTTCTGTGGTGCTACAGCAGGTATCTATGGTAATGCTACAGGTGGTCGCCGTGGTGCCGCAGTAGGTGCGTTCCTTAATGGTTTAGCTATTACATTCTTGCCAGCAATGGCCCTTCCAGTTCTTGGTCAATTAGGCTTCCAAAATACAACATTTGGTGATGCGGACTTTGCTGTAATGGGCCTTGTATTAGGTAATGCTTATGAATGGGTAGGTATGGCTGGTATTTACGGTATCGTAGCTATTGCTGCATTAGTACTTATCATTCCTAACTTTATTAAAACAAAAGGTAAAGTAATTAACTACGTAGAAGAGGATTAATGAAAGCAACTGAACAACATAGTAATGTTGTAGTTAGATATGTATTTCTGGCCATTGGTGCAATTAGTTTTGCCCTCGGTACAGCAGGCATCGTACTACCACTGTTACCAACAGTTCCGTTATATATGCTAACATTATTTTGTTTAGCCCGAGGATCTGAACGATTCCATAAGATATTTTTGGAGTCTAGTTTATATCAAAAGACTGTTGGTGCTTATGAACGCGATAAAGCGTTGACGTTGCGGACAAAGTTGTCCATTCTCTTATCGGTTAGTACAATAATGGCAATTGGTGCCTATTTTAGTCAAGATATGCCCATTGCACTTATCGTTATGGCCTTTGTATGGATTGGTCATGTTATAGCATTAGTCTTTATTGTAAAAACAAAAAAATAAAGAATTATCTCTGATAATTCTAAATATAGCCTTGTAAGTTAGACCGCGTTGGTTTAACTTGCAAGGCTTATTTTATTGCAGAATCAAAAACTTATATTTTCAAATAAAAAATGAATTATTACTATTTTTAATTTGACAATGAATATCAATAATTATACTATAATAATTGTTTATATAATAATTTTTATAGTATTTGTGTATATGGTGATAGTATGAATCCACATAATCATGCAGTTTCACATGCAGGAATTTCTATGTCGAGACATACAGTGTTTGACGGTATTGATTTGATGTTCCTTGATGTGAAGCAAGAAACGATTCAATTTTATGCTAAATCACATACAAAGACGTTTGCCATAAATCATTGTGAAGAGGGGCGTATTGAGTGCAAGTTTACATCTGGTGATTATTTATATATGGGACCAGGTGATATGTCCTTAGGGTGGCATATTCATGCTGATTATCAACATGAGAACTACTTCCCTACAAAACTGTTTAAGGGGATTGTATTACTCGTAGATGTTGAAAAGGCTCAACCCGTATTAGATGCACTTGTTACTGAAGCGCGCATCGATTTGACTCAATTAGCAAACCGATTCTGTGAGCATTCTGACTTTGGTATGATGATGGAAGAGACGGAATCTGTTCGTCAGATTTTTTCTAGTTTATATACGGTGCCTGAACAAATTAAGGAACACTATTTTAAATTAAAAGTCATTGAAATCTTCTTGCTGTTATCTGTTATTTCTACAACTAATCATGAAAAGAGAAGTTCTTATCGTAAACAACAAGTAGATATTGTAAAAGCTGTTAATGAACATATATCTACACAGTTTATGAAACGACTCACTATAGATTCCTTGTCTGAGGAATTTGATATTCCTACATCAACATTAAAGCGTTGTTTTAAAGGGGTATATGGTACGACAATCCATCAATATTTAAAGGAATGTCGTATTAATGCAGCTAAGCGTTTGCTTCAAGAGTCAGATCAATCTATTTTAGAAATTGCTAATGCCGTAGGCTACGAGAATGGCAGTAAATTTACTAGTGCATTCAAAGAGGCTACAGGTGTAACACCTAGTGCTTATCGTAAAGTATAAATACCTTAAGTTAAGCCAAACTAAACCAAGGCGTGCATTATAGTGCTTAGTAATATATATAATATAAGTATGTAAGGCTTAGCACGAGTAGGTTATAAAAACTTAATATTGTCCGAAATGTATATTTTTGGTCTTTTCGGAGTAGATATGCAAGATACACTTTGCTAACATAAAAATGTGAATGATATTCAATGTCATTATATGTTGGTAAAGTGTATCTTTTTTTGATGGTAGTGGGAGATACAAAATATATGGTTAGTTGTAAATTGAGGAGGGCACAATGAATAGGTGGGGACATACAAATAGTTGTAAATTGAGGAGGGCACAATGAATAGGTGGGGACATACAAAACGTAATATTATTCTGTCGAGTGCAGTTGCCTTGTGGCTTAGCGCACCTCTCGTAGTTTGGGCGGATAATGCGACTGTAACTACGGATGTTGTTCATGTCAAAGGTACATGGGCAGAAGAAGAAGCAAAATTGAACTCACAGCAAGTGCAAATCATTACCAAGAAAGAGATTGAAAAGAAACAGGCGAAGTCCGTCGAAGATATTATATTTACTCAAACAGGTGTATCTAGAACCGTTGATGCTATGGGCCGTGTTGGTGTATCTATCCGCGGTGCCGAAGCGCGTCACACACTGATTCTTGTCGATGGTCAACCTGTACTCGGCGATTTTGATAAGTACTCTGGTGCAGCAGACGAAGTACAACGGCTAGGCACAGAAAACGTTGAACGTATAGAGGTTATTCAAGGTGCTGCCAGTGCTAAATACGGCTCTGATGCTATAGGTGGTGTAGTTAATATCATCACTAAAAAGGCACAAAAGAAACCATCCTTGCAATTAAATGCAGAAGGTATGCGACGTAAAAGCGATGGCGATGCGTTCCCATTCCAAAACTTCTTCATTCGTGCCGACTCTGGTCAAATGGGGAAATTGAAGGTTGGTTTATCCGGTAGTAAACGAGATCTCATGCCTGTATTGGCATCCGTTAGCCGGCGTGCATCTGGTATGGCTTATGACTATGCAAAACATAATTTTAAGCCCAATGTACTTCGTCACTACGGTGATGCAGCCGATATTGGTCTTGTAGCAACTTACGAGGCAAATGATAAAAATAAATTTGAAATGCGTCTCAATCGTTATACAGAAGATCTTGTGCGCGATGTTAAACACTCTGATTCCGACTTAGAGCCACAACAACATTTTAAACGTACCGCGGACCGTAATACGGCAAACTTACAATGGTCATCTCGAGCAGGTAAAAGCGATTGGACTGTTGAAACTAACTACTCCCGCATCAAAGAAAATGATGTAGCACTCATTAGTTATACTGGTCGTTCTGCGTATGAAGGCTCCAATGAGTTGCGCTATATCGATAATATCGATCATCGCCAATTAGATATTCGAGCTAATGCGAACACACAACTTAACAAAAACCATCTGCTTAGCTACGGCGTAAGCTATGCTCGTGAAGAAGGCTCTGGTAGCCGCTTAAAGAGCTCTCCTAATACAAGCACTATGTACATCGATCCTTGGGATTACGATAAGAGCTTGCTAGTGGATAAACTTGACCGTCTTGTACGTCGTAAAGGCGATAATAGCATTAAAGTGTACTCTCACATCCACGACTACAAATTCATTAATTCCGGTGGGGGTATGCCACAATGGGATATGGATTATGAATACTATGGCGCCGAAACAGATGCTCAAAAACCAGGTATTACATATGATGACTATATAAATTATGGTTTATCTGAAAGCCGATTAAGTGATTGGTCTAGTACATCCCCAAATAATCAACCTGTAACGGATGAGTTTAAAGCTCGTTATAAAGCCTTAGAAGATCGTTTAAAAGCAGAAAATCCTGTATTATCTGCCACACGTGCCAATATCGTAGGTGACTATTTTAAATATGGCGAGTCCAATGATCCGGAAATGCGTAAAAAGGCGCCTAAATTAAATGGCAAAGCCTTCTTAGAAGAGTACCGCAATCGAGATCAACGATTGACTACTGGTAGCGGTACAATCCGTAAGTTAAACGCTTATATTTCTGATACTTGGCAAGTGAATAAGAATTTAACATTGTCTCCAATTTTACGTTTTGATAATAGTAGCTTGTTTGGTTCTAACCTATCTGCTTCCTTAGGTATGACCTATAACGTAAAGGGCAATACACATCGTAGATTTAAAGCCAATGTAGGGACTGGTTATACTGAGCCAGGCATGGGCGAATTGTGGTATAACTGGGAAATGTATGCTTCTAACCCTGTAGGGATTGGGGTGGCAAAACTCGGTTGGTACTGGGCTGGTAATCCTAATTTAAAACCTGAAAAATCTGTAAACTTTGATATGAGTTTGGAAGGGGAAAATAAAAATACCTATGCTCGCGTAGGTGTATTCCACAATCGTATCAAGAACTATATGTCCGTGTACTTCACAGGGGACTTCATGGACTTTGCGCCATACCTCAAAGGCGATGCGAAGTATCAACGGGCACCAGACATGATTTACAGCTTTAAAAATATTGGTAAAGCAGAAATCACAGGTCTTCAAGCTGAAGTACAACAAAAGTTCGGCAAATATTGGTCTGGTAAGTTAGGTTATACATACTTACATGCCATCAACAAGAGCGATCCTTCAATGCCTCGTCAATTGCTTGATAAACCAATGCACAAGGTTGATATCGGTATTACTTATGACAATCCTAAATCCGGTTGGAATGGTTCTATCTGGGGTGATTATTATATCAACATGCTTGATAGTAATACTCTTAATAACGGTGGTAACTATTGGCCAGATATCTTGTCCGGTGATGCAGGCGTTTATAATAAGCAAACTTATGAAAAGAAAACATTTGGCATTTGGAACGTAATGGTTCAAAAACGATTCAATAAAAATGCCATGATGTACTTTGGTATCAACAATATCTTCAACCATCGCGACGATGACCGTGCCACACAAGAACGGGTATACCGCGTAGGCGTTAACCTTAAATTCGGTGGTGGCGATGGTACAAAAACGACAGCTATCGGCAAGACCAAAAATGGCGCAAAGGCTGGCGTAGCAGGTGCAAATGTAGCGGCTGCTAATAGTGATGTTGGTAGTGCTGAATCTGGCGTACAAAACGTAGCTGATGTAGTTCGCTTAACTGATTTTATTCATTCTGATTTTGATACCACTAAAGAGCGTGGTGTTACATTAGTCGGCGATTATAGAGCACGCTGGATGGCACATGATGGATCTAATAGACCTCAATCTCCATTTAGAGCTAACTCCGCTATCGGTTCTGCAAAAGCGAATATGTACGATGCTAATCGTCATAGCTTTGAACAACGATTGCGCCTTGGCTTTGATGCACGCTTTAATGAGTTTACAAACCTTAAGGTTATCGGTAGTGCGACTGGCATGAGTGGTGTCGATACAAGTTGGACTCAATCTGATTCTAAAGGCTTTAACCATCAACGACTCGATACAGTGAATCTCACAAGACGGGTTAAAAAATGGGACGTATCAGTGGGCCGCTTAACAGAGCCAATGGGGGCTAGTGGTTACTGGTTTGGTCAATCTTATGATGGTGTTCGTGCCGTTTGGAATGGTCACGACTCTCAAGTTCGTATCGGTGTTGGTACTTTCAAACATAGTACAGGTATCACTGATTCTGCCTATACTCATGCAGTACATGAAGTTATCTACAGACCACCAACAGCAGCTGAATTGATTGGTATTAACCGTGATGAGTTCCCATACGATATTAGTAGTGCTACAAAAACAGGTTCTGATGGTGAGAAAAAATCTGATGAAGATGCAGCTGCACCAGATAGTCCTAATGGTATTTATGATTCTACTTATAAAGGCAAGACAGATAGCCTTTACTTCTATCAACAGCTAAAAGGTTTGCAAGATGAATATGAAGCGTATAAAGCTACATTGAATCTAAGTTGGAGCAATCCGAATCGGGATCAAGAAATTGAAAAGGCTAATGCTAAGCTTGCAGAAACACAACAAAAACAAGCTCAAGTGATGAGTCGATTACAAGATATTCTTACAAAGGCATACCCTACAGATATGGCGGAGAAAAAATTCTCCCTCGATATTCCATCTGGTGGTTATGCAATGTACGAAATTACTAATAAGAATACAGGGGAAAAACTATATAAGACTAGCGACATTATGTATAATGTGAACTCTTCTTTATACCCTGAATCCTTAAAAGAAAAGGCTAAAGGTCTTATCGTATCTACTGATAATAAAGATGCTTTGTTGAACCCAAAAGATTATGTTGATAAACATAGTGCTGATATTAACCAATCCATTGCAGAAATTGCTAAGTATAATGCTACAGATAACTGGAGCAACTATAACAATAGTGAGCTTGATGTAGTTTGGGTTAAACAGCCAGATGGGACGTTCAAACAATCTTATGATTACTATGGACAACCAGCTAGTGATTATGAGTTCACTGGCTATTTAGGTGCTAAAACGTATAAATACGATAGTGGTAGCTATGTATTTAGCGATTTTGATGCTAAAGATGCTATTTATAAAAAGAACTTTACAATGTCCTCCAGTGATTGGGGGGAAGGTAGCTCTTATTATGGTTGGGGCATGCCAAATGCAATGTTTAACTATATGTATAATCTTGAAAAGGTTGTACATGATGCAGAGTCTGAAAACAAATTGCCTCGTGAAGCGATTGGTAAGATCATTGGCAACTTGATTCGCACAGAAGGGGTAGTTCTTGAAAAAGATACTGTGCCAGCTATTGATAAAGCAGCCTTTGTTCAATACAAGAAACAAATAGGCTCTCGTCTTGGTTTGCAAGCCTGGTATTTACGATCCTTTGGTGGTAAAACTCATACATACCTCAATGCAAATGGCAACGACAATGATGAATATAGCTTCTCCAATGTAGCTCATGTATTCGGTATCGGTGCTAAATATCAACTGGGTGCTAATGCATCTGTTACCGTTGATTACGGACAAAACCGTTCCAACCTTGGCCGTTACTTAAACGGTAATACGGTTTATGAACATGAACGAGGCACAGCAGACTTTGCGCTTAAAGGTCATCAAATGGGGGGGACACCACACTTCTGGATGGCTCGTCTCGATATTGGCCGTGCTGACCTAGATATTCCAAAATCCTGGAATGCGTTCATCGATTACAAATACTTTGAACATGGCTCCTTCTTTGGTGGCAATGGTACTGGCGCAGTACCGGATCGTTATCTTGACGGTATTCGCAGCTTTACATTCGGTGCCGGCTATGTACCTCGTAAGGACTTGCTCCTTGAGGCATTCTATACATTCGATGCGAAGGGCACTAATAAACGAGATACTTTATATGGTAGTGAAAGCTTTAAGTTAGGCGATTATACAAGAATTCAAGGGACCTACAGGTTCTAATATTCAGTCTGTAAACAGGCAGAAAGGTTACTAATATGGAAAACTTAAATTATGTCATTCACTTGTTTCATAGCGGCGGGTATGTAATGTATCCATTATTACTCTTGTCTTTCATGGTGATCGCTATCGCTGCAGAACGAGCTTTCTACTATCGCAAATATGCCGGTAAAACCTTCGTTGTTACGCATGCAGTCAATGAACTGGCAAAATTACAAAATTGGACAGAAATTGATAAAGTAATCAAAGAAAACCCATCTGTTGCGAGCCGTATTGCAGAAGCAGGCTTGAATAACGCCTCTAGCGAAGAAGCTATGAAGACAGCCTTTGCGGACCAAATGGGGGTAGATGCGGTAGGTTTCCGTAAATATATGGACTACCTCAGTGCTACCGTTACAATCTCCCCATTGTTAGGTTTGCTTGGTACTGTAACAGGTATGATTGGCTCTTTCAGTATCCTTGACTCCGGTGCGGGTGCATCCGCCATTACTGGTGGTGTCGGTGAAGCCCTCATCGCTACAGCATCTGGTTTGTGCGTAGCCATCATGGCCTTTATTGTATACACAGTATTCAGTCATCGTTTAGATTCTATTATTAACCAAATTGAAAATATGTGTGTCAGCATTGTTAGCGCTAAACGAGAAGGGTGGAAATAATTATGAATTTGCAAAGCTTTCGTATGAAAACTAAGCCGGAATTCATGATCATTCCAATGATTGATATCATCTTCTTCTTATTGGTATTCTTCATGATGAACAGCTTACAAACAGTGGCTCAAAAAGCATTATCTGTACAACTACCACAAGCTACTAGTGCATCTGCACCAGCTCAATTGCCTGTTGTGTTTACCCTTGATGCGGAAGGGCATATTACAATTGATAATAATCCAATGAGTATTGATCAAGCAGAAGCTATGATTAAACAGCGCATTCAAGAAAATCCTAACGCTAGTGTTATCTTACAAGCGGACAAACGAGCAGCTCATGGTCAAGTAGTGGCGATCATGGACATGCTAAAACAATCTGGTGTTAAACGCTTGGCGATTGCAGCTGAACAGAAAGGATAACTATGGGACTAGGCATATCATGGAAAAAAGCAGCCATTATATCCGCCGTAGTTCATCTCATTGCTCTCTTTATTGCAGTCATCTTTTTCGTAGTAGTTCCAGCCATTCAAGAAATGGAAACCTATGAAATCGACCTCACGCAAAGTGTTCTCGATGATGGCGGCAGTGGTCATGCTGGTGGTGGTGGCGGTAATAGGTCAGACCTATTCCCTAAACCACTATCGGCTGATGAAGTGGCGGCAAGAACAAAGGCTGTTGTAGCAAATGTTGATCCATCTCCAGCAACAGATATTCCTGATGCAGTAGATGTACCTCAAAAAGGCGGCGAACATAAAGGTAATACCTCTGGTGATAATTCCACAGGTGGTTCCGGCCCCGGACATGGTGGCGGCTCTGGTGGTGGTAACGGTACAGGTGTTGGCACTGGTAATGGTGATGGCCAAGGTCAGGGAAATGGCAACGGTAATGGCAATGGTAATGGTGATGGTCATGGTACAGTGAAAGCTGCCTTTGATACGGAAGGGTTCCGAGCAAGAGTACAAGCTAATGCACAAATGCCTTCCATGGCTTTAAAAAGAAAATTACAAGGCGATGTGACTGTACAAGTAACACTTGATACAAATGGTAGTCTTATTGGACAAAGTATCGTATCTTCTACAAATGAAATATTCAATGATCCCGCAATGTCTGCCGTAGTGGCCGCAACACCATATCGAAATCCAACAGGCGAAGATATCGATATCAACGTACCAGTTGAGTTTAGAGGTTATGACTCATCAGATGATGAAGAGGAATAGAAGTATCTAAGTAATACACGTATCAAAAAATTAAAGGAGATAATTATGAAATCCATTATTTTATATTCTTCCCTTACGGGAAATACAAAAAGTGTTGCAGAAGCAATGGCTTCTGTGATGCCTGAAGGTACACCATGCGTTCCTGTTAAGGAAGCGCCTGAAAATTTAGCTGATTATGACACAGTATTCGTAGGCTTCTGGGTAGATCGCGGTACAGCGAATAAAGAAGCGGCAAAATTGATCGAAACTTTAACAAATCCAAATATCGTATTCTTTGCCACACTAGGTATGTATGCAGATTCTGATCATGCTCGTGAAAGTATCGATAAAGCATCTGAATTACTACAAAATAAAGAGTCCCTTGTAGATGGCTTCGTATGCCAAGGCAAAATCGATCCTAAAGTAATCGAAATGATGTATAAAATGTTCCCACCAGGATCTGCCCACGGACAAAGCCCTGAACGGGATGCGTTACATAAAGCGGCTGAAACGCATCCAGATGAACAAGACTTTGCCAATGCAAAAGAATTCACTAAATCTGTACTTGCAAAGTTGCAAGCCTAAACTGAAAGGGGATTGGAGTATGAGTTTAGCAAGTTTCTTTGAATCCATTCCGGAGAAACAACGCAATCTACAATTAGGTTTAGAATGCGATAATCCGATGAGTGGTGCATTCCCTCATAAACGGGTTGTTCATGCAGGGCTTAATGGCATCTTAGTTTCACCAAAGGAAACACAAGCCGTTTGGGATAACTTAATGAATGGCACACCTACAAAGGGTGAAATGCAATGCGCCTATATTCACATTCCGTTTTGTAAGACAAAATGCACATATTGTGGCTTCTTCCAAAATGGTACGAGTCAAAGCGTAGAGGACCAATATATTGATGGACTCATTAGTGAATTAAAGATGGCTAGTGAACGTCCAAGATTGAAAGATGGGTTAATCCATGCCGTATTTATCGGTGGTGGTACGCCAACATCGTTGTCTCCAACGAACTCTGAAAGATTGCTTAAGGCGATCAAAGAGTATTTGCCACTGTCTAACGATTACGAGCTTACCTTAGAAGGTCGTATTCACGATTTGATTCCTGAAAATCTCGATGTGTGGATGGCAAATGGTGTTAACCGCATGTCCATCGGCGTACAATCTTTTAACACAGAAGTACGTCAAATGGTAGGCCGTTTAGATACGAAAGAAACCGTACTAGAACGTTTAGCTGCGCTAAAAGCGTATGGTCAATGTTCTGTGGTTATCGATTTAATCTACGGTTTGCCAGGCCAAACTATGGAAGTTTGGGAACAAGACTTAGCTGATTTAGTAAGTTCTGGCGTAGATGGTGCTGACCTTTATCAATTGAACGTATTTGATGGCAGTGATCTTAATAAAGACATTGCAAAAGGTAAGGTGCCAGCTGCAGCGACAACTTCTATGCAAGGGGATATGTTTGAATTCGGTCGTAAGTACCTTGATGAACGTTCCTATCGTCGATTGAGTGCGGCTCACTGGAGTGCCAATAATCGTGAACGTAGTTTATATAACATTTTAGCCAAAGCGGGCGTACCGATGTTCCCGTTTGGTAGCGGCGCCGGTGGTAATGTTGATGGGTATGGCATGATGCTTCATCGTGCATTAAAACCATACGAAGATATGGTGAACCGTGGTGAAAAACCATTCATGGCGCTGATGAAACAAAGTGAGTTACAACCTATCGTAAATCAAGTGGTAAGTCAACTTGAACAAGGCTTCTTAAATATTATGAGCTTAGAACAAATGGATCCAAGATTAGGTGAATTGAACTGGCTCTATAAATTATGGGAAGAACGCGGTCTCGTTGCGTATAATGGTTTGCTATACAAATTGACTGCCGCTGGTGAATTTTGGACTGTAAACCTTACACAAAGTACCTTGGAAGCTGTGGAGTATATCATGACTGGTAAAAACTCCTTCGCTATGGAAGCGGTGGCCGCCCAAGATACGAAAACAACGTCTAAAGATAATCCTAATCAAGAGGTACGTGGTATTGGTCAAGGTAAAGCTAATATTTCCGTACCAACAGATGAAGATTCCGAAGCACAACGCAAGGAAGCCCTTATAGCTAAGGCAAAAGCAGAAATTGCGAAAAGTGGTGCATCTGGTGAGTCAGCAGAGCGAATGGTACAGGCTATGTACAATTTGAGTGCTGATGAAATTGAATATATGATGGAACGTATGATGTCTTAACCTGTTATATTACACCTTATATCTAACAACCTTTCTCACACACAACATATACTAAATAAGACAAACTACGTGACATACAGTACACTTTGTACTACAAAGTAGCCCCAGACCATGGTCTGGGGTTTACTTTTTATAAGGTGGAAGGTATTCTGTAATAAAAGAGCTAGAGTATAATTGTTGCATGAATCGTTGTGGTTTCGTAGTTAGGAGATTAGTATGAGTATATTTCCTCAAAAATATATAGATATTGTTGGCATAGGTGCCAGTACATTAGATCGATTTATTGTCGTCGATCATTATCCTACAGGCCGTGAGGTACAACAAGTCGTATCGTCCACTACAGATGGCGGTGGGCCAGTGGCTACAGCACTAGCGGTGGCAGGAAAATATGGTGCCCGTACCGCTATGATTGATAGCATTGGTGATGACATGGTAGGTCGTCATATATTAGATGACTTTGAAAAATACAATGTTAATACAGAGGCAATTCAAGTTGAAAGCGGTGCTAACAGTGGCGTGGCAACAATCCTCGTAAAGCAGCGTACTGGTGAGCGTGCTGTATTTTTTGAACGGTCTACTGCAACTGAGCCTGAGTTTTTAGATACCCATAAGCAGCTGATAGGATCTGCCTATATTCTGCATATCAATGGTCGACATCGCCAACTCATGCGCTCTGCTATGGCCGTTGCAAAAGAGGTAGGCACTATTATTTCTTTAGATGGTGGTGCTCAGCGTTACGATGAAGACATGAAGCCTATTACAGAAGCCAGTCATATCGTTATCGTAGCTCGTGATTATGCTGAAAAATATACAGGTACAACTAATCTAGAAGATGCTTGTCGTATCATTCATGAACGAGGTGCATGTATTGCTGGAGTTACAGATGGTGCTAATGGTAGTTATTTTGTATGGCCTGATGGAACATCTTATCGATGTGAACCATTTACTCAAGCTACCGTAGTAGATACAACGGGGGCTGGGGATAGCTTCCATGGGGCTTTTTTAGCTAATTTAGTACATACAATTAATCATATGATGGGGCAAGACGCAACTTCGACGACTAAGCATGACCGTGCATCTATACATGCTGTAGAGTTGCTCAAAGCTTGTGCGCATTCCGACTTAGAGAAGGCCGCTATTTTTGCATCTGCGGTAGCTTCTTTAAATACACAAGGCATAGGCGGGCGCAGTCCACTACCAACGTTACAGTCAGTGCAGGAACTAATAGGATAGGACTACAGTTATGTGGCAAAATACTTCAAAAAATCAAGTTCAGCAATATATGCAACAAAATCCTTATCGCCTATTAGCCCTTAGCTTTTTAGCTGCCATGACTATAGGGACGATATTACTCATGTTGCCCATATCACATGCTCAAGGTCATAGTACAACTCTTGTAGATGCAGCTTTCACCGCAGTATCTTGTGTTTCTGTAACAGGTTTGGCAACCGTAGATACCTATCATCATTGGTCCTTGTTTGGCAAAATCGTCATGGTAATCCTTATCCAATTAGGTGGTTTAGGGATTGTTTCTTTTACCACTATTATTGCTCTAGTATTAGGGCGTCGGGTAGGTCTGAAAAATCGTGTGCTTTTGTCAGAGGATGTAGGGCAAGATGGTATGAAAGGGCTTCTACACATTACGAAGAAGCTAACCATTTATACATTTTGTGTCGAAATTATTGGTGGTATTATCTATACTATTCAGCTATATCCCTATATTGGTAATGCTGCTTTATATACGGGGATTATGCAATCTATTTCCAGCTTTTGTAATGCAGGATTTATATTCTTTGATAATGATCTACCTTATGCTATGGTGGGCGATGTATTATTTAATATGAATACAATGGCCCTTATTGTAATAGGTGGTTTTGGTTATCTCTCAACTTTTGATATTTGGTCGCATCGCAAGCTACGACGATTTGTAGATTTAAAACTACATACAAAAATAATGTTAGTTGGCACAACGGTGCTCATCCTTTTAGGGACTATTATTTTCTTGGGGGTTGAGTGGGCGAATCCCAAAACGTTTGGCCCTTTACCTATATGGAACAAGGTCATGGCATCTCTGTTTCAATCGATTACACCTCGTACAGCGGGTATTGCAACAGTAGATTATAATGATTTACATCCAATTACCCTGTTTATTACCATCATTTTTATGTTTATTGGGGCA
Organism: Veillonella sp. S13053-19; assembly: GCF_002959835.1. Lineage (NCBI taxonomy): Bacteria > Bacillati > Bacillota > Negativicutes > Veillonellales > Veillonellaceae > Veillonella > Veillonella sp. S13053-19. The sequence continues at coordinate 61,088 of NZ_PPDA01000013.1, read as the reverse complement.
GGTCCTAACTCCACAGGGGGCGGTGTTAAGATTAGTACCATTGCCGTCGCTTTTCTAGCATCGCGTACATTATTTAATAACCGTCCTGATACAGAGGTTTTTGAACGTCGTATTTCGTTGGTTACTGTACTTAAGGCAAATGGGATAATCTTTTTATCTATCCTCCTTGTTTTACTTGCTACTTGCTATTTGGCTTGGGATGAACCGTATAACTTTATTCGATTACTTTTTGAGGTAACCTCAGCCTTTGGGACCGTAGGCCTTACAACGGGTATTACACCTGATTTATCTGAAAGTAGTAAATGGGTGTTGATGCTTGTCATGTTTACGGGGCGTGTAGGGGTTATGACTGTAATTGGCACCTGGGCTTTAAGAACGGCACCGACTAAGCCAATCGGATATGCAGAGGAAAATGTACTGTTATAAAAGTTAATTAAAATTAATCGAGACTAATGTAAAAGAGGTAAGAAATGAAACATAAAACAATTGCTGTTATAGGGCTTGGTCGATTTGGTAGTACCATTGCTAAGATGTTAGCCTCTATGAATCATGAAGTGTTAGGTGTAGATATTGACTCTGAAGTTGTCCAAAAAATATCTCCCTTTATTACTCATGCTATAGTAGCGGATACTACTGATGAAGAGGCAATTAAGGCGTTAGCTTTGAGTCAATTTGATTTGGTTATTGTGGCTATAGGTGGAAATCTTCAAGCTAATTTAATGACAGCAATGCTTCTTAAAGAATTAGATGCACCTAAAATTGTGGCCAAGGCTGAAAATAATATACAAGGCAAAATGCTTCATAAAATAGGTGTAGATCAAGTGATTTACCCTGAATATGATATGGCATTACGCCTCGTACAGTTTTTAACTAGAGACCATGTGATGGATTATTTACAACTATCTAAAAACATCAGTCTTATAGAAATAAAAATGCCTTCATTCTTGGTGGGATCTTGTTTAAAGGATTCAAATTTGCGTGAAAAATATAATCTTAATGCAGTAGGTATAAGACGCGGTGAGGATTTAGAAGTTCCACCAAACCCAAGTACTATTCTCGGTGAAGATGATAAATTATTAGTCATTGGGAATAATTCTGATTTAGATGCATTAACGATGTAGTGAGTATACGAAAGTAATATAACTATATCGAAAAATTGTGATATAATTAGAGTAGAATTCAGTATAGGTCATACGTATTCGTATGACCTTTTTACATAGAAAAGAAGGTTATTATGACAGAGGAACAATATATAACAGCGCTGACCAATAACCCACATGGGATTCGGAATATTCCAAATCCAACGGAAGCGATGCAGCTTACCTGTGTAGCTCAAAACGGTATGTTGCTTCAATATATCAAAGAGCCTACTCAAAAGGTTATTGAAACGGCGCTTTCACAAGCACCACGAGCAATACAGTTCGTAGAAAACCCTACAGAAGAATTGTTAAGTGCCTTAGTTGAAAAGGATTGGGCTATTTTAGAATATATAGACAATCCGTCTGACTCGCTAATTCGAAGTGCATTAGCACAATCTGGTTGGGCTATTCGCTATATAACAAATCCGTCAGAAGAGTTGCAATTAGAAGCGGTAAAGGCAAATTACGATGCACTACAATATATTAAAGAACCTAGCGAAGTAGTCCAATTACAAGCTGTACAGGAAAATTATTTAGCCTTGCGCTATATTAATGAGCCAAGCGTCGCTGTGCTAGAAGCGGCCGTGAAACAAGATCCTCAGGCGATGCGTCAAATTACAAATCTTTCAAAGGAATTAGCGTTACACCTATTTAAAGTGAGTGCACCTATCTTAGGCTACATCCCTAATACATTAGGTGTTACGGTAGATGAAATTAAGGCTATCATCGTAGAGGCTGTTTCTAGTGATAACATGGATGCGGACTATGTTTGTGAATTAATTAACAATAAAGCTATTGGTGGACGCCAATCTAAATGGCCTATCGATCTATTGTCACTCATTGATGCATACGGCACTAGAGCAGTAAAGAAAATTGCAGTAGGCGAATATTTGAAGTATTAGAACGGAGATACAATGAACTTTATAGATACAATGGCGAGCGTTGAATTAGTGCTTGCCGCAAATCAAGTACCATTGCTCGTCGGTGAAACGGGCATCGGTAAAACATCTCTCGCAGCGCGCGTAGCAGATGTACATGATTGGGAACTCGTTACTATCGATGGCAACCTTTTAAAAGAAGGTGAAATCGGCGGTTTGCCAACGGTGGAAACGGTGACGCACACAGATGGTTATGGCCATACTCGTGAAGTGAAAACTACGGTATACGCAGTACATCATACGTTAGAACATGTGGCACAAGCCGTAGATAAAGGCCGCCAAGTATTGCTATTTATCGACGAAATTAACCGTGCAGAACATGCGGTACAACAAGAGTTGATGAATCTTATCTTGAACCGTGAAATCAATGGTTTCTCCTTGAGTGATCAAGTGCGTATCATCGCCGCTATGAACCCTGAGGATTCCTTTGATTACCAAACGATTGATATGGATCCAGCCCAACAAAACCGTTTTGTATGGCTCTATATGAATGCGGATTACATGCAATGGATCGATTGGGCTATCGGCGCAGGCATAGAAGAAAAGGTTATCGAATTCATTTCTTCTTATCCTGAATATTTAAATCAACGCCACGAAGACGATATTGATGCTACACCTCGTTCCTTCGAACGCGTGTCTGGCCTATATACAATTTATAAAAACCAAGAGGGTTCAGCTTATAGTCGTGACGTATTTATGAATGTTATCCGCGGTAACGTCGGTAAACTCATTGCGGAGGCTTTCGTAAGCTTTATCGAGTCCGATCAAGAACCGCTCATTACCTTTGATGATGTATTAGGGGCAGTTCAAAAACCAGGTGCTATTATGTCTATGGCTGAACAGGTTAAAGGTGAAAGCCCAACTCGTCTATATGTAGCGGCTAAAAATATGTTGCATCGTTTAAATCGCAATAGTAATGCAGAGGAAATTCATCACTTTGTGGAATTCTTAACACTATACCCAGGAGATTTGCGTGTAGCAGTTATGAAAGATTTACGCAACACTTATGAGCGCGTATACGCCTATGCCATTGAAGATGACTTGTTCGTCGATACCTTCTTTGAAGCACAAAAATAGTTCTGTCTTATAGTTAGCTAAATGAAGGTGTCTATATGGATAAAAGAATTTAGTGAATGGTTGGGTATACGATAACCAATATATAAAACATGATATACATAACTGATGTTTAACGAAAAGGAGGTGGAATGATGCAACGAAATTTAGATAAGGACGATATTCGCGATGCGTCTGACTTACTGACGCATATTGATGGTTGGGAAAAGACTGGTTCTTATGATGCGGATGCCATTGAGGCTCTCGATCGTTGGCATGCGAAACGAGAGCGGATTCATCGCGAAGCAGAGGCTTTATATACGCAAATATACGCAACGTATGAGGCCTATGTAGATAGCTATGAAGAGCAACACCATAGTGTGGCACCTGAACGTATAGCAGCGGACTTGATGAATCATAATATGTCTGACAGTCATATTGGCACTATTGGTCGCGCTCTTGAAGATATGGAAGTAGAAGGCACAAATCTTGCCGTTATGCAGCAAGCCGTTATGACACCTGCCTTTGAGCAACGATTATGGAATATTTTGCATGATGTAAATAGCTTACTCCTTGAAGAGGATCAATTCTTTGGTTATTTCTATTTACAAATGGCTCATCGCATTCGCTTTGACATGACCAGTGCTTTTGGCATTAACCTAAAACAAGGTGGCTATGTACTCTATGTAAATCCGTTTATCTTATTGCGCCAACCGCCGGATGTGATGAAGGATGGCATTAAGCGCGAAATTCTTCATATCATTTCGGCTCACTTGATGCGGGTGAAAGCATTGAGCCAAGGCTTTCACAAAACAGCCGTTCACATGGCTATGGATATGGTGGTAAACGATTATCTTGAACATGTGGACCGTGATGCGGTAACGGTCGCTAATGTGAATGAGCGCTTTGGTTTATTGTTAAAACGGTTCCGTACCATTGAGTACTATGCGAAGGCTATCGACAAGGTCATGAAAGAGAAGCCAGATCTCTTTGTGCCTATCGACAATACAGAAACAGCAGTAGCTATGGAGTTTGATCCTCAAACAAGTCATGATATTTGGGATGAATCTGATTCTATTGACACCGATACGATGGACCAAATTACGGAGCGTTATATTAACGAAGCCTCCAAAGGCGATATGGAAGGCTATGTGAAAAGTCTCATCGATACGTTCCAAAAGACGCGTCGAGCCTTGCCTTGGTATTTTTACCTTAAAAAATTGATGGGGAAGGTAGCCAGCGGTTACAAAAAAACGACGATGCGTCGCAATCGTCGTCAGCCAGAGCGCCTTGAATTATCTGGCACTTTGCGCCAACATAAGGCGAATGTGTGGGTAGCTCTCGATATGAGTGGCAGTATTACCGATGTTGAGTTTACCAATGCATTAGAGGAAGTACTGCAAATTGTGCATGCCTATAATCACCGCATTACCGTAGTGGAATGCGATAACGAGGTGCGCCGTACCTATACGATGGAATCGGTGAAGGACGTTAAGCCGCGCCTCGATGTGCGTGGTGCCACAGCCTTTGCACCTGTGTTCTCTTTAGCTAATCAAAATCGTGTTGATTTACTAGTTTACTTTACGGATGGCAAAGGAGAGGAGCGCCTCCGAGAAGCTCCAAAAGGCTATAAAGTACTTTGGGTGCTGACAGGTGAGAACCCTCAATTATCTTTGCACAATCCATATGGTTTAGTTCGTGAGCTAGGCTATGTAGGTGTAGATGAAACTCAAGATATTGATGAATTTGTGCGCATGGCTAATCGTGGTGGCTTCTCCATGGCAAATCAAGAGTTCTAGGCCAATAGGAAATCACTTTATTTCATTAGGTTTTGTTTAGAACCTAACAATAAAAAATGACGCAATTCCAATGGATTGCGTCATTTCTATGTCATGTTTTGGGATTAGCTATTAAGCTCGATAGAGGAACCTGGTTCGATAATGAGGGCTGTTTGATTGTATTTGCCTTCAACTAAGCTTGTGAATACACCCGGTTCACGGTCGATAACAGGCCATGTTTTGTAGTGAATTGGAATGGAAATACGGGCTTTTACATAAGAAGCGGCAAGAGCTGCATCTTCAACGCCCATGGTGAAGTTATCACCGATAGGAAGCAATGCGTAGTCGATATCGCCAAAGCGATTCAATAATTTCATGTCGCTAAAGAGTGCTGTATCGCCAGCGAAGTAAAGAATGTCGCCGTAGAAGTCTACGATGCAACCTGCTGCATGACCGCCTGGGATACCAGCACCGTGGAAGGCAGGAACCATGCGAACAGAACCAAATTCGAAGTCGAATTTGCCGCCTAAATGCATAGCATGAGCACGGCAACCAGCAGCGGCTGCTTTACCTGCTACCTCTGCAGTAGAGATAACGAGGGCATCATTTTCTTTAGCGATAAAATCTGTATCGCCGTAATGGTCATCATGACCATGGCTAACAAAGATGTATTGGCATTTAATATCTTCTTTTTTAGCGATGTCCCATGTGTTGCCCGTTAAGAATGGGTCGAAAATCATGGATACATCACCGCGAGTGAGCATAAAGCAAGCGTGGCCGAAATAAGTTAGTTTTGTTTTCATAGGAACACTTCCTTCCTTATACATACAATTGTTAATTCTATTGTATAATATAACTAATGAAAATAAAACTATGGATGATAATTTATGCATAATTAGTAAGGATATAGTATGGATTTAACACATTTTGATCAAGATGGTAATGCCTGGATGGTAGATGTGTCCGATAAGGATATTACATCTCGCACAGCTGTGGCTGAAGGGTTTATTGCCATCAACGATGCTATTTATGAGCGTATCGCAGCGGGCACTATGAAAAAGGGCGATGTCCTTAGTGTAGCGCAACTAGCTGCTATTATGGGGGCTAAACAAACGAGTAATCTCATTCCCCTATGCCATCCGTTGGCATTGACTAAGGTTGAGGTTCACTGCACCTTAGTAGATGGTGAAAGCCCGGCTTGTACCGATGAAAATCATAACAAGGCCGTTAAGGTGAGTGCCATCGTTAAAACAACTGGTAAAACAGGCGTTGAAATGGAGGCCCTTACAGCTGTTCAAGTGGGCTTACTCACCGTATACGATATGTGTAAGGCCATCGATAAAGGGATGATTATGGGCCCTACATACCTCGTAGAAAAAGAAGGCGGTAAAAGTGGACATTTTGTGCGTTCCTTTGTAGAATAATATAGATATAAAGAATAGGGGAACGATAATGGAAATAGTACTTTATGAGCCAGAAATCCCTGGCAATACGGGAAATATAGCGCGTTTATGCGCCGCCAATCACATGACTTTGCACCTTATCAAACCGCTTGGCTTTTCCATCGATGATAAGCATGTAAAACGAGCTGGTCTTGACTACTGGCATTTAGTAGATGTGCAAGTGCATGAGAATATTCAAGAACTATATGAGAAATATCCAGATCGTAGATATTTCTATGCTACTACAAAGGCTAAGCATACACACTCTGAGGTCAACTATGAAATTGGGGATATGCTCGTATTTGGTCCTGAATCAAGAGGCTTGCCTGAAAGTCTTTTAGAAGGTAAAGAGGATACTTGTATTCGCATACCAATGGTGGATGAAGCGCGTTCTTTGAACCTGTCTAATGCAGTGGCTATCATTGCCTATGAAGGAATGCGCCAACTTGATTATCCAGATCTTAAAGCAGAAGGAAACTGGATTCAACCCAAATAATTATACTTTCACTATAAAGGGATATAGTATAAGTATGTGTTAAAGAACCTACCAAATCTCTATGACCGGTAGTGTTTCGTACGGTGTTGTTAGAGGAGGATATTATGAACTACGATAAAGCTCATGATTTAGCTCACGCTATGCGTGAATCCGAAGAGTACAAAGAGTTAATGGCTGCTCAAGAAGCAGTGAAGGCTGATGCAGTAGCAACGGCTTTGGTACGCACATTTATGGCGCAACAAATGCAATGGGAATACGCTAAGTTGTCCGGTGCTCCAGAAGCAGATGAATTGCAAAAGAAACAAGAGGAATTGATGCCTCAAATTCAAGAAAATGCTGCAGCGACTTCTTATTTGCAAGCGCAAATGCGTTGGAGCCAGATTTCTAATGATATCTATAAAATCATTAGCGAACCAATCACTGAGGGGATGAAAGTGTTAGATCATGGCGAACAACAACAACCAAAACATTAAGGCCTTAAAAGAAGCCTTATTAGAGAAATTACCTAGTACACGTGTACGAGAACAGGAGCTGCTTTGTCATCATACGACATTTAAAATTGGTGGTCCTGCTGATTTATTTATTGAACCTACGACAATGGATGAGTTGAGCTTTACGCTACGCACCATTCACGAATTACAAGTGCCTGTAACTATTATTGGTGGCGGCTCCAATATTTTAGTGAAAGACGGTGGTATCCGCGGTGCTGTCGTATCGGTTCGACATATGACACAAATCATAGATTGCAATGATAATGTATTATGCATTGGTTCTGGTTATATGTTAAAGGATGCTTCTGAATTTGCTTGGGAAAACGGACTATCTGGCCTTGAATTTGCCATTGGTATTCCAGGTACGCTCGGTGGTGCTGTATTTATGAATGCAGGTGCTTATGACGGGGAAATGAGCAATGTAGTCACTACAGTACGTGCCGTAGATTTCGAGGGCAATATTAAAGAATACGATGCATCTCACTTAGATTTTGGATATCGTCATAGCGTATTCCACGATAACCATGAGGTTATTGGGGAGGTTGTTATGACGTTACAACCTGGCGACAAGGATGCTATTAAGGCTCGCATGGATGAGCTCACAGAAAAACGCGAATCTAAACAACCTTTAGAGTATGCTAGTGCAGGTTCAACCTTTAAACGCCCACCAGGGTATTTTGCAGGTACTTTGATTGAACAAACAGGTCTTAAAGGGTTATCTGTTGGTGATGCACAAGTATCTCAAAAGCATGCTGGCTTTGTTATCAACACTGACAATGCTAAAGCTAAAGATGTGCTTGATCTGATCAAAGAAGTACAAAAACGCGTATATGACCAACATGGTGTACATCTAGAACCAGAAGTACGCATGATTGGGGAAGATAACTAAATAGTAATTAAAAGATTTCTTATGTGCCTTTGCTCTTAGCTGATTTGCAGCAAGGTATCATAAGGAATCTTTTTTGTTGTCATATCTTTATACAGCAAATTTAGTCTTAAGATGACTCAAAAGTATAATCAAATGTAGAAATTGCCATGATTGGAAATCCTGTACTTCTTTGACTTTTTTCTATAGACTGCGTTATAATTAACTGTTGCCAATTTTGGGAATATACCTACATAGCTACTTTTACAAGCGCTATGTGATATAGAATATACTAAAGGAATTAAAGGGAGGATCTTATGATTCGCGAAAATCTTCGAAATGTAGCGATTATCGCCCACGTTGACCATGGTAAAACTACTTTGGTGGACGCGTTATTAAAACAAAGCCATGTGTTCCGTGAAAACGAAAAGGTAGCAGAACGCGTAATGGACTCCAATGACTTGGAACGTGAACGCGGTATTACTATCTTGTCTAAAAATACTGCAGTTATGCATAATGGCATCAAAATCAACATCGTTGATACTCCAGGCCATGCTGACTTCGGTGGTGAAGTAGAACGTGTACTTAACATGGTTGACGGCGTATTGCTTCTCGTTGATGCTTACGAAGGTCCAATGCCTCAAACTAAATACGTTTTGCGTAAAGCATTAGAACAAAAATTAAAACCAATCGTAGTTATCAATAAAATCGACCGTCCAGACCAACGTGTTAAAGCGGTTGAAGACGAAGTTCTTGAATTGTTCATGGAACTTGAAGCTGATGATGATCAACTTGATTTCCCTGTAGTATACGCATCTGCTCGTTCTGGTGTTTCCAAAACTAATTGGGATGATGAAGCAGTAAACATGGAACCATTGTTCCAAACATTGATCGACGAAATTCCTGCACCACAAGGTGATTTGGAAGGGCCTCTTCAATTCATGATTACTACACTTGATTACGATAACTTCATCGGTAAAATCGCTGTAGGCCGTATCGTTCGCGGTAAAATGAAAACTAACCAACAAGTGGCTATCATGAATGGTGAAAGCACTCGTAAAGCGAAAATTGGTCGCGTATATACATATAATGGCTTGAACCGTGTTGAAACTGACGAAGCTGAAATGGGTGATATCATTGCATTCGCTGGTATTGACGATATCAATATCGGTGAAACAGTAGCAGATGCTGAAAATCCTGAAGCATTGCCATCCATCTCAATCGACGAACCAACATTGTCCATGGTATTCTCTGTAAACAACTCTCCATTCGCTGGCCGCGAAGGTGAATTCGTTACATCTCGTCACTTGCGTGATCGTTTGTTCCGCGAAGTAGAAACTAACGTTTCTATGAAAGTAGAAGAAACTGATTCTGCAGATGCTTTCAAAGTATCTGGCCGTGGCGAATTACACTTGGCTGTATTGATTGAAACTATGCGTCGTGAAGGCTACGAATTACAAGTAGGTAAACCTCGCGTAATCTTCAAAACTATTAACGACCAATTGTGTGAACCACTTGAAGCATTGACTATCGACGTACCTCAAGAATTTATGGGTACTGTAATGGAAAACCTTGGTCAACGTAAAGCTGAATTGACTAACATGGTTGAATTAGCTGGTTACCTTCGTATGGAATTCGTAGTTCCAGCACGTGGTTTGATCGGTTTCCGTGCACAATTCTTAACAGCTACAAAAGGTAATGGTATCATGAACCATGTATTCCATGGCTATGCACCATATAAAGGTGAAATTCCTTCCCGTACACGCGGTGCTTTGGTAGCATTCGAAAATGGCGAAACTACTCCATATGGTTTGAACTCTGTTCAAGACCGTGGTACATTGTTCATTGGCCCTAACCAAGACGTGTACGCAGGCCAAGTTATCGGTGAAAACACTCGTGAACTTGATATGGATGTTAACCCATGTAAGAAAAAACACGTTACTAACATGCGTTCTAGCTCCTCTGACGAAGCAGTTCGCTTGACACCACCTCGTATCTTCTCCTTGGAGCAAGCTCTTGAGTGGATTAACGATGACGAACTCGTTGAAGTAACACCAGAAAGCATTCGTATGCGTAAAACAATCCTTGATCGTAACGCTCGCGCGAAAGCTGCTAAAAACAAAAAATAATATCTATATAGATGTTGAACGACGCTCCTTATGGGGCGTCGTTTTTGTATTGTAACAGAATAAGAATGGCATTTCATACATGGTAGTAAACGATATATTTCATCGTTTAGCCTAATTCAAGATATTCTTATTTATTATATCTACATGAATAAATGATGATAATTTTATCATTAATGCTAGATTCGCATACAAATGGTTGTATATACTAACTCCGCATATTAACTAAGTTATAGGGGTATTGGTATATACGAAACGTACAGAACGCTGTATAATAATAACAAGTTTGTTGAAATAAATTATTGATTATGGAGGTTCTTATGAATAAGAAAATCTTAGCTTCTTTGTTCGCAGTAGGTTTAGCAGCAGGTTGTGTGTGCTCTTCCGTTGATGCTCATGGCGTATTCTTTGCTAACCGTCTAGATGAAAAAGTATTAGTTCTAGGCGAAGGTCCTTTGGATAACGCTTACAAACCTGAAATGGTAACAGGTCTTGTAGGCTATGACAACAATGGTGCAGTAATCCCTGTAGAAGTTGTTAAACATGAAAAAAATATTGCTGTCGTGCCAACAGATAAATTAGGCGTAACAGCAACTAATTTCGACTATGGCTATTGGACAAAAGACAAGGATGGCAAAACTGTTCATAAACCAATCACAGAAGTTCCTGGTGCACAAAAAAGTACACATGCTATCAAATATGACGTTCACTACTGGAATGCAGAAGCAAAACCTTTAGACAATAAAGACGCTTTCATTCAAATCATTCCATCCGTTAACCCATTGACACTTAAAAAAGGTGATACCTATGAAATTCAAGTCTTGAAAGAAGGCAAACCATATGCAAATGCACCTCTTATCAAAGACGTAATCAATGATCTTACTAGCGAAAGCCAAGCTGATGCAAACGGTAAAGCAACTGTTACAGTAAGTGCTAATGGTCTTAACGTAGTAGGTGTTGAAGTTGGCTTCCCAACTCAAATCAAAGGTGAGCAAAACAAATACTTCAGCGCATTGTCCTTCATTATCAATCCTGAATAATTAAGTTTTATTTTACCGAGTGTGTGGATATACAAGACCTCCTAAGTTGGACTTAGGGGGTCTTTTTATATTTTGGTGTCTATGTTGTTCTGTGAGGGTACCAACCTACAAGGTAGGGAAAAAGGAGAGATACTTATGAAATTACAACGTCATGTGTCGGCTGTGATGGCTGCGTTAGTGTTAACTGGTATGTCTTATTCTGCAATGGCTACAGAATTTAATGCTACCAGCGATAAAGCAGAGCAATTGCTAGGCTTAACAATGGGGTCACCAGTACAAACGCAACCTGAGGTTAAACACATAGAGGATACATTAACCGTTAATGTACATGGTAAAAGTTTAACAGAGGCCGGTAAAAGTAAGAATGTTACAGGTATTTATAATGGCTTTGGTTCGCAACTAACGGTAGACAAAGATCTTATTGTACGATTAAAGAATGATGCACCAGCATCAAAGCGAGAATTAGGTCATTATTATATGAGTGCAGTCTATGCTGGTTATGGCGGCAAGGTACCACGTCTAAGTAAAGATAACCCTGATCGAGACTATGGTGATACTAATATTCATGTGAAAGGTAATGTGGATATTGATGCTATCGGTGTAGGTTTACAAGCTAATCAGCGCGGTCATATTATTGTTGATGGTGGTGGTCGTATCATTACCCATCCATTAGAAACATCTGATACGTACTCCGTAGTAGCTGAAGAGGGCGATGTCTATGTAAATGCAGGCTCTGATGGTAAACATCCAGGTACCAAAGACTTGGTTGCTGTTGGTAATGTAGGCTTAATCGATAAGGATTATGGTCGCGATCCAAACCATAATGAAGAACCGACGAATGTAGGTTTAGCTTTCACAACACCAAACTCTAGCCTCACAGGTGCTGTATTAAATGAATATGCTGAAAGCAATAAAAACCCTCATAATTCTGGTGCAGATATATATCTACAAAATGGTGCCACTTGGAATAATGAGTGGATTGGTATGGAGCGCCCTACACCTAAAAAAGAACGTCCATCAGGGGATAATGCAGCGTACCTATACAAGGGCAGTAAGGTTCGCAATCTTGTAGGTGGTGTTAACCCAACCGCAGCAGGTAACATTCATCCTATCGATGCGCGGCCTATAACAATTCAGAACTATAGCGGTTATGTGAATGCCATTTATAAATCTGGTGTACCGGCTAGTGATACAGGAAAAGGGCAAATCATCGTTGAACATGCGGCGGATAATAGCCATATTACAATGCAAGGCGACCATTCCGGTAATACCATCGACGATGCAAGCTACAAAAAGGATATCCAAGCATTAGCTGAGAAATTACAATACACAGGCAATGATAAGAAGCTTAGCACAACAGTTCTAATCAATGAAGGCGTTACTACACCTAGCGCTGTTGCAGACCTAGGAGCAGATCATTTTGATTCTCAAGGTCATCTCGTTGTAGATGATACAACAAAAGTTGTTCGTGCTAGCGAATCATCACTCGTAAGTGGCACGAAATCTGCCCTTACTTCTACAGTTATGGCGTGGAAAAATAATACTAATGATTTACAACGTCGTTTAGGTGACCTTCGTTTAGCTAATACAGATAAAGGAATATGGGCTAAATATATAGGTGGTAAATCTAAGATTACAGATGGTGCTGATGCACATATGACATATAATGGTGTACAAGTAGGTTACGACCATAAAGCCTCCAATGGTTGGATTTTTGGTGGGGCTATTGATTACAGCACATCTAGTAATTCATATGCCAACGGCAGTGGCGATGGTAAGTTAGGTGGTGTTGCCTTATATGGTACAAAACAACACGATGATGGTCGTTATCTAGATATTATCGCTCGTGGTAATAGATTATCCAACGACTATAGCCTTAACTCTATGAGCAGCCAACGTTTGAATGGTAACTACCATACATTTGGTACATCCTTGAGTGCTGAATATGGTAAGCGTATTAAGAAACAAAATGGCTTCTACATAGATCCTAGTGTAGAATTTATCTTAGGTCGTTTAAAAGGTGTATCCTATGATGCGTCTATTGTTGGCGGTGGCTCCATGCATGTTAAATCTGATGCTGTGAACTCTGCTGTAGGTAGACTCGGCATTGGCATTGGTAAAGAAACAGAAAAATCCAATATCTTTGCTAAATTAGCACTAGCTCATGAATTCTCTGGTAAATTGAACACTACATACTCTGCACCAGGTAATCCAACAGTACAAACTACAGTTGACTTGAAGGATACTTGGCTTGATGCGGAAATCGGTGGCTCTTGGAGCATTCGTCCTAGTACATATCTATATGGTACATTCACTAAAAACTTTGGTGCTACCATAGATAATACATGGCGTATCGATGCAGGGGTACGACATAACTTCTAATTAAATATTGCACTAATAGTCCTTATAGCGTATGCTGTAAGGACTATTAGTATTTAAGGAGTGTATTATGACCAAAATTTTATTCATCTGTCACGGTAACATCTGCCGTTCTACGATGGCAGAGTTTTATATGAAGCATATCGTTAATGAGGCTGGATTAAGCGATTCTATTTGTGTTGAATCTGCTGCCACATCTCGTGAGGAGATAGGCAACGATACTCATTATGGGACTAAGCAAAAGCTAGATGAAATGGGTATTCCTTATACTCGTCGTAAGGCTCGCCAAGTGACGATAGATGACTATCAAAACTTTGATTACCTCGTTATTATGGATGAAAATAATGCACGTAATTTAAAACGTATCATTGGAGATGATCTAGACTCCAAGGTATACAAGGCTATGTCTTTTGTTGGTGACAGCCGTGATGTAATGGATCCTTGGTATACGGGAAACTTTGATGAAACCTATAACGATGTAAGTTGTAGTTGTGATGCTCTATTAGAGTTGATAAAAGAAAAAATATAAATACAGAGACCTTATTATTAGATAGAATAGTACTAATTATTAAGTTTAGCTTAGTTATTACGAAATCGAAATATCAAGAATAATAAGGTCTTTTCTATATGTAGACTAAGTCCCTTTATACTTTATACTACCGAACCATAGCGTTATATGGTATAATTTTTAGGTATTCATGCGCCTATAGCTCAGGGGATAGAGCGCCGGTCTCCGGAACCGGGTGCGCAGGTTCGATTCCTGCTAGGCGCACCAAATAAAAGGCTTCTCGAAATTTCGAGAAGCCTTTTTATGTGTCTTTATTCTTTAGGTTGATGTATAGTTAAGAAAATTATATGTTAGCATCTATATTTAGTACAACGAACTCCTCGTACTTGAAATTCATTCATCAGTAAGTCTATTGATTTATCAATGATTTCTTCATTAGTTATATATACCATCTTTTTGTAATAGACAGTACCATCAAATTCTATCCAACGGCTTGTTTTACCATTTAGTTTGCAAATTTGCATTCTGCCGGCCCAGCTGCCCATGCTACGGAATTTTTTACCTTTAGAAAAACGTACCTCACGAATATCGCTTAATTTAAATGTTCTTCTTACTAAGCCAATGCCTATAGAGACTTGATCATCCTTAAAGTAAAGAAGTTTATAACGTTCTTCAGGAGGCATAGATCTAATTATAGATAAGTTATAAGTAGCAAAAACTACAGCAATAGCGATTAATAGAAACATAAGGATTATCATATATTTTCCCATACTTTCAAAGCCTCCTTTTCTTTATTATAATAAATATAAATAATATATGAAACAACTATATTAACTCTAGTAATAGGAGAGAAACGAATGGAAATACATGCACGAACTACTAAATGGAGTATTCTATAATTTATGCTTCATGAATGAAATTTCATATTTCTTATATATTCGGTATGATATAATATTCTCAAATTTGCATTGTTATTTGTAATAGAAATGGAGAGGGTTCTATGCTTTCAACACTTATATTTTTCTTAATTGTATTCTTGATTTACTTCTTTATTAAGCAATACAATTTATTGCAAAATTTGACTGTAGAGATAAAAGAAGCACGTGCTAATATTATCGTTGCTTACGAGAAAAAGGTTGCTATCGTAAACCAATTTACAGGTCTTGTAAATGAGTATGGTGATTATGAAAAACTAATCCAGTTGAAAGTATCTGATAACTTTGTAGAAATGGCTCGTGAAACATCTAAGGCGGTACAAAATATTACAGCCTTAGCAAATCAATTCCCTGATTTGAAAGCCAATACTCAATATGGTAAATTCTTAGAAGCTATTAGCGAAAACGAAACATTTATTTCTAATAAACGTGAAATCTACAACTATGCAGTTAAGCAATACAACAGTGCTATTGCGCAAATTCCAATGGTATTTGTAGCATCCTTATTAGGTTTTAAACAAGCTCCGTTCTTTGATCCAAATAATGAAGGTGCGTTGGCTGAGTTCAGTGGTGCCGATCCAGAAGCGATTAAAGAGCTTGCATTGAAAGGTCGCGATAAATTAAAAGAAACTACTGATAAAGTTAGTGAGTCCTTTGAAAAGAGAGAACAAGAGGCACAAGCTAAGCGAGAAGAACGTATCAGACAAGAGCGTGAAGCTGCTAATAATGAGAGTGTAACGACTGAAGAGAAAACTGAAACAGAAGCTTCTAAAACTGAAGAGGCGCCTGCTCCGGTAGAGAAACAAGAAGAGAAATAATCATATACTCAATTGATGTATATGAGCAGATAGTATAAACCTATCTGCAAAATGAGAGATAAAAGACTCCACTCATTAGAGTGGAGTCTTTTGTTTTTGTAAAAAGCACATTAAATAGTCTTTATGTGAAAATACATATTTAATAATATTGAAATAGCATAATAAATGTGACTTGAGTAACACATTTTATTTTGAGAATGATGTACAATAAAAATAGCTATATGAAAATCTGAACCTCCTAGACGGAACACTAGGCATATAGGGGAGAGTTAAATTACATTGTAAATTTAACTGAGTGAAAACTACTTATAACTTATATATCTATAGCTTGTACATATTTGTATGTAGCTAATTAGAGGGGATATTATGACAAATACAATACAAGAGCTTACGGTCAACGAAGCTTGGCGCGATGAGCAAGATGCGTGGAATCACCGTTCCGAATATTTTGTGGAAATGCACAATCGAGAGGATCGAAAAGCACAAGTAACTGAATTTTTAGCATTTTTAAAGGATGAAAATCTATTACCCGCAGCTGGTGGACGCACTTTAGACATAGGCTGTGGCGTTTGCGATTATGCCCTAGGATTAGCACGTGAAGGGTATAAGGCAACAGGTATCGATTTATCTGACGGTATGATTCGAGGTGCTAAACAATTGGCAGAGGCAGAAGGTCTTGATTTGAGTTTATATATCGCACCTTGGTCTGATGAAACACGTCGAGAACTCAGTTGGGATAAGAGTTTCGACTTGGCGTATAGCATTTTCTGTCCCATCATGTTTGATGTAGAAAATATTCGTGCCATGCACGAAGCAAGTCATGATAAATGCTTGTGGATTGCTTTCAGCGAGCGCAGTGATGAAATGGTAGATATGTTATCTGAACATTTCTTTGGTCGCGACTCATTCCCTTGGGATGGAAAGATGAAAGAGTGCTTAGAGGCTATCCATGAAATAGGGCATAATGTGAAAGTAATTTATAAAACGGTTCCTGAAACAGAGGTTATGTCTCTTGAGAAGGCTGTTAATTACTTTACTATGCGCCTTCATAATAACGGCTGGGGCGCAATAGATGATATGAAAGAAGAGATTAGAAATCTCATTGAACCACTAGCTATCAATGGTGAAATTCATAATAAGACCGTTGATAAGGTCGCTTGGGTTTCTTGGTCTGTGAAATAGGAGATTAACGTGACAGTTGATGAAAAACGTAAGTTAGAACTAAAAACTATGTACCAAATTATTGGCATCTATTGTCGTGATAAACACCACACGCCTAAAGGTGAACTATGTGAGGAGTGCCAAGACGTTTGGCATTATGCAGAGCATCGTATTGATGTATGTCCACATATGGAAAGTAAAACCTTTTGCAGCGTATGTAAAACACATTGCTATGGACCAACATATCGTGAAAAGATACGTGAAATCATGCGATATGGTGGGCCTAGAATGTTATTTGTATCACCGATCCAAGTAATTAAACATATGTATCTTGAATGGAAAGACAAAAAAAGAGGCTAGCATTGCTAGCCTCTTTCTTAATGGATTTATCACATTTTTATGTAATACTAGATTACGCGATTGCTTTGTCCAATACAGCTTTGATTAAAGCTTTTGTTTGTTCATAGCTTTCACCAGGTTGAGCCTCGTATTGTTTGTCGAGGTCAAACCACAAGTTTGGATAGTATTCATATGGATGAGTTTTGAAGAGCTCGTGAGCATCTTGATCTTCAACCCAGTTAATATGAATATCTGCGTATGCAGGGTTTTCTGCAACGAGTTCATCGATAGCGCGGAATGCGTTTGCGCAGTAAGGGCAACCGATTAAGTGGAAACCTAAGATTTCTTTCATGTTACACAGTCCTTTCCAGATGGAATCAACACATACTTATATAATTTGAGATTTTATACATACTCATGTACCACAACATATGGTACTATATTGAGTATAACACATCTATATAAGATATTCAATTTTTTAGATATATCTAATGAGAATATTGAGAATGCAATATGCATGTATTACATAGATAAGGAGACACCTATGATTTCAGGCGCGCAGTATTTGGTAAAAGCCCTTCAAGAGGAGCAGGTAGAAATCTTATTTAACTATCCTGGGGCAGCTACCATTGATATTATGGATGAATTATATAAACAAGATCAGGTAAAGGTTATTTTGCCTCGTCACGAGCAAGCCTTAGCTCATGCTGCTGATGGGTATGCTCGTAGCACGGGTAAGGTAGGGGTTTGTATGGTAACCTCTGGACCAGGTGCTACCAATCTTGTAACAGGTATTGCTACTGCTTATGCAGATAGTGTGCCTCTCGTTTGTATTACTGGCCAAGTAGACTTAGGCCTTATGGGCAATGATGCCTTCCAAGAGGTGGATACAGTTGGTATCGTCCGTAATATTTGTAAATATGCTGTCACTGTGCGTGATCGTAAAGACTTAGGGCGCATTTTGAAAGAAGCTTTCTACATTGCCCGTACCGGTCGTCCAGGCCCTGTAGTTGTAGATATTCCTAAAAATATTCAAAAGGCGATGGGATCTGATGAATATCCTACAGAGGTTAATATTCGCGGTTATAAACCGAATATGGCTGTTCACGTAGGGCAAGTTAAAAAGGCTTGCTCTATCATTTCTAAGGCTAAGCGACCACTGTTCCTATTAGGTGGTGGCGTCAGCATTAGTGGGGCCAACCAGCTTATGATGGATTTAATTGAAAAAACAGGTATTCCAGTTGTAACGACCTTGATGGGGAAAGGGGCCGTAGATACACGTCATCCTCTATACCTAGGCAATGTAGGGATTCACGGTGGCTATGCACCAAATGTGGCACTCACAGATTGTGATGTAATGATTTCTATTGGCACTCGCTTCAATGACCGCATTACGGGTAAATTAAGTACCTTTGCACAACATTGTAAGATTATTCATATCGATGTAGATGCAGCATCTATCTCTAAAAATATTAAAGTAGATATTCCAATCGTAGCCGATGCTAAATTGGCTATTGAAAAACTCTTAGAGTATATTGAGCCTCATGATCTTGGTGATTGGCCTGAACAACTGCAACAGCTTAAAGCAGAACGTCCTGTAACGCAAGCTGATGAAGAAGGTTTAACACCTCAAACAGTCATTGACTACATCAATAATCACTATGATCGCCCAATTGTTACTACCGACGTAGGTCAAAACCAACTATGGACTACTCAGTTCTTAGAGGTACAAGGACAACACCAAATGCTGACTTCTGGAGGTCTTGGTACTATGGGCTATGGCTTCCCTGCAGCACTAGGTGCTCAAATGGGGAATCCAGATAAGCGCGTATTTGCCATCTGTGGTGATGGTGGGGTGCAAATGAACATCCAAGAGTTTGCTACCGCTATGCACTATCGTTTACCTGTGACGCTAATTGTTTTAAACAATGGGTTCCTCGGTAATGTTCGTCAATGGCAACAATTGTTCTACGATAAACGGTACGCTTGTACGAATTTGATGATGGATGAAAGCTCC
Organism: Veillonella sp. S13053-19; assembly: GCF_002959835.1. Taxonomy (NCBI): domain Bacteria; kingdom Bacillati; phylum Bacillota; class Negativicutes; order Veillonellales; family Veillonellaceae; genus Veillonella; species Veillonella sp. S13053-19. The sequence goes on along the minus strand of NZ_PPDA01000013.1, from coordinate 41,563 downwards.
ATTGTTACACGAGATATCATTGATAATGATGAGTTTGAATATGTGCCAGACTTCGTGAAATTGGCAGAGGCTTATGGTGCTAAGGCAATGCGCATTACTAAAGTTGAGGATATTGAAAAAGGGTTCCAATTGGCGGATACTTTCAAAAATGGCCCGACTTTACTTGAGTTCATCATTCCTACAGAGCTCAACGTATTGCCAATGGTACCAGCAGGTAAATCTTTAAGTGATATGTTATTAAAGGATAAAAAATAGGAGGGGCTATGGAAGTACATATGAAAAAGCGCTGCATTTCAGCGTATGTAGAAAACCAAATCGGTGTATTGGCTAAAATTTCAGGTCTCTTTGCTGGTAAAAACTATAATTTAGATACATTGACGGTAGGGGAAACAGAAGATCCTACTATGTCGCGTATGACGATTGACCTTACTTGTGATGATTTGACGTATGAACAAATTATTAAACAATTGAACCGCAGTGTAGAGGTAATTAAGGTTATCGACTTTACGGATATGCCGATTACGAAAAAAGAGTTATTATTTATCAAAGTTAATAGCTGTAAGGAAGCGGATAAACAAGAAATCTTCCGTATTGCTCAAACCTTTGATCTCTTAGTGGTGGACTATAACCGTAAGTCTGTACTGATACAATGTGTAAAGACCGTATCTAAAAATAATGACATGATTGCCTTATTTAAAGATATGTTCGTGAATCGCATTGAAGTTGTACGCGGTGGTAGCGTGGCAATCGAAGCATTATCTACACCTGATAAATAAGAGATGTTTTAACTCTAACCTAAGTCTATTCATAATGTATCTGCATTAAAGAAATGGTAATAGTTTAGAGTGTGTACAACTGGATATGATATAATATTTATATCGACCATTATTGATATGAAGACCTTGGTTGCATGCCGAGGTCTTTTTATATAGGAGGTACTATGAGTTTATTAGATGATATTTTAGCCCATAATAGAGAATATGTAGAAGATCAAAATACCGGTTACGTTGACACTGACACTAAATGTAGTAAAATGCCAAGCCGCGAAATGGCTATCGTTACATGTATGGATACGCGCCTCGTAAACTTTTTAGAGGACTCCATGGATATTGGCCGCGGTGAAGCGAAGATTGTTAAAACTGCAGGTAACTGTATTACAGGGCCTTTTGACGGTATTGTGCGTAGCTTGCTGGTATGTATTTTTGAGCTAGGTGTAAATGAAATCTTTATCATTGGTCACCATGAATGTGGTATGGCTAAAACGACAGCTGAAAGCTTATCTAAAAAAATGTTAGCTCGCGGCATTGCACCTGAAGCGATTCACATGGTGAGAAAAGAAATGGAACGCTGGGCAGATGGCTTTACACATCCTGCAGAAAATGTAGAAGAAACAGTAGACGAATTGCGTATGAACCCTTTAATTCCTAAAGACGTTCCTATTCACGGTCTCATCTTCCACCCTAGAACTGGTGAAATAGAAGTCATCGTTAATGGCTATACACAAATGAAACAATATTACGAAAAATAATAGATAAATTTTTGATAGAGGTATTGTGAATTGAGCAATGTAGATAGATTAGATACCTTCGAGGTAGCGTGTAAACATTTTCTTGGGGACTTTTCAAATTTTAAAAATCTCATTTCCACTCAAGTTCAATCGTTAGATGGTCTAGAATGGTCTTTTGATAAAGGTTCTACTAAGGTTTGTAGTGCTGACGAAAAAGGCTTAAAAAAACGCTGTAAGGTTGGTATAACATATAATCTACAGGTTAAACTATCTCCACATGACGCGGAGATTATTTGGGAAGGGTTTAGCCAATTTTTTGGTAATACGAGTCTATACAACATTGAAAGAGTGTCGTCCAATGAGGAACTAGGACGTTATGAGTTTATAGCTAATAACTCGTTTGGTGATGAAATTATCTGTGGAATTTACTTACCGAATGAATGGAATAGGCCACAAATAAATATATTAGGTTTTGTTTCCTCTAGATACAGAAAAGTAGACTACGAAGAATCATAAAGATTATAAATTTAATTAACTTAAAGTTAAGTGTAAGTTTTATAATGTGTTCATATTAAGTATTAGTAAAACAATTTAGTTAATAAAGGAATTATATGAACAAAAAAAGATTAATTATTTCCTTTCTAGCCATTGTTGCCGTAGTTGGTGCTACTGTAGGTAGCTATGTATATAGGGATACTATACAGAGTCGAATTGCTCGGACTGCAGCTGTTGTGAGTGGTCAAGAGATAAAGCCACTTCTTGATTCTGAAAGCCGTTATATTCGGCAAATTGTGGCTCAAGATAATAGCACAAGCCGTACCATAATGTGGCAATCAGATAGTAGCGAAGCTGATGCGGTAATAGAGTATCGTCTGGCAGGGGCTGAACATGCTCAAACGATAGGCGCTACAGACAAAGCTTTTACCGATGATGGTAGCACTACCTATATTCATGAGGCTACATTGACAGGGCTAACGCCTAATACTAAATATGAATATCGCGTTGGTTACGGCGCAGATCGTCGCAGTGATTGGTACAGTCTGGAGACGGCTGGTGCTAGTGTATATGATGTGCTCATCTATCCAGACTCTCAGTCGGGGGATTATTCTCAGTGGGAAGAGATTGTAAAGAGCTCAGCACTACGCAACCCTAGGACCGCTCTGTATATTAGCATGGGTGATCTCGTAGATAATGGGGAGCAAGCTTATCAATGGCGCACATGGCTTAACTCTATTAAACCGTTAAGTGCCAATGTGCCATTAGCAACGACTTTAGGCAATCATGAGATGTATACATTAGATTGGAAAATGCGTGAGCCTTATGCATATTTGAATTACTTCGGAGTACCACCTAATGGTAATGAAACATTCAATCGTCGGTACTATTCTTACGATTTTGGCGATGTACATTACGTTGTATTAGACACGATGTTATATGAAAGTAATCATGAGGACAATCATGATACGCATCATCCTGATTTATATGATGTACAGGTTCAATGGTTGCGCCAAGATTTAGCGTCTAATATGAAAAAATGGACTGTCGTTCTTATGCATAGGGATCCATTCCAATACGCCTTTGACCGACCAGGCGCAAGTCGTGATGTAGGATTCAACGAAGAAGGCGTATTGTTTATGCCTATCTTTGATGAGTTTAATGTAGATTTAGTGTTGTCAGCTCATTTACATTCTTATCGTAATAGAGGGCATGTACGCAACTTTAATCGAGATGCTTCGGGGCCCTTATATATCCTGACTGGTATCGCTGGAGATGCTCGTCGCCCTAAGTGGAAAGAACATCCATTAGATGTATATGTAGCGCCAGATCGTGATAAGAATAACTATATGACTATGACTGTTACACCAAATAAATTGATTGTAAAAGCATTCTTGCTTGATGGTACACAGCTCGATGAATCAGTCATTGCAAAATAAGATTTTAAGAATACATAAAACAATATAGCGGAAAGACACCTTTTTTGAAAGGTGTCTTTTTGTTTTTATACCGAAATAACATTGGCGATACATTAGTTGTTTTTATAATAAATCTTCTGAAAATATATTAAGTTAACATTAAGTTTATAGTTCTATGACTAAAATTAATTTGTAATATACAAAATAAAAATACATAAATTGCGTATAAATACTTGTACTTTGTGATTGGTGGTATTATAATACGTACATAGGTTATAAAAATACACAAAATATGTATAAAATATACATGAAGTGTATAAAGGAGATAAGGTAATGAATACATTACAAGATTTAATCAAACAATACGCCTCACAATATATAGAACAAGTTGTGGAATGGCGTCGATATATTCATAGCCATCCAGAGTTATCTGGTGAAGAAAAACATACATCTTTATTTATCCAAAAGGTTCTTGGTGAATTAGGAATTCCTTTTGTAAATGATGTTTCTGATTATGCAGTTATCGGCAAAATCGAAGGAGCTCATACGGGGCCAGTTATTGCATTGCGTGCTGATATAGATGCATTACCCATTCATGAGGAAACAGATTTAGCATTTGCCTCCCAAAATGAAGGTGTAATGCATGCTTGTGGTCATGATAGTCATATAGCGATTTTGCTTGGTGCAGGTGCAATTCTACAATCCATAAAAGATCAATTGTACGGTACTGTAAAGCTCGTATTTCAACCTTCGGAAGAAGAGGCTTTGTTTCCAGGTGCTCAAGGTATTGTAGATAGCGGTATCCTCGATGACGTAGATGAGATATATGGTCTTCATGTGTGGCCTCAACTACCAGTGGGAACTATAGGGCTTAAAAAAGGTAATCTCATGGCTGCATCCGATCACTTCCTCGTACACATTAAAGGGAAGGCTACTCATGGTGCGGAACCTCACAATGGGGTGGATGCCATCGTGGCTGCTGCAAACTGGATTGTTAATGTAGAGTCTATGGTGGCTCGTGAAACGAATCCAATGGAAAATCTTGTGTGTACTATTGGTGTCATCAATGGTGGTGACCGATATAATGTGGGCTGCGGTGATGTATATTTAGAAGGCACTTGCCGTACCTATGAACCAGAAAAACGAGATTATATTGAGCGACGATTAGGTGAAAGCTTACAGGCGCTTGATGTGATGTTTAAAACAGAAAGCACTTTAGATTATAAACGTGGTCATGGTGCTACTATTAATCATCCAGAAGCTATTGATTATGCAACATCCATCGTAGAAAAATACCTTGGCAAAGCGGCGGTCGTACATCCCGATTTTCCATCCATGGCGGCAGAGGATTTCTCCGCATACCTTCATAAAATCAAAGGCGCCTTCCTTTGGCTAGGCACGGGATTTGAAGGTAATCCAGCATTACATAATGCATGCTTTACTATTGATGAAAGCATCTTAGAATCAGGCATTACCATGATGGCAGCATTAGCGGCCGAGTTTTTACAAGAAAATTAGTTTGAAATAAGAGGTTATCATGAAAAGTTTACAACATAAATCATTTAAAACAATGCTTCAATATACATCAGAAGAAATTAAATACTTCTTGGATTTAGCTGCAAAATTGAAAGCCGATAAAAAAGCGGGCAAAGAAATCAAAACATTAGAAGGTAAAAACTTCGTTCTTATCTTTGAGAAAGACTCTACGCGGACGCGGTGTGCCTTTGAAGTAGGGGCTGCTGACCAAGGGGCGCATATAACATATCTTGGACCTACAGGTTCTCAAATGAACAAAAAAGAATCCTTGAAGGATACGGCTCGTGTGCTTGGTTCCATGTATGATGCTATCGAGTTTAGAGGCTTTGACCAAGAGGATGTCGATACGTTGGCAGAATACTCTGGCGTGCCAATTTGGAATGGTCTAACTGATATGGATCACCCTACACAAACATTGGCAAATTTCTTAACCATACAAGAAAACATCGAGAAACCATTGAATGAGATTTCCTTTGCCTATGTTGGCCATGGCCAATCTAATATGTGTAATGCATTGATGAGTGGTGCCGTTAAAATGGGCATGGATTTTAGACTCATTGGCCCTAAACAATATTGGCCAGCTGGTCCATTCTATGAAGAATGCTTAAAAGTTGCAAAAGAAACAGGTGCTACCATTACCTGTACAGATGATGTAGCCGAAGGTGTTAAAGGTTTAGATGTAATTTATACAGGCGTATGGGTAACCATGGGCGATACATATGATATGTGGGAAGAACGTATCAATACGTTCAAACCATTCCAAGTTAATGCAGAAATGATGGCATTAACTGGCAATCCAAATACAAAATTCTGTCACTGCTTGCCAGCATTCCACAATACGGAAACACAAGTAGGTAAAGATATCTTTGAACGGTTCGGCATGAATGGTATTGAGGTAACGGAAGAGGTATTTGAAGGTCCAAACTCCTTAGCATTCCAAGAAGCAGAAAATCGTCTCCATACGATTAAGGCCGTTATGGTTGCTACATTTAGTGACTATCCATTGAAATAATTTCATCTCCCTAGAAGGTGATGAATCGTATACTTTGTTTCCTATTTATAATCGGCGAAAGTAATAACTGAGAGTTGTATAAATAGGTGTGAGTCACCAATAGGTGAGAATTGAGGTTTATTATGGCACCCTATAAAGTATTTATTGTCGGTCATGAAGGTACGACAGGTTTAAGAATTCATGAACGGTTATCCGATAGAAAAGATATAGAGTTATTAGCTACAGCTGATGCGGATCGTAAAAATGTGGAGGCTATTAAAGAGGTCGCGAAGGAGGCAGATATTGTATTTCTCTGCTTGCCTGATGCGGCATCTAAAGAAATCATGACCGCTATCGGTGAATTGCCATGTAAGGTAATTGATACATCCACTGCCTTTAGAACGGCTGCTGATTGGGCTTATGGCTTCCCAGAGCTCGGTGCGGATTATAAAACAGCCATTGCTACTGAAAAACATATTGCTAACCCTGGCTGTCATGCGAGTGGAATGATTGCTTGTATAGCACCTCTTGTCAAAGCAGGACTAGTACCAGCGGACTATCCTTTCACTATAACATCTTTAACAGGCTATAGTGGGGGCGGAAAAAAGATGATAGGTCAATATGAAAGTAATCCAAAGGATTATTTCCTTTATGCACCGCGTCAATATGGTCTTAGTCAACAACATAAACATTTACCAGAGGTGCAACATGTTTGTGGCCTTAGTGAAGCGCCTATTTTTATGCCTATCGTTGATGACTACTATTCTGGTATGGAGGTGACGGTTGGTATTCATAGTCGCTTGTGTAGAAAACCAATAAGCATTGATAAAGTGCAACAGGTATTAGAAAACTTTTACAAAGATAGCACAATCATTACTGTCATACCATTTACTGAGAACAGTAATATAGGCATGTTAAATGCCAATCAGTTGAGCAATACGGATAGCATGAAAATTTATGTGACAGGCAACGATGAACGAATTATGGTTCATGCCATATTCGATAATTTAGGTAAAGGTGCATCTGGTGCAGCTGTTCAATGCATGAATATAGCGTTAGGCTTGTCAGAAGAGACTGGATTAGCATTGGGATAGAGGTAATACTATGAAGGATGTATCAAATGCAATGCGGGCGCAGATACTAACGGCGGCCGTTCCATATATAAAACAGTATACAGATCAATACGTAGTCGTTAAATATGGCGGTAATGCCATGACTGATGAAGAATTAAAAAAATCTGTTATGAAAGATTTACTATTACTTCAATTAGTAGGTGTGAAAGTTGTGCTCGTTCATGGTGGAGGGCCGGCTATTAATAGCACCTTAGAGGCCATGCAAATTGAGTCTCACTTTGCCAATGGTTTACGCGTTACCGATGAAGCGACAATGGATGTAGTACAAATGGTATTAGCCGGTAAGGTTAATAAAGGTCTCGTAGCAGACCTGACCGATCTTGGTGGTAAAGCAATAGGCCTCTGCGGTGTAGACGGAAATATGATTCAAGTTCATAAACAAAATGATGAGCTTGGTTATGTAGGTTCTGTAGATACTATTGATACGAGCATTATTCACGATGTTATCAGTAGAGGTTATATTCCTGTAATTTCTTCCATTGGTATGGGGGCAGATGGTAAGACATATAATATTAATGCCGATACAGTAGCTGCAAAAATTGCAGGCGCCCTCAAGGCAGAAACCATGGTTGCCATGACTAACATTGATGGCGTACTAAAAGATGTGAATGATCCAGAATCTTTAATTTCAAAAATTACAATGGCAGAGGCGGAGCAATTAAAAGCGGATGGAATTATTGCAGGAGGCATGATTCCTAAAGTAGATTGCTGTTTAGAGGCCATTAAAGCAGGGGCACAGAAGGTGTTCATCATCAACGGTGAAATTCCACATGCCATTCTTATTGAACTGTTGACTGATGAAGGTCTTGGTACCATGTTTGTAGCTTAAAGTAGTAAATATAATGTTGGTAATCATTTGATTACTGTTCATATAGATAGACGGCGGCAAGGCCGTACGTTTGGAGGATATAATGAATAATACAATAGATTTTGAAAAGCAAGATAAAGAATATATAGCCAATACGTATGGCCGGTTTAACGTATGTTTTGAAAAAGGTAAAGGTTCCTTATTATGGGATGTAAATGGTAAAGAATACATCGATCTTGGCTCTGGCATCGGTGTAACAGTCTTTGGTGTAGATGATGATGAATGGACAGAGGCTGTGACAAAACAATCTCATGAGTTGAACCACATTTCAAATTTGTACTATTCTTTACCACAAATTGAATTGGCAAAACAATTGTGTGCTAAAACGGGCATGAAGAAGGTATTCTTCTCCAACTCTGGTGCAGAGTCTAATGAATGTGCTATCAAGGCGGCTCGTAAATATAGCCATGATAAGTATGGTGAAGGTCGTCATGTCATCGTCACCTTGGTTAATAGCTTCCATGGTCGTACTATTACTACCTTGTCTGCTACAGGCCAAGATGTATTCCATCAACATTTCTTCCCATTTACAGAAGGCTTTATTCATACACCTGCCAATGATATTGATGCGGCCCTACAAGCTCTTTCCAATCCTGCCGTATGTGCCATCATGATGGAGCCTATACAAGGTGAAGGTGGCGTTATGCCTTTAGAAAAAGAGTTCGTGCAAGCTGTAACAAAATATGCTCATGAACATGATCAACTTGTGTTAATCGATGAAGTACAAACTGGTAATGGTCGTACGGGCAGTCTATATGCATATCAACAATTTGGCATCGAACCAGACGTAGTATCTACTGCAAAAGGTTTAGCAGGCGGTCTACCAATGGGTGCCACATTGTTTAATGAAAAAATGCAATACGTGTTAAATGCTGGTGCCCATGCTACAACCTTTGGGGGCAATCCAATCTGTGCTGCGGCTGGTAATACTATCATTAGCCGGTTAACGCCTGAATTCCTTGATTCTGTAAAAGCAAAAGGGGAATACGTAAAATCTACATTAGCTGGTAAGCCTGGTATTATTGGTGTTAGTGGTATGGGGCTTATGCTTGGCATTGAGACAACAGTAGATGCTAAAGCAGTTATCGCTAAATGTCTTGAAAAGGGCGTTGTATGCTTATCTGCTAAAAATAAAGTACGCCTTTTGCCAGCTCTTAATATTCCACAAGAACAACTAGAAAAAGCAATCACTATTTTAGCGGAAGTGATTGAAGAATTAGCAGCAAAATAATTTTGGCATAACTTTCATAAACATCATTTAAAACAGTTGAGTACTCGTATAATCATTGAAATAAATCAATGAATATATAGACTTTAGTTCTCATTCGTGTTAACCTAGAAGAAACAGTCTATATTGGAGGAGTAAATATGAATACAGAATCCTTACGTAATGAAGTATTGGTACCTGCAGTAGCAAAAACTTTGAATATTGCTGCTAAAGCAAAACCTACAAAAGAAGAACTTTTCACAACAGCAAAAATCACTGCTGCTGTGGCAGTTGCAACAGCTGTTGTATCCTTGGCGGTACAAGCCGTATTACGCAACCGATAAGACATAAAGAAAACGACATGGCGATGCCTGTCGTTTTCTTTTACTTTTACCCTGTTATTCCCCTTGATTATGGGATTTTATAAGGAGGCGATACCATGCATAGTCGCGATTTAATCGAACAATATAAAGGCTACGTTCAAGAGTGGCGTAGATATTTCCATAAACATCCTGAGCTCAGTAATGAAGAGTTTGAAACAACTAAGACCTTGGCTAAAGAACTAGAGTCTATGGGGGTAGAGGTTCACATTGATACAGAGCGTGGCATCGGCTTAATTGGTATCATCCGAGGTGCTAAACCTGGTAAAGCCATTGCGTTGCGCGCCGATATCGATGCATTGCCTGTTCACGAACATAATACAGTAGACTATAAATCAGAAACTGAAGGCAAAATGCATGCCTGTGGTCATGATGGTCATATGGCTATCTTGTTAGGCGCTGCAAAGATGTTACTGTCTATGAAAGATCGCATCGAAGGCGACGTATATTTAGCCTTTCAACCTGCTGAGGAGACCGGGGCTGGGGCACCAGATTTCATCAAATTTGGCGACTGGTACGATAAGGTGGATGCTATCTTTGGCGGTCACGTGTGGATCGACTTGCCAGCAGGTCTTATCTCTGTAGAGGAAGGACCTCGTATGGCCGCAAGTAGCCAAATTACTATCAATGTAAAAGGTAAGCAAGGCCATGGTGCACAGCCACACCAAGCAGTGGATGCTATCGTTGTGGCTAGTGCTATCGTAATGAACTTGCAAACCGTAGTGTCTCGTAATGTTAGTGCATTGGATTCTCTTGTATTAACTATTGGGAATATTCACTCCGGATCTGAATGGAATGTTATCCCTGGTGAAGCGAAAATGGGTGGTACCATTCGATTCTTTGATCCTAATCAAGAAGAGTATTATGTAGAATCTATACGACGCGTAGTAGAACATACTGCTGAAGCCTATGGTGCTACTGCTACATTAGAGTATGTAAAAAAAGTGCCGCCTACCATTAATGATCCTGAAGCAAGTGAATTGGCAGAACGCGTTGTTATTGATACATTAGGTAAAGAGAAATTATCTAAAATGCGTAAAGTTATGCCAGGCGAGGACTTTGCGTGGTACTTACGAGATAAACCAGGATGCTTTGCCTTTATTGGTATTCAAAATCCTAATGTAGAGGCTACGTACGATCATCATAACAATCGATTTAACATGGATGACTCCGTACTATCTGCGGCATCAGCTGTATATGCAGAATACGCTATTGCATGGTTGAAAGAGCATAAATAAAACTATTTAATCATATAAGCAATAACATACATACTGATTCGCCCAATGGATTGGATATTTGTATGTTTAATAATAAAATCAATTAAATCTTTTCATCATAAAAGCACCATTATCTTAAGGATTATGGTGCTTTTTCATTGTATCTTTATTTATCTTTTGTGCATGATATAGGTATAATATAGGTATAACATGGGTTTAATACAAGTGTAGTATACATCTTATATAGGTCTAATATATATTCTCTAGTTGAGAGGTGCTTATTTATGAATATAGTTATATGTATCACCATTATTGCTATTACAGGTATATTGTTAATGAAGCGCTATCAACCACAGCCAGTTTTAATTGGTATGGGAATTCTCATGATGTTTATTGCTTATGAAGCAAATTGGATTGATGCTATACTCGTTGAGTCTCAATCTACAGGTGTCTTGGTATTTGATGCCATGGATATCGTGCGCATTACCACGTCCGAGAATATAGTAAATTTAGGTCTCATGATTATGACCTGTGCTGGTTATGCAAAATATATGGAGCATATTGGGGCAGGGACGAGATTAGCACATACATTTATACGTCCTTTATATCGTCTAAATCGCCCATATATTGTACTGGCCCTAATGTTTCTTCTTAATATGGGATTATCCATTTGTGTACCTAATCCGTTGAGCCTTGCACTCCTTATGATGGTTACTATGTATCCCGTATTGCTTCGCCTTGGCGTGAGCCCCGTGGGGGCTGCAGCGGTTATTGCTACGGGGCACCTTATGGACGTAGGACCTGGTGCGGTGTCTACCTTACTCATTGCAAAGACCTTAAATATGCCTGTGCCAAACTATTTTGTAGGCTACCAGTTGCGTCTTTATTTCTTAGTCGCTATTGTGACGGCTATAGCACACTTTTTCTGGCAGAAATATCGTGATCGGGTGGAGGAATCTAAGGCTATAGATGCTTGTGAAAGTATTCCAAAGGCGCCCATAGGTCCTAAGCCGTATATGCTATTCCCTTTATTGCCATTGTGTTTTATTTTGGGCTTTAGTCAATACGGTTTACCTGGGGTGAAGATGAATGTAACGTTGGCTATGATGCTTGCTTTTGGTATTGCCTTGTTAGCGGAATTAATTCGTCATCGTAATTTACGGATAGTCCTTAAAAGTACGACTATATTCTTTGAGGGGATGGGAAATCAATTTTCCTATGCTGTAACACTAATTATAGGGGGACAGATTTTTGCACTAGGCTTAGTGAGCTTAGGAATTATTGAATCCTTAGTTAGTGCTCTTCAAACACTATCTCTTAACTCCATTGGACTTACCTCTGTTCTAGGGGGCGGTATGTTGGGTCTTAGCATGGTGACCGGCAGCAATGTGGCACCATTATTTACATTAGTTCCACTAGTACCCAATATCGTAGCTCATCTAGGCCTTGATCCAATTAATACTATGCTTGGTATGCAAAACGGTGCAAGCCTAGGCTTATTCCTTAGTCCCATTAGTCCCGTAATGGTCGGCGTATCAGGCGTGGCGCATATTAAGTCAGTAGACTTACTTAAACGAACTGCTGTACCTGTTTTTGTGGCATTACTTACTAGCTGTGTGGGGATATGGATACTCTATTAAATTTGGATATATACTAAAACTTGTGTAATATGTTATGGTACTAGTTAGTACTGTTGTTAATATTTTATTTAGATATAAAAAATACGGAGCTTGAATGATTAACTTTAACTTTTTGGATGAATGGTTGTTATTAAAACATAATATTAGAAATCTTTTTTTTAATCAAAGATTGACTCGCTTTTCGTATTTTGTAGGCTTAATATTTCTTTTTATAGAGATATATTTTGGTAACTTAATAAACCTTCTTGGGATTATAGGCTCTCTAAAATTTAACTTCAATGAAACTTTTCAGGAGTATTTTGATGATGTAATTTTTTCCTCTAATTACAAGATTGATGAACCAATGTTTATTATAATAACAATTATTTTTAATGTTATAGGTGCTTATGTATTATCTGAATTAGTTAAGAGACGTTTGAATGATTATAGTAATACACGTATTGGACAGTATATACAGTGTTGTATTTTAGCTTTTAATATAGGTATTTTATGCTATTGGGGATATAATCAAAGTTTTGATCATATTAATATTAGTATAACATTTAACCTTTATAGCTATTTTTTCTATGAACATATATTATCTCTATTGCTTGTACTACTACCATCAAACAAAAAAGAAAATATACATGGTCTTTCAAATGGGAATCAAAAGAGTGATGATTATATTATTTTCTTTGAACCCTTTTATAGTCCTAGTAAAACTACTGAGAAAGAGGATTACTGGGATGCTATTGGATTATCTCATTCTATAGATTCTTTTAAAGCTATGTTTATTAATAAGCTATTTGATTACCGAACAAGAGCAAAACGACAAGAATTATATTGGGGCGTGGTTATGTTTCAAATTTTAACAAATGCTCTAAATTCTGTATTGTTCTTTTTTTATGAAAATATATTTAATATTGAAACAGCTATTGTTGCGAGTATTATTATATATTGGATCTTTTGGTTATGGTATATGTTAGCTAATATCAGTTGTACTGTTAGAAGATTACATGATACAGGTCTTAGCGGTTATTGGTTAGTAACATTGTTTATTCCGTTTATTAATATTTATACTTTGTATATGACTGTGTTTAAACCATCTATACATAGTGTTGACTTAAATCCTATTAACGCATAAAGTTAATATTGAATTATGCTAAATAAACCTCTTTACATTTTTTGTAAAGAGGTTTATCATATTCCAAGATTAAATCATATGTAATTAAAATGGTTTCCTGCAGTGGTGCATGTTTTAGCTCATTGCGGATAAAAAGGGCCTTTCTTCGCCGGACGGTTCTAGAAGCCAGAAAGGATGTAATGAACAATCAAGTTTCTATTTCAACAGCAAATATTCGTGGTGCCTTTGGAGGCTTTTTTATCCCCGGTATGTATACAGCTTTATGGGCTGGCTTTGTACCATATTTAAAAGCAAAGCTTAGCATCGGTGAAGATGTACTTGGTTCTATGATTTTAGTGCTCGGTGTAGGTTCTTGTTTGTCCATGTCCATAGCTGGTAAGCTAGTAGAGAACTTTGGATGCAAGAAAGTCGTTTTACTAGCTAGCTTTATTGGGATGTTATCTCTTGCTATTGTTACCATGTGTTCTACAATTGCTACGACCACAGCGGCTTTATTCTTCTTTGGTATTGGCGTCGGCTTAAGTGGTGCATCTGCCAATTTACAAGCTATCTTGACAGAAAAGGTGAGCAAAAAGCACTTGATGGGTGCCTATCATGGTGGGTGGAGCTTAGGTGGCTTTGCTGGTGCTGGCGTTTTACTCGTTCTTTTAAAAATATTGTCCCTACCTGTTAATGAAAGTATTTGGGGACTTCTCATCGTATTATTCATTGCCATGGTTGTAGTCAGCCAATTCATGTTGACCTTTGGTAGTGATCCAAATGCAAAGGTTACTAAAAAATCTAAAAGTCCATTATCATTCCATCCAATTGCTATTATCTTTGGTCTCTTGTCCTTTGTATCTTACTTAGTTGAAGGTGCAGTAGGGGACTGGAGTGCATTATACTTATTCGAAGATAAAGGTATCGTTATCGAAGAAGCCGTTATGGGCGTTATGTTATTTAATGGTACCATGTGTATTGGCCGTTTGCTTGGGAATACAATTGGTAAACACTTAACCTCTAAACAAGTTGTTATTGGTGGTTATTTGTTAGGTGCTATTGCAATGGGGCTTATCGTATTCTTACCAGGTTATGGATCCATGTATACGTATTTATTGCTAGGTATCTCCTTAGCTATGGTAGTACCAAATTTATTCTCTGCTATGGGGGAACAAAATGTTATTCCTATGACACAAGCTGTGGCAACATCTACGATGCTTGGTTATATGGGGATTTTGATGGGACCAGCATTGATTGGTTTCATTGCTCATGGCACAAGTCTTACAGTGGCATTTATCGTATTGACTGCATTACTTGTAGTAAGTGCTGCAATTGGTAAATATGCATATATGTTAATGGACAAATCCAAAGAAGCTGAAGTATAAATAATAGCCCCAAAGACGATATGTCTTTGGGGCAATTTTTATGAAATATGGTAATATTATTATAAATATGTTGATTCGTTATATATTATCGATGAGATACAAAAAAGCCACAGGATAAATCCTGTGGCTTTTACATGTAATATTATATTAGCGATCGCCGTTGAAGATGGAGTTTTTAACAAGTACATAGTCTACTTTGCGGATTGCTTGTAGAGTAGTACCGCCAGCATAAGAGATGGCAGATTGTAAATCTTGTTCCATTTCAACTAATGTATCAAAGATAGAACCTTTGGAGTCGATAAAGATTTTTTTACCTTCTACGTTTTTGCGTTCCCCTTTTTGGAACTCAGAAGCAGAGCCGAAGTATTCTTTTACTGCTTTACCGTCAACGATTTTTTCGTCCCCAGGGGATTCTTCATGACCAGCAAAGAGGGAACCAATCATAACCATAGTAGCACCAAAGCGAATAGATTTAGCGATGTCGCCATGGTCGCGGATGCCGCCGTCAGCGATGATAGGTTTTGTAGCTGCTTTTGCGCACCAGCGAACAGCAGCTAATTGCCAGCCACCAGTACCAAAGCCAGTTTTTAATTTAGTAATACAAACTTTACCAGGACCAATACCTACTTTAGTAGCATCAGCACCAGCATTTTCAAGTTCACGAACGGCTTCAGGGGTACCAACATTACCAGCGATAATGAAAGTTTCAGGTAAGTTCTTTTTAATGTATTGAATCATTTCGATTACTGCGTTGGAGTGACCATGTGCAATATCGATTGTGATGTATTCAGGTGTTAAGTTTGCTTTTTTGAATTCATCAACTAAAGCAAATTCTTCAGCTTTTACGCCGATAGAAATAGAAGAATATAAGTTAAGGTCGTGCATGCGTTTTACAAAGTCCATACGACGTTCAGGTTGGAAACGATGCATGATATAGAAATAGCCTTCACGTGCTAATTTTTCAGCCAACTCTTCGTCAATGATAGTTTGCATGTTTGCAGGTACCACTGGTAAGCGGAATGTGCGTTTACCTAATTTTACATGTGTATCACATTCGCTACGGCTAGAGACGATACATTTATTAGGAATCAATTGCACGTCTTCATAATCAAAGATGTTCGTTGTGTTAATCATAGTTTCTATATCTCCTTCGGGTATTACATATTGAACCTGTACCATTATACAAGAGACTCGTAAAATTTTCAATACGTTCCGAATATTTTGTTTGGTATCACAAAAAAACTGTAGTACAATACAAGTAGACTGTATAAATAAAAAATATCAGTTAAAATATATATAAAAAAATATAATTGTGAGGAGGTCGATTGAAATGGAGCAATCAAAAACTCGAATGCTAGCAGAAGCTGGCGTAGCAATCGCTATTGCACAAGTTTTGTCATTTATTACGATTTTCCATATGCCACAAGGGGGATCTATTAAGGCTGCAGCTTTAGTACCACTTATGCTTTATGCGTACCGTTGGGGCGGCACACGCGGTATTTTTGCCGGTGTTGTGTACGGTATTTTACACTTTATTTTAGGCTTTAAATCATCTGTTCATTACTTGAGTATTATTTTAGACTACTTGGTAGCATATGGTGCTATAGGCGTTTGCGGTTACTTCAAAGATTCTACTTCTGGACTTATTACAGGCTCTATTGTAGGCATCGCATTGCGTTGGGCCGTATCTGTTACTAGTGGCGCCGTAGTCTTTGCTAGCTATGCACCACAAGGGCAAAATCCTTGGATTTACTCTATGGTTTATAATGCTTCCTATATGGTGCCAGATGGCATTTTAAATATTGTAGTTTTATTATTCATCTATCAAGGTGTTAAACGAGGTTTACGACGTCGTGGATAAATTAGGTTTAATTATTTTAGCTGGTGGTCTTAGTACCAGAATGGGCCAACCAAAGGCTTTATTGTCTTGGGTTGGTGGTGAAAGCCTCATATCTCATGCGCTTCGCAAGGGGCTTGATGCAGATGTACATGATATTTTAATCTCTATTGGAGACGATGAGCAATTAGGTCATGCCATTCAGACTCATATTATTGATACTTTATCGAACGATGAACAAGAAAAAGTTTCTATTGTTCGGGATTCTATTGAACGCTGTGGGCCCTTAGGAGGCCTGTATAGCACTTTGGCGGTAGGCCCTAGCCCTGCTTATGCAGTTATGGCCGTAGATATGCCATTTATGGAGATGGATCTCTATTTTGACTGGCTATACCAAGTAGAACATAATGATTGGAACGCCATTATCCCATATGGTAATAGTGACAAAGCTGAGCCTATGGCTGGTATTTATAGAACGCATATTGCATCTTTAATTCAGTCTGTTCTCGTCGGTGAGGATATGTCTTTGCATCATGCCCTTGATGTCATCGGTCACGTTGAAGCTGTGGATGCTAGTGATTATACTTGGGAACTAAGTAATATTAATCGATTTGAAGACTATCAATGGGCACGTGCTTTAGCAGAAAATGAGTTCCGTCGTGTGCCGCTCATTAGTGTAGTGGCATCTAAACGGAAAACTGGAAAGACAACGGTAGTAACACGTCTAGTTTCAGAATTACAACGAGTTGGTTTATCCGTCGGTGTTGTAAAGAGCGATAAGCATGGCTTTCAAATGGATCATGATGGAACCGATACAGACCTTATGTATAAGGCCGGCGCTGATGCTGTTGCTATTGCAGGCCCTACTGAAACAGCGATTCGTATACGCACAAAAGAACAGTCTAGTTTGTACGATTTGACACAGCATATGCCTGTAGATATTGTTATACTAGAAACAAGGTCTCAAGGTATTGCCCCTATTATAGAGGTTACCCAAGAGGGATATACGGAAGAGCTTATCTCGGACGCAATGGACCGAGTGGCCACAATTGAAATTGGTAAGTTGGATCAAGACGTACCTGAATTGGTACGCCATATACAGGAAATGATAAGGAGTTTACATGGCCGTCGTTACTGTTGAGAAGGCACTCCAATTATGGGATGAGGCCTTACAAACACAAGTTCATAAAACTGAAACTATAGCTGTTAAGGCTGCGAAGGGGTACGTATTGGCAGAGGATATTATGGCCTCAACTGATGTACCGGCATTCCCTAAATCTGCCATGGATGGCTATGCTATCGCCTACGAAGAAGGTCGTAATGAATATATCGTTGACGGTATTATTGGTGCCGGCGTTGTATGGGAGCAGGCTGTTGAACCTGGTCATGCAGTGCGAATTATGACTGGAGCACCTGTACCGGATACATGTGATACCGTAATTATGCAGGAACAAGTAGTTGGCTCTGGAGAGCCGGGTACAACAATTACCATGCAAGGTAAATACAAATGTGGGGATCATATCATTCCTCAAGGTGAGGAATGTCGTGCTGGTACTATTGTGATTCCTCGTGGAACAGAGGTAACATCTTCAGTACAAACCATTTTGACTGGTCTTGGTCGGACTGAGATAACTGTCAATGCGATGCCACGTGTGTTAGTTCTTACCTCCGGACATGAGGTGATTGAGCCTGGTGAAAGCTTAACACCTGGTAAAATCTATAATTCTAATCGAGCTATGATTTGTGGTCTCTTGGAGGATTTAGGCTTTCATAAGATTACACACTATCATGTAAGCGATGCGCCAGAGGAACTAGAGTCTGAAATTAACCACGTGTTGAAACTTAGTGAAGAGGCAGATATTATCATCAGTTCTGGTGGTGTATCAGTAGGTCTCTTTGATACGATGCCTCTTATTTATGAGAAACTAGGTGCTCAATCTATTTATGCACGTATTCAAATGCGTCCTGGTGCGGCATCCTATGGTGCTGTGACGCCGAAAGGTCAGATCATCTTTGGTCTATCTGGCAATCCAGGGGCTGCCTTTAACGGCTGGCATTTAATCGTAGCGCCAACGTTGAAGCGCTATAAAGGTTTGGCAAACTGGACTACACCAGTAGTGGCCTGTGTTATGGATTCGGAAATCTTTAAACGCAATGCTTTTGATCGCTATGTACAAGGTAAAGTAATCTTTGGTGGTGGCGCTCCACGCTTTGTGGCTAACCGTCATTTTAACAGTAGCAGCATGTTAGGCTTATATACAGTTAATGCCTTGGCGTGCATTCCGAAAGGCGTACACGAAGTACGTCCTGGCGATACTTTTGATGTGTATCTATTAGGACTACTACCTGCGATTTAAATTATATGAGATTAATAGTTATAGACATTTAATATTTCAAAATTTAGGATATTACATATCTGTAATATTTAGTGATAAAAATAATAGGACGAGGTCTCTTTAGAGGCCTCGTCTATTTGTTTATATAAAATTATTTCAATACTGTTGCTGTAGGTACTGAAATTAAATCTCAATTAATTTATAATAAAGTCGACAAAAGGATAAACCTTTTAGTTACATCAATTGAGTTTTGACAAACTTTATTTCAATCTACTTTTGAATACTTTTATCATTGTATAGTTATATAAGGAGTGATTTCTATGAGTAAGACTTTCACAAAAAATATCCCAGTCAACGAAATTTTATATCTAGGCGATCGTTTGGAGTATAAAGAGGGACAAGTGATTAGTATTACGATTGCCCAAAATGAACGCCTCAGCATTACCTTGTTTGCGTTACCAAAGGGCGAAGAAATCTCTACGCATGTAACTGTAGGTGATGCGATTGTGCAAATCCTCGATGGAGAGGCACATATCGTTGTTGGTGATGTGGAACACAATGTGAAAGCTGGTGAAACATTGATCATGCCTTCTGAAGTCCCTCATAGCCTCGATGCCCAAGAAAACTTCAAGATGCTGTTGACCGTAGTTAAATAAATATATCATAATGAATGCATCCCTTGGATTAGTGGGGATGCATTTTTATATGCTTTGAGAGAGGACTGAACAATGAATATTATTGAACAGTATAACTTAACCTTACAAATAGAAATTCTTAAAGAACAAAGTGCGGAAACACTAGCTCGCTTATGTAAAATCGTAGGCGATAGCAATACTAGTAAGTATATAGATTTACTAAAAGCCTTTTCTTATATTGTTAATACAGAACTGTATATGGTTACATCGGTAGATGAATTAGAATCTTTAAAGTCAAAGATGACAGGTATTGAGCAGCGTATTAAAGCGTCACTAGGGACTGATGCTCATATTGCGGAAGTTGCTAAGTCTTTAAAGTCATATAGTGATATTCAAGATATTGAGTCCTATAGTTCTGAAGACTTTGATAAGGCCTTAGAACGTACCATTGATTTGTTAACGTTTAATAAAAATATATCTAGTACACCTCATGCTGTCATTTTAGGTGGTCAAAGTGGGGCAGGTAAGACTACAATTCATCGTGTAAAAATGTTGGAGTACAAAGGTGACTATATTGTCATTGATGGTGATACATACCGTGCTCAACATCCACATTTTAGAGAGCTACAAGAAAAATATGGTGTTGATAGTGTAGATTATACAAAGACCTTTGCTGGAAAGATGGTAGAGGCTGTAATTGATAAATTAAGCTCTTTACAATACAATTTAATTATTGAAGGCACACTGCGTTCAGCCGTAGTACCAATTAATACAGCTACATTATTAAAATCTAAAGGCTATACCGTCGACTTTTGTTTGATTGCCACTAAGCCAGAGTTATCTTATTTGACGACGCAATTGCGCTATTTAGAAATGATGATCATGGATCCTTTACAAGCGAGAGCTACTCCTAAAGATCATCATGATGGAATTGTAAAATCCTTGGTCGCTAATATTAATGAACTTGAACAAAGTGGACTTTTTGAAAGCCTTCAAGTGTATAAACGTGATTTAGAACAAGTATATAATTCAAAATTATGTACTGAATCTGTTGAAGTTGTCGTAGACCAAATTTTATTTGGTCCGTGGACTCAAGAGGAATCTGCCTTGTTAGAAGTGAGTAAATCACAGGAAAAGGCATTGAGAGCGAAATTACCTTAGGGAGTAAACGTGTAATGGATTATTTTCACTATACATACAAACATAATCACATAGATTTTAGCAGCCATATTTACAAGGTTAGTACGTATCATTACAATTGGCATGGAGAAACGGAAATCCTTATCTTGTTAAAGGGGCGTATTGAGATGAGCTGTAATAGTGAGGTTTTCACGATGGAGCCACTTGATACAATTATTATTTCTCCTCAAGTTGGACATGCTACATTAGCTTTAGAACAGGATACAACAGCCCTTGTTATTCATGTAGGAAAAGAGTTTTTCCAACAATTTGATTCTAATTTTGGGATGTATCAATTTGTGATCCGCTCTGATAAGTCTAATAGACATAATCCGTTCTTCACCTCATTACGACATCATGCAGCGATGATGATGTTGATAAAGGCTAATGGTGAAAGCCCTATTAATCAAATGTGGTTGGAACATCATTATTTAGCCTTAGCCAGTGAGGTATATGATGAAATTGATGCAGTTAAGTCCATACATGTACATTCTAAGCCTGTTGATATGACGGAAGCTACGTTTGATAAGATGATTGCTTATATTGACGAAAATTATCAGCGAAAAATTGAACTGGAAGATATTGCTAAAATTGGTGGTTATAATGTGAACTATACGTCACAGTTCTTTAAACGCCAATTAGGTGTTTCCTTTTTAGAATATGTATTGCGTTTGAGACTACGGGAGGCTACCGTAAGTTTGGCTAACTCTACAGATAGTGTAGCTCATATTGCCATCAATTGTGGCTTTGCAGATATTAAGGCTTTTAACGTAGCCTTTAAGAAGCACTTCCATACGACGCCATCGGAGTATCGTAAGCAAGCAAAAGAGTTCGGGCGTAAAACAAAGTTACATGATTGGAAGGAAATTATTTCTACACAAGAGCAAGATATTTTAGAACTATTACAGTCATTTTTACCATACCAACCGGATTCTAGATACAAAGCTGATTTAGATGTGGCCAACCAAAAACTTAAAGCGGTTACAACACAGTTAGAGAATGTCGTTAATTCATTGAAAGCCTGATTTAGATAGTTTTTGTATCCTTTTAAGCATAAATAATGTAGAATTCTATAACTAATTTGGAACGTATATACAATCATTAGGTATAGGTAAATTTGTATATGGTATAATCCTATAAGAATAAATAGTAAAAGAGCACTACTTTTTGATAGGTAGTGCTCTTTTTGATGTTTTGATATAGGTGTAATTGTATATTTTAGATGGGTAAAAATATAATCATATGGGTGATTTTGTATGAATTTGTCGTGCTTTTACTATCAAAAATCAACTTGTAAATTGGATAGTTATTTCCTGAAAAAAGAGTAGAATGAAATCATCGAAAGGAGCTAAGGTTCCGAAACAGAAATAATTGCGTCTTAAATAATGAAGTCCTTTTGGAGGTTTACGATGAGTACGAAAGAACAACAAGTACAAGAAATGACAAATGTCATCGCAAAGTTCATTGCTTATGTAGCAAAGAAATTACCTGATGATGTAGAAGCAAAAATCAAAGAGCTTGCTGCAGATGAAAAAAATCCATTAGCTAAAACAATTTATGAAACAATGAAAAAGAATCAGGAATTGGCCTTCGATTTAAATCGTCCATCCTGCCAAGATACAGGTGTGTTACAGTTCTGGGTTAAAGTAGGTTCTAACTACCCATTGATCGGTGAACTCGAAGAAATCTTGCGTGATGCTACATACCAAGCTACACAAGATGCGCCACTTCGTCACAACTGTGTAGAAACATTTGATGAATTTAATACTGGTAAAAATATTGGTCGTACAGCTCCGTACATTACATGGGATATCGTACCTGGCCGTGATGATGTAGAAATCTTCCCATACATGGCTGGTGGTGGTTGCTCCTTGCCAGGTTCTGGTAAAACATTGATGCCAGGTGAAGGTTACGAAGGTGTAGCTAAATTTGTATTAGACTTAATGACAAGCTATGGCTTAAATGCATGTCCTCCATTATTAGTTGGTGTAGGCATTGCTACATCTATCGATACAGCAGCAGCTATGTCTAAAAAAGCCTTAATGCGCCCAGTATCCTCTAAAGCAGATAATGAAAAAGCTGCATATATGGAACAATTGCTTGAAGATGGCATTAACGCATTGCACATTGGTCCACAAGGCATGGGCGGTGATAAATCTGTAATGGGTGTTAACATCGAGCATGGCTCTCGTCATCCATCTGTAATTTCTGTAGCTGTCAACGTTGGTTGTTGGAACCATCGCCGCGGTCATGTAGTATTTGATAAAGACGGTAAGTACGAAATTCTATCTCACAAAGGAGTGACATTCTAATGGCTAAACACATTTTGACAACACCAATTCAAGCATCTGATCTTGAAGGTATCAAAGCAGGGGATATTATATATTTAAATGGTCACATCACAACATGCCGTGATGTTGCTCATCGTCGTCTTGTTGAATACGGCCGTGAGTTACCTGTAGATGTACGTAACGGTGCTATCTTGCACGCAGGTCCAATCGTACGTGATCATGGGGATGATAAATTTGAAATGATTTCCGTAGGTCCTACAACATCTATGCGTATGGAAAAATTCGAGTACGAATTTGTAAAACAAACTGGTGTACGCCTTATCGTTGGTAAAGGTGGTATGGGTCCTGAAACGGCTCGTGCATGTAAAGACTTTGGTGCATTGCACTGTGTCTTCCCTGCAGGTAATGCAGTATTAGCAGCTACAGAGGTAGAGGAAATCGAATTTGCTAACTGGCGTGAACTAGGCATGCCTGAAACCTTGTGGACTTGCCGTGTAAAAGAGTTTGGTCCGCTCATCGTATCCATCGATGCGGAAGGTAATAACTACTTTGAAAATAAAAAAGTAGAATACAATGCGAAAAAAGATGAAGTGTTAGAAGAGATTTATAAACACGTAAGCTTCATTAAATAATCTCATTGTGAGTTTTAACTGCATAGGAGGATTATACGGATTTTGTACAATCCTCCTTTTTTGTACCCTTTTTTAAGGATATTACACGTATTGGGAGGTATTTATGGATACGAGTGTAATGATTACCCTGGGCTTCTTGGTATTTGCCATCGTCATGTTTGCATGGGAGAAAATCCCATTGTCTATTACCGCTATGGTTGTGGCGGTAGGCCTGCACTTAAGTGGTGTATTATCCGCTAAAGAAGCGTTCGCCGGTTTTGTGGATCCCAATGTCTTACTATTTATGGGTATGTTTGTTATTGGTGAAGCATTCTTTGCAACAGGTGTAGCAGTAGGTGTAGGTAATGTAGTTCATAAGTTTGCTAAAACTGAAACATCTTTGCTCGTTGCAGTTATGATGATTACAGGTATTTTATCTGGTTTCTTATCTAATACTGGTACAGCTGCTGTACTGATTCCTGTAATTATCGGTATTTGCAAAAAGAGTGGTTTTAAACAAACTAAATTATTGATGCCTCTTGTATTTGCCGCTGCTATGGGTGGTAATATTTCTCTAATTGGTGCGCCTGGTAATATGATTGCGCAAGCAGGATTGCAACAAGCTGGCTTAGGCTCCTTTGGTTTCTTTGATTATGGTCTAGTAGGCTTACCAATCCTTATCGTAGGTACTATATTCTATGCTACAATTGGCAAACGGTTCTTGCCAGATGCTCCAAGTCATCAGCCAGATGGTGCTTTTGAAGGTAATGATGATTATAGTCATGTACCAGCTTGGAAAAAATGGACTTCAGCACTTGTATTGATTTTGACAGTGGCTGCTATGATTTTTGAAAAACAATTGGGCGTAAAACTCTATGTAAGTGCTTGGATCGGTGCTCTTGTATTAGTAGCTACTAATGTTATTAGCGAAACAGCAGCTGTTAAATCTATCGACATGAAAACAATTATGCTCTTTGCTGGTTCCATGGCCCTTGGGGATGCGATGGTAAAAACTGGTACGGGCAGTGTAATTGCTGATATTATCGTGAATAGTCTTGGTGCTAGTCCATCTCCAATTGTTGTGCTAGTAGTAATCTTTGTTCTTGGCGTATTTATGACAAACTTTATGTCTAATACGGCTACTTGTGCGTTGTTAGTTCCTATCGGTCTTAGTCTAGCCGCTCAACTTGGCTTTGATCCAAAAGCAGTGCTTGCAGCTATCGTAATAGCAAGTTCCTTGGCATATGCTACACCAATTGGTATGCCTGCTAATACTATGGTATACAATATAGCTGGCTATAGCTTCATGGATTATGTGAAAGCTGGTTTGCCGCTCATTGCTGTATCTAGTATAGTGGCACTCGTATTATTACCAATCTTATTCCCGTTTTAAAATATTCGAAAACTATAAATTTGCCTAGTGTACGGAGGATACACTAGGCATTTTAATATGCTTAGTTGTATAGTCCATGGGAGAATTTATTAATTATATTACTGAAATTGTTAAGGATTAATATTAGACATATGTACTACTTTCATATATAATAGATTACTGTAGCTGTACAAATATACATCTACAGTAGACATTTAGTATTAAATAGTAAACATTAAATAGTAAGTTTATAGTTGATAGATGGCCATGGTGCCGAGGAGGCTGTATGTTAAGCGATATTGAGATTGCCCAACAGAATAAAATGGAGAAGATACAGGTTATTGCCGATAAATGTGGTTTAACACCTGATGACATTGAACAATATGGTCATTATAAAGCGAAAATTTCCTTTGATGCTATTCGTCGCTTAGAAACAAAGCCGGACGGTAAATTAGTGCTAGTTACGGCCATTACGCCAACACCGGCAGGGGAAGGTAAATCTACAACGAGCATTGGTCTTGTTCAAGGCTTACAAAAAATTGGTAAAAACGCTATTGCTACATTGCGTGAACCATCTTTAGGTCCTGTATTTGGTATTAAAGGTGGTGCCGCTGGTGGCGGTTATGCTCAAGTTGTACCGATGGATGATATTAACCTCCATTTTACAGGTGATATGCACGCTATTACTGCAGCTAATAATTTATTGTCTGCTATGATCGACAATCACATCCATCAAGGTAATGAATTGCAAATCGATTTGCGTCAATTATCTTGGACTCGTGTACTAGATATGAATGACCGTGCTCTTCGTAATGTAACGGTTGCTCTTGGTGGTAAAGTCTGTGGCTTCCCACGAGAAGATCACTTTATGATTACTGTTGCTTCTGAAATCATGGCTATTCTTTGCTTAGCTAAAGATCTAGAAGATTTAAAAGAACGTTTTGGTCGCATTGTTATTGGCTGTAATTTAGCAGGTGAGCCTGTTTATGTTCATCAACTTGGTTGCCAAGGTGCGATGGCGCTTCTTATGAAAGACGCAATCAAGCCAAATTTAGTACAAACATTAGAACATACACCAGCTATTGTTCACGGTGGCCCATTTGCAAACATCGCTCATGGTTGTAACTCCATCGTAGCTACAAAGCTTGGTCTTAAATTAGGTGACATCGTAGTTACAGAAGCTGGCTTTGGTGCTGATTTGGGGGCTGAAAAGTTCCTTGATATCAAATGCCGCTACGGTAATATCTTCCCTGATACAATTGTTATTGTAGCAACATTGCGTGCTCTAAAAATGCATGGTGGTGTACCTAAGCAAGAACTCAATACAGAAAACGTAGAGGCTGTTACAAAAGGTTTTAGTAACTTACAAAAAGCTATTGAAAACATGCGTTACTTTAACGTGCCTGTATTAGTGGCAATCAATAAATTTGCTACTGATACGGATGCTGAAATTGCAGAATTAACTCGTCTCTGCGACGAATTTGGTGTACCTGTAGAGCTTAATGAATGTTGGGAAAAGGGCGGCGAAGGCGGCACTGATATGGCGAAAAAGGTCGTAGAGCTACTTGAAGGGCCTAAACCAACACCTAAATTCGTTTATGACTTAGAAGATACTTTGGAAGATAAAGTTAATAAAATTGTTAAAACCATTTATGGTGGCGATGGTGTTATCTTTACAGACAAAGCTAAAAAACAAATTAAACAATTAGCAGACTGGGGACTAGATCGTTTACCTGTATGTATGGCAAAAACACAATATTCCTTATCTGATAATCCAGCCCTTTTAGGTGCTCCAACGGGCTTTACCATCACTGTATCCGATATCCGCGTTGCTAATGGTGCAGGTTTTATCGTATGCCGTACAGGGGATGTAATGGTTATGCCTGGCCTTCCTAAACGTCCTGCCGCTCTTAATATGGATATCGAAGCGGACGGCACGATTAAGGGATTGTTCTAATATAAATCCTTTACAGCAGATACTTTTTTAACTACCTATTGGTAGTGTCTGCTCTAACTAGTTTTATATAGTGTTTTATCTGTATATTTTTATAATAATTAGAAAGCGATAACAAGGATATCTTGTTATCGCTTTTACATGAGGTCTTGTTATGAATTTAGTAGAACAACGTGTTATAGATTTTGTAGCTGCTACGGCGTCTAAAGAGCCTACACCTGGTGGTGGTGCCATTGCAGCTTTAACTGCTGCAACAGGTGCAGCATTGGCTGAAATGGTAGCGAACTTAACCTTTGGTAAAAAGGGCTACGAAGAGGTTCAGTCCGAAATGGAAGAACTTCAAACTAAGGCCGAAGCGATTCGTAATCGCATGCTCGAATTATCTCAAGCTGATGCAGATGTATTTAATATTTTTATGAATGCCTTAGGTTTGCCAAAGAATACAGATGAAGAAAAGGCTACGCGCACAGCGGCGATTCAGCAAGCTTATAAAGACGCGGCTATGGTTCCTTTTGAAATCGGTGAATTAGCGTATCAAATCTTTGATTTAGCGGAACTAGCATCTCGTAAGGGCAATCAAAACCTAATTACCGATGGTATTATTGCGGCTATTAATGCACGTGCGGCGGTGAAAGCAGCATTTTTAAATGTACGTATCAATTTATCTGGCATTAAAGATGAGGCTTTTGTAGCTGATGTAACGGCTAAGATGAATGCTATTGAACAAGATCTTGATACTAAAGAAGCCGCTATTATAAGCTTATACAAATAATAAAAGCTGTTATAATACTCTTTTTTTAATACGTCGTTAAATTATAAAAATGAGAACTCTATTCGTTGAGAATAGAGTTCTTTTTTTAGTGATTAAATTCACAGGGAAAATGTCTAAATACTATGTTATAATATATAGATAATTGTAAAAGTATTTTGTAATGCTTTCACCAAAATGAGAATTACATGTTTATTTTGCAATTAAATGTTTATATAAAGTTATATATATGTATATGGTATGTTCCCATAAGAAGGGAAGGGCTACATGGCAGAAGGAAAAATTATTGCTATCTCCATTAGTGAGAAAAAAGGGCAAAAGAAACATAATATTGAATCCGCAAATCTTATCGTAGATCATGGTATGGAAGGTGATGCTCACGCAGGCAATTGGCACCGTCAAATTAGTTTGCTTGGCATTGCAAGTATCGACCATATGCGCGCTCAAGGGGCGGATGTAAAACCGGGTGATTTTGCTGAAAATATTACAGTTGAAGGTATGGTACTGTATGAATTGGCAGTAGGTACACAACTACAAGTCGGTAAAGACGTTATTCTTGAAATCACACAAATCGGTAAGGAATGTCACCATGGTTGTGAAATCATGAAACAAGTTGGTTCTTGTATTATGCCGACACAAGGTATTTTTGGCAAGGTTCTTAAAAATGGTACAATTCACGTAGGTGATGAAGTATCTATTATTAAATAATTCTGTATTGGTAAACGAGGTGTGTTATGAAAGACGCATGGGGCCGTACAATTGAATATGTACGTCTGTCGCTGACAGATGCGTGTAATTTCTGTTGTCCCTATTGCCGACCTGCAGAAATTACGCCTCAAAGTCAAACACAACTATTATCTGTTGATGAATGGATGACCATCTTAGAGGCTTTCCATCGTATTGGTGTGAAAGCTGTGCGACTAACAGGTGGTGAACCATTGTTGTATCCTCATATTGAAGAGTTGTTAGAACGCATTAAAGCAACGGGTTGGTTTGAAGATATTTCCATGACTACAAATGGTAGTCTATTATCATCTCGTGCTCAACGGTTGAAAAAACTAGGCTTAAACCGTGTGAATATTAGCTTGGATTCCCTTGAAAGTGAAGCCTTTGCTACATGTGTAGGTAAAGATGGGCAACTTGAGTCCGTTCTTGAGGGGATTCGCAGTGCTATTAATGCTAACTTCAAGTCTGTAAAAATCAATACGGTTTTGTCTCGACATTGGTCTGATGATGAAGTTAAATCGTTATTACAATATGTAGAAAAGTGGCCTGTTGTTTGGCGCTTTATTGAATATATGCCATTCCAAGGTGATGCATTCCATGGACCGACCTTTGATGAGTGGAAGGCTCAATTGGAACGTGTGAGTGGGGGGCCTCTTACAGAGGTTCATTCTGTATATGGTTTTGGTCCTGCTACGTATTTAGCGTTACCAAGTGGTAAGGCGGTAGGCTTTATTTTCTCTATGTCTCATAGCTATTGTGATACATGTAATCGCGTTCGACTCACATCCGATGGACAAATGCGCTTATGTTTGCTCCGTGATGATGAGGCTGATTTAGTATCACTCGTACGCAATGGAGCGACTGCAGAGGACTTGGCAGAGCATATTGAGCGAGCATTACAGCGTAAACAAGAACGACATGATGGAATAGGGATGGAGCAACCAGAACGTCCAATGTGGCGCATCGGAGGGTAGTATGGGATTTTTTGATTTTATCAAACCAAGATCAAAAGAAAATATTGAATCATGCTGGCCCGGGGGTAAAATGCTTCAAGTCCATATAGAGTACGATACCGTAAAAGCTGTTTTTACCTATTTTGGTCGCTATGGTTTACAATTTAGTGTACCTAAGGATAATCTAACACATGTCGTTGTTAAAGAGGTAAGTCGTACACATAGTGTACTTCAACTATATAGTGGTGAAGACTGCGTAGGAACGAGTGATTTACTTCCTACAGAGGCTTGTAATACCATGAAAGACTGGGTGTTACAATTTTAATGCATATGTTTTATAGGAATGTAATAAATATTCTTTACATTCCTATAAAAGAGGCATATAATTAGTCATGTCATGGACCACTAGCTCAGCTGGCAGAGCACCTGACTCTTAATCAGGGTGTCCAGGGTTCGAACCCCTGGTGGTCCACCATATAAACCCGCGCAGTAGTGCGGGTTTTTCTTATTATTGTCTTTAGACTGGTTCGCGACATAGTCGCGAACCATAAAACCACCCGCTATGCGGGTGCGGTAACGAAAGTTATACAAAAAAAATCACCTTGCTTAAGTATAATGTAGGTGTTCAAGCCGCATTATATGCAAAAGAAAGGTGATTTATAAAAATAATAAAAAGTGGCTACCCTTAATATTAGCTATCCTCCAACTAGCAACTGCGGTGATAACGGTGATTAATAAGGAGTAACTACGAGGGCTAGGAAGAGCCCCACTCTTCTTAACTATTATATCAATGAGATAGATATGATTTCAAGATTAACGTCAATAATTGATATTATTGCCTTTATATTATCCGTTTATAATTTATTAGTAATATTAGGAGTACTATAATGAAACTAGATGATGTAATGACTACACAAGAGGCTGGTGAAAGATGGAATGTACCAGCTGATTCTATTAAGCAATGCTGTTTAAAGCGATATGCAAATAAACAATTTACCGATGAAGAGGCTAGAAAATCGGGCAAGAATTGGCTTGTGACCCGCCAGGGCATGGAACGGTTATATGGTGAAGAAAAGGATCGTTCTATCTAATGTATATATTATATATGATATCATTTTGACATTATATTATTAAAAAATATGTAGAAATATAGGTAAATAATAAGCCTATAGAACAAATACCAAAAGAATATATGACCAATTGATATTTTAAGCTTTTAGTTTTCTTCTTTTCTGAAAGGTTTGTAATAGCTGAGATGAGTTTATTGGATATGGAATGTTTTATATCTCATAGACAATACGGGCTTAATAGCTTATGATTGCTATATAATAATTTTTCTCATTAGGAGGTAACGAATGGCTTTAGATATTTCTAGAACACAAGATGTGTACAAAGATGCTGGCCAAAGTGTCAACTTTACGACGTTGTTATTAAACCGCGAAGATCATGATGCAGAGCTTGAAGTGATTCAAGATATGGCAGATAGAATCCAAGCAATTAAACGTTCTGTTAGTATTCGTGCTAACAATTCTGGGTTAGCTATTGCTTTTGGTTTTAGCCGTAAAGCATGGGATTATTTGTTCCCTAATGCACCTGTACCAAAAGAATTAGAAGATTTTACTGGCATTAAAGGGGATAAACAAGACGTACCTGCTGTACCAGCAGATTTATTCCTCCATGTTCGTTCTAATGATGAATCTGTGACGTATACTGTGGTAGACCAAATTATGGGCTTCTTACGTCCTATTACATCTGTGGTGGATGAAACTCATGGCTTCCATTATGAACAAGGTCGGGCTATCATCGATTTCGTAGATGGTACAGAAAACCCTGTCGGTGAAGAGGCTGTAGAGTGGGGCGTTATTGGTGAGGAAGATCCTAAATTTACCAATGGCTCCTATGCATTTGCTCAAAAATATGAGCATGACCTAGATGCTTGGCGTGCGCTTCCTACAGAAATGCAAGAAAAATTCATTGGTCGTCGTAAATTCAGCGATATTGAATTAGAAGATGATGAAAAAGATCCAGCTGCTCATAATGTAGTAGCTCAAGATAATCGCGATGACGAAGAACATAAAATCGTTCGCATGAATGTGCCGTTTGCACAACCAGGCCAAGGTATACGTGGTACATACTTTATTGGCTATGCTCGTTACTGGGATGTAACGAAAACAATGCTTACCAATATGTTTACTCAAAATGATAAGTTGTTAGACTATTCTAAACCGATTACAGGCATGTTATTCTTCATTCCATCCCTTGATACATTGGATGCTATTGCAGAAGGTGAGTTATAATTTTATTGAATTAAGCTTTCACTCAAAAAAAGGAGCCCTAAGTATGGGGCTCCTTTTTTTTGAGATTAAAATTTATAAAAAGATAGCATTAAATTTAATGAAGTTTAAAAAACAATGGAAGATATTTGATATAAGTTAGTATATTATTTGGTATAATTATTTTGTATTATATTTAATAAATATAATGCTTACAACTAAATATAAGGTGGAGAGTAGTGGTTTATGAATTGGGAGGTTTATATGGGACATGAAATAGCAACAAAAAAATTATCGATGTTAAATTATGTTGAGTCTGGGACTAAAAAAGAATTGTATTCTCATGTATTATTTGATGAGGCAATTTGTTTTGAATTTAATGCTCCTAGAGATGTATTAGTAGTTACAGATAAAAAGATTATAGCTATAGATGTTCAAGGGTTAACAGGCAAGAAAAAAGAGGTTTTAGTAATTCCGTTTTCAAAGATTACAGCATTTTCGACAGAGACTGCAGGTACTTTTGATTTTGACTTAGAAGTTAAAATCTGGGCTTCTGGTATAGGACTTGTTGAGTTTACCTTTTTGAAAGGTGTTAAAAACTTTACGGAGCTTACAAAACATTTAGCTAAGCATATCGTTTAATAAATATTAATTTTTATAGTTTGTGATGTTCAGTTTTGTTAGCAGCATTTAATTTGAGTGAAAATATCATATAAATTCTATAGAAGCGCTCCTTTTAAGGGCGCTTTTATGCTATAATAAATCTATTAGACTCGAAAAAATACATTGTAGTTATAAATGAGGTATTCCATGAATTATACTAGCACCCGCGGTACCGTTGCGGTAAATGAAACATATGCATTGTTGCACGGCTTAGCAGAGGATGGTGGTCTATACGTACCATCTTTATTCCCTACGAACTGCTTAACTTACAATGATGTGAAAGATAAAAACTATCAAGAGGTAGCAGCTGTTGTATTAGCTAAGTTGTTCCCATGCTTCTCTGAAGCTCATTTAAATGAAATGATCAATTCTGCGTACTCTGATGCTAACTTTAGCACCCGCGATATTGCACCATTACATTCTATCTTAGAAAAAGTATCCGTCTTGGAATTGTTCCACGGTCGTACACAAGCTTTCAAAGATATGGCATTATCTTTATTCCCATACCTTTTAGTAGCCGCTAAAGAAGCAGAAGGTGAGAAAAAAGAGGTTCTTATCTTAACTGCTACATCTGGTGATACTGGTAAAGCTGCTCTTGAAGGCTTTAAAGATGTGCCTGGTACACATATCCAAGTATTCTACCCAACAGATGGCGTAAGCCCAATGCAAGCTGAGCAAATGCAAAAGCAAGAAGGGGAGAACGTTAATGTAACTGCTATTCATGGCAACTTCGACGATGCTCAACAATTCTTGAAACGTCTCTTTGTAGATAAAGAAACGGCAGAAGCTGTAGCTGAAAAAGGTGTAATGTTCTCTAGTGCGAACTCCATTAACATCGGCCGTTTGGCACCACAAGTAGTGTACTATGTAAATGCCTATGCTGAGCTCGTAGCTCAAGGTGCTATCCATGAAGACGAAGCTTTTAACGTAGTTGTTCCAACAGGTAACTTCGGTAATATCTTGGCTGCTTACTATGCGAAGAAAATGGGGATTCCTATTGGCAAATTGATTTGTGCATCTAATCAAAATAACGTACTTACTGATTTCTTTGAAAATGGTACATACGATATGAATCGTCCGTTCTATACGACGATTTCTCCGTCCATGGATATTCTTGAATCCTCTAACTTTGAACGCTTCTTGTACTATATTTCTGGTGAAGACAGTGAACGCACAGCAGGTTGGATGAAAGATCTTAAGTCTACTGGTAAATTGACTGTTAACGAAGAAGAGTTCAAACGCGTTAAAGCTAATTTTGCTGGTGCTTACGTTAGTGATGAAGAAACAAAAGCGATCATTCAACAAGTATATAACTCCTATGGTTATGTAATGGACCCTCATACGGCGGTTGCTATGGGTGCGTACATGAAGGAATTGGAAAAACATCCTGAAGATGGTGCTCGTCATACTGTAATTGCATCTACTGCACATCCGTTCAAATTCCCTACACCAATTTGTGAGGCATTGGATATTAAGGTGGGTGAGACTCCTTATGAAAGCTTAGATAATATCTCTGCTGTAACAGGTGTTGCGTTCCCTAAACAATTAGAAGCATTGCAATCTAAACCATTGCGCTTCACAAAAGCAATCGATAAAGAGAATATGAAGCAAGAAATCTTAGATTTTGTAAATACATTCTCTGAATAATACAATGCCGCCTTTCGTTAGAAGGGCGGCATATATTTTGTTAAGGGATCCTATGATTTAGTGGATAGTATGATTTAGGGGCATATTAATTTAACTTGTGTGGTTAAGTTAATATAGTAGTATTATTACTGGATTTTTTCTTTAAAATATACATGGAAGTATATAGGGAGGTAGTATGGCTAAAAAAGGCCTTATGTACGCATTGTTATCGGCTCTTTTGTTGAGTACGATGAATTTATTCGTAAAGATGCTAGGCTCTAATATTCCTTCTGGGGAAATTGCCTTTTTCCGTGGCTTATTTGGTACTGTAGCGGTTCTTATCGTTATGTATACCCAAGGCATCCGATTCTCTAAAGAAGATAGAGGACATCTTATAATGCGCGGTTTATACGGCGGCTTTGGCATGGTTTGTAACTTTATTGCCTTAGTGCATTTAAAATTATCTGATGCAACGATTCTATTTCAAACATCAGGTATATTTGTATTGATATTTAGCGCCTTATTTCTTAAAGAACGGGTACCTAAAGGGGCTGGGAAATGGCTTCTTTTGATCTTTGTAGCTGTAATGGTTATGGTAAATCCATTTAGCTTTACCGGCTTTACTTGGTTTGCCTTAGTAGCTATTTTAGGGGCTGCTTTATCTGCGGCTGCGTATACAACGATTCGCCTTATATCTAAGCGAGGTAAGCATAGTAATTTCGAAATTATGGCGTATTTTATGATTACAGGTATGATTGCAGGACTTGTTACAACTGATAAACTCGTTATGCCTCAAGGCACAGATTGGCTTATCATCTTGGCGATTGGTGGCATTAGTGTGGTGGCTCAGTTCTTCTTAACCGGTGCCTTTGTTACCACAAATGCCGTAGTGGCTCAATTCTTGCAATACGTTGGTGTATTTATTAGTTCCTTCTATGGGTTCTTGTTCTTTGGTGAAAGTTTATCTATTGAAACTATAGGAGCTGGTATTGCGATGTTTGTATCCTCTGTTATGCTAGCGCGCCTTAAAGAGCAAAGTGGTCCTTTGCGTGAAGGCAAGGTTATAGAAGATAAAATTAAATAACTGTGGAATATATACAATACAGTCAAGTTATAGAAGCCGATATGATACGGCCCGAATTTATTGCTGTTATAGAAGAGACTAGAGATCCTTCCTGAGATATAAACATATAATAGTATATATAAAGGGTTATAAATTACTTTTTCTAATTAATAGAGTCTAACCGATGTAGGGTTAGACTCTATTTTTTACGTATTCCATATAAAGTTTTTAAAGAAATATACAATAATATGGTGCGAAAAATACGCATAATTACTGGTTTATTACAATAATAGATAGGATTATGAAAAACTATATTAAATAATTTCGAAAAACTACATCGAAAATTCTTGACATCTCTTCATGTTTCCTTTATGATTAGTACAGTTATTAACGCATTCTCAATTAAATGTAACTAGGAGTAGTGAAATGAAACAATTTTTGAACGATTTTAAAGCTTTTGCATTCAAAGGTAACATGATGGACCTAGCTATTGGTATGATTATCGG
The DNA here is from genome assembly GCF_002959835.1 of Veillonella sp. S13053-19. Lineage (NCBI taxonomy): Bacteria > Bacillati > Bacillota > Negativicutes > Veillonellales > Veillonellaceae > Veillonella > Veillonella sp. S13053-19. The sequence continues at coordinate 5,890 of NZ_PPDA01000013.1, read as the reverse complement.
TGCTGCTTTCACGGCGTTGGTTAACTCTGTTGTAAGCAACTTGTTCATGCCTATTATCAGCTTGTTCACAGGTGGTATTGATTTCAGCAACTTGTACTTACCATTAAATGCTGCGTCTAAAGATGCATTCATGGCTGGTGCTGATATTAATGCAGCTCGTGCAGTTGGTTCTGTATTGCCATACGGTACATTCATTACTGATTTGATTCAATTCTTAATCTTGGCGTTCGTTGTATTCTTGATGGTTCGCGCATTAGCTAAAATGATGAAAAGCGCGAAAGAAGAAGAAGCTGCTGAAGCGCCAGTAACTAAAGAATGTCAATTCTGTAAAACAGAAATTCACATTGATGCAGTTAAATGTCCTAACTGTACAGCAGATTTGAACTAATTCAAACTAAAAATGCAAAATCAAAGGAGTAAGGCTTAGGCCTTACTCCTTTTTGTTGTATTAATTTAGCTTTCTAGTATAAAATATAAGTATAATAACAGAATTCTTATGGGAGGGATGCATATGGAACAAAAACCTCTAGTAGTAGTAAATGGGCTTGTTCGCAAGGATGCGATTGCATATTTAAAAGAGCACGTAGAAGTGCGCCAATGGACTGAAAAGACAGTAATGCCTCGGGAGACATTAAAGGAATGGCTCGTTGATGCGGATGGTTTGTGGTGTGTTCGTCCTTTAGATGTAGATGGTGATCTTGTAAAAAATGCACCTAATTTAAAGGTTATTGCTCAGGCCGCTGTTGGTTATGACAATGTAAATATTGATGAATTAACAGCTGCAGGTATTCCTTATGGCAATACTCCGGGCGTTTTAAATGAAACCGTCGCGGAGCTTGCTTTTACCTTGATTACCACTGCAAGTCGTCGTATTTTGGAAAATGCTAATTTTGTAAAAGAAGGACGTTGGGCGCAAAGACCATCTAATATTAAAGGGTTTGATTTGAGTCGTCGCACCCTTGGTATTATTGGTATGGGCGCTATCGGTGTATCTATTTCTCGTCGTGCTCGTGCTTTTGGTATGACCGTTGTATATCATAACCGTAATCAACGTATAGATGATAAGATTCATAAAACTACGTATATGGAGCTAGATGACTTATTAGCTACTAGTGATGTAGTATGCGTGATGGCTCCGTTAACAGACGAAACATATCACATGTGTAATGAAGCATTCTTCAAAAAAATGAAAAATACTGCACTATTTGTTAATGTTGGTCGTGGCCCTATTGTAGATACGGATGCGCTTATTAATGCACTTAAAACAGGCGAAATTGATTATGCAGCGCTTGATGTTACGGATCCAGAACCTCTACCTGCTGATCATCCATTGTTAGAGGTAGAAAATTGTCTCATCGTACCACATATTGGTTCTTACACAGATAGAACTCGTTATGATATGTCTATTTTGACAGCTGACAATATTATTGCTGGTGTTCAGAAGAAACCGTTAAAGACTTGTGTAAACGAAGAAGTGAACTATAAAAAACCGCAAATGGACGTAGAATCTGCATTAGAAGAGCTCAAAAAGGCGGGCGTTGATTTGACTGATTTTGACTAAAATTATAAGATCTTAAAAAATATGCGGTTTTATGCAAAATATGGTAAAATAAAAGAATATTTATCCTATGGAGGTAAGAACGGTGGAACATAAAGACATTGAAAAAAATGTAGCTCCTGAAGAAGTTGTATCTGTTAACTTTATCGAAGCTATCATCAACAAAGATAATGAAACTGGTAAATACGGTGGTCGCGTATTAACACGCTTCCCGCCAGAACCAAATGGCTACTTGCACATTGGCCATGCCAAATCTATCTGCCTTAACTTTGGTATTGGCAAACAGTACAATGGCTTAACAAATCTTCGTTTTGATGATACAAACCCAACAAAAGAAGATATTGAATACGTAAACTCCATCATGGAAGATGTAAAATGGCTTGGCTTTGAATGGGCTGGCGATGTTCGTTATGCATCCGACTACTTTGGTGAAATGTACGAATATGCTAAGAAATTGATTTCTCTTGGCAAAGCTTATGTAGATGATCAAACTGCTGAAGAAATCAAACAAACTCGTGGTGATTACTCTACACCTGGTATCAATAGCCCTTATCGTGAACGTAGCGTAGAAGAAAACTTGAAACTCTTCGAAGAAATGAAAGACGGTAAATACGATGATGGTGAAAAGGTATTGCGTGCAAAAATCGACATGGCACATCCTAATATCGTTATGCGTGACCCTGTTATTTATCGTATTGTAAAAGCTGAACATCACAATACAGGTAATGAATGGGTGATTTACCCTATGTACGACTATGCACATCCTATTGAAGATGCCATTGAACGTATTACACACTCTATTTGTACATTAGAATTCGAAGTTCACCGCCCATTATATGATTGGGTATTAGAGGATTGGGATGACACTGAAATTCCGCAACAAATTGAGTTTGCTCGCCTAAATGTAACTAAGATGGTTATGTCTAAACGTAAATTGCGCGCTCTTGTTGAGGCTGGTCTTGTAGCTGGTTGGGATGATCCTCGTATGCCTACTATTTCCGGCTTACGCCGCCGTGGCTATACTCCTGAAGCTATTCGTGATTTCTGTGACCGCATTGGTGTAGCTAAGGCTGACAGTGTTGTAGACATTGCATTGCTTGAGTTCTGTATCCGTGAGGACTTGAAACTCAAGGCTACACGTCCAATGGTTGTTATTGATCCTGTGAAAGTTGTGATCACAAACTATCCAGAAGGTCAAACAGAGCTTGTAACAGTTGAAAACAACCCTGAAAACGAAGAACTTGGTAATCGTGAAGTTGTATTTGGTCGTGAAATCTATATCGAACGCAATGACTTTATGGAAGAGCCCGTTAAGAAATTCTTCCGTTTGGCACCAGGTAAAGAAGTACGCTTGAAAGGCGCTTATTTCATTACATGTACTGACGTTATTAAAGACGAAAATGGTAATATTACAGAGATTCACTGTACATATGATCCTGAAACTAAGAGCGGCAGTGGTTGCACACGTAAAGTTAAAGGTACATTGCACTGGGTTGAAGCATCTACTGCAGTAGATATTGAGTCCCGCTTGTATGATTACTTGCTCAAAGAAGATTCTGACGGTAAAGACTTCTTAGGTGACTTCAATCATGAGTCCTTACAAGTTTTCAATAGTAAAGGCGAAGCTTGCCTTGCTACAACTATACCGGGCGATCGTTTCCAATTCTTACGCCAAGGTTACTTTGTAACTGATAAAGATAGCACACCAGATCATATCGTAATGAACCGTATTGTTGGTTTACGCGATAGCTGGGCTAAAGAACAAAAGAAATAATATTGTATTCGTGGTAGCTAACCATGATGCTAAAGAACCGCCCCTCGGTGGGCGGTTCTTTAATACTGTGTTGTTATTAGAAATAATTTGTTCCTAATAAATTATTAGAGACCTTTAATCTATGGTTATTGTTAGAAACTTTAACCGATTGTTAGCGTCACCTTTAGTTGTTGTATTGAACATTTATTATGAACATGTTTCGGTGAGGAGAACTATGAAAAAATTAGTATTACTTGCTACGGCAGCAGCTCTATTAGTATCAGTACCAGCTGTTGGTTCTGCAGCAAATATTAAGTCAATTTTGAATAGAAGCCAAACGGTAACATACCAAGGCGTTAAATTGCCTGAAGGTGTTGCTATGTATCAGAATAATCCTAAAGCGTTATTTGCTGGAGATGCTAAAAAGGATATAAAGTCTGTTCTTGTTGAAGCAGGTGCAACGTCTGCAGATGTATATACATTAAATATTAAAAACGAAAATGAAATGCATTATGCTGTGTATGCTAATGTAGTATTAGGTAAACGCTTATCCGGTCGCATGAGTGAAACAAAGCATGTAAATACGGATCCATCTGCCCTTGGTGCATTAGCTGCAGCTATTAACAAGGGGGATAGCCCGGTACTTGGTACTTTTACAGTGGTAAAACCATTAGTAAAACAAGGTAATGCCTATGAGGGTACATTAAAATATAAAAGTATTGCTAATAATAATTCTTATAATGAAATCTTGCATATTAATCTTTTTGAAGATAAATATACAGGCCCGAATGCACGCTTTATCACTATTGATGAAGCTAATGATGCTGTAGTTTTCCCTAAAGTAAAAGGTTTGCTTAATGCCAAAAAATAAATAATTATTGAAAATATATATCAATTATTCTTGACAATTTTTCTCATCAAGAGTACTATGTGCATATAGGAATTATTCTCATTAGAGAGAATTCTAACGATGTGCAACAGGCAGGTACTATTATGATGAATTCAATTGACCATATCATTGGATATCATTGTGCACCGGCAATTCGAGGTATTAAGCTTTCGAATTTGGTTTCTATTCCACGGGACATGAATGAACAAATCCAATTTGTATTGACAGAATATAATAAAGAGTTCAATGAAAAAGGATTGTTCTTCTTTGAATTATGTCGCTGTAAAGCGCGTAGACTGCTATTGGTATTCCGTGAGAAACAATTACGAGACTATGTGCGGCAACCTGCGGTGATGACATTTTTGAAAGCCTACGGTTATCATGATCGCATGAGCATTATGGAGATGCTTGAGCATTTAAGATATCGTATGGAAGCGAGTATTGATTTTCCACATGAAATCGGCGTATTTCTAGGTTATCCATTAAAAGATGTAAAATATTTTATTTCACGTCGTGGTAATGGATACCGTATGTGTGGAGAGTGGAAAGTCTACCATGATGTGGTAGACGCAAAGCGCTCTTTCTTGTGTTACAAAGCATGTCGTGAATTTTGTCAAACTCAATTGATGTTGGGAAAAACATTTAGTTCATTGGTCGCAAGAACGGCCTAGGAGGTACAAGATGATTGGTGTAATTTATTGGTCCGGTACAGGCAACACAGAACAAATGGCTCAAGCAGTAGCTGAAGGTATCAAAGCTGCAGGTCAAGAAGTTGAAGTAAAATCTGTTTCTGAAGTATCCGTAGATGACGCAGCAGCTTACGAAAAACTAGCTCTTGGCTGTGCTGACATGGGTGCAGAACAATTAGAAGAAGGCGAATTTGAACCATTCTACACAGAATTAGAAGCTAAATTGGGTGGTAAAAAAGTAGCAATCTTTGGCTCCTATGGTTGGGGTGGTACTTGGTTAGAAGACTGGGGCACTCGCATTAAAGATGCTGGTGGTGAATTAGTAGCTGATGGCTTAGCGCTTTTGGGTGAACCTGATGATGACGGTAAAGCTCAATGCCAAGAATTAGGTAAAACTTTAGCGAACGCTTAATTGATCTTAACAATATACAAAGGCTGTAATAACGATAAATTCGTTATTACAGCCTTTTTATATTTATTATATATAACATCAATATTTCAATTAGAACGAAAATTTTCTTTCTTATGAATACAAAGAATATTTGGGTTATAGGACAAAACGTGTTGGTTTTATAGGGGATGGAGCCAGTAAATTACTGCTTCCATCGCCATTTTAAGTTCTTTTGATAAACTTAGAGGGTGGACAAAATGTGTTGGTAAAAAGTCCCAAACCCCTTGATTTTACTGGCTTCAATAAGGTTATATCTTCTTAGAAAATCGTGTTCTAAGTGGAGGGAATAATCATGCTGGTAAGATGTATAAATTGTGGATTTTCTTGTCAAAAATATGGGAAAACTAAAGCTGGATCACAACGATGGCATTGTAAGCAGTGTAACATCACCTTTACACAAACTATTGATAATACTACTAAATGTTTTCATCGATTTCTAAATTGGTTATTTAGTAAAGAAACACAACAGGACATGCCTGGGCAGGGCCGTACATTTCGTAGACAGATAGCTGATTTCTGGCAAATATGGCCTATGCCGCCCAAAATTGAA